>DWYJ01000092.1 GCA_019118745.1 Candidatus Desulfovibrio gallistercoris | reverse complement strand
GGGGGAAGGGGAACCCCTCCAGCGCCGGCGGAGGGGTTCCCCTTCCCCCCAAGCATGCAGCGCATGTCACCAGGTTTAGGGCGTTTTGCTCTCTCAACTGAAAATGCTCCAAACCCGTGCCGCACGCCATCTTTTGCGGACGTGCGCCGGGTCACGGCGCGCGCATGCTCTGCATGGCATGCTGGCGCGCGTATCTGCAACCCAACGGAGGTCCTGTATGAAATGGTTCGTTCATGCCTGCCTGGCTCTGACGCTGCTGGTGGTGGGCACAACCGCCGTCCATGCTGATGCCTATCAGCTTTCCACGCACATCCTGGACATCACCCGCGGCAAAGCGGTCCCGGGGGTGGAAGTCATCCTTTTCAAGATCGATACGGCCAAGGATATCTGGGTCAAGGTGGCCGAAGGCCGGACGGACGAGAACGGCCGCGTGGCCAATTTCCTGCCCGGCGTGGGCAACGACGGCACCTACAAGCTGCGCTTTGAGGTGGCCCCTTACTTCAAGGCCCATAACGAGCCGTCGCTCTATCCCTTTGTGGAGATCATCTTCGGCATCGAGGGGGCGGGGCACTACCATATCCCCATCACCATGTCGGCCAACGGCTATTCCACCTACCGCGGCAATTAGAGCGTGTTACCTTTGAAAAAGGTAACACGCGAGGCGGCGACACTGTGCCGACCGGCCGAAACCAGGCGGAAAAACCGCGCTTTTTCCGCGAAACGTCAGGCCGTATGGTTTGGAACGCGAAGCGTTCCAAACGGAAAATACTCTAGGGCCTGTTAATATAAATTTTACAAATAATTTCAATAGATAAGACGGGAAAGTCGTCCACGATCCGTTTACCTTTGGGACAGGGCTGCCTTGTGTCCCCGGCTCTTCTCCCGGTAAAAGCGCGCTGGGGAAGGGATGGGGGGCTTGGGGGGAAGGGAAACCCGCTCCCGCGCCGGCGGCGACCGAAAGGCGGCCCGTAGGGCCGTGCCCGTTAGGCGACGAAGGAGCCTTACGGGCATCGACAGCAGAGCGAGGGGTTTCCCTTCCCCCCAACAGGCAACAAATAGTGTTAACAGGCCCTCGGCCTCAGAGGCAAAAGCGCTGCCCGCACAGGAGCGCAAGGGCGCGTGGCGGATATTCCCGCCCGTGCCCTTTTTTTCTGTCGTGCTTCCGCCGCTGTGCGTGTCCGGAGCGCGCACGGCCGGGCGTCCTCTGGACTTTCAGGCAGCGAGAGCGTAGCAGGGGAGACGAACTCCCCTTCTTTTTGACGTGCGGACGACGGCAGGGCGGATCTGCGGAGTGTCCGTGCGCAGCGGGGGACAGGAGGAAAATATATGCAAACATGCACCATTGCCTGCATCGGCTGCGGCAATATGGGTGGGGCCATGCTGGGCGGCTGGCTTTCCGTGGCGGCCGAGCGGGGCTATGCCCTCACCGGCATGACGCGTACGCCCGCACGGGCGGCCGCTCTGGTGGAACGCGGGCTCACGCTGTGCGAGACGGCGGCGGAGGCCGCGCAAAAGGCGGATATGATCGTGCTGTCCGTCAAGCCCTATCAGGCGGAGGAAGTGCTGGCCGGCATGGCCCCGGCGCTCGGCCCGGAAAAGCTCCTGATCTCCGTGGCGGCCGGGGTGAGCGTGGAGCGCCTGCGCGCGGCTTCCGGCGGACGCTGCCCGGTGGTGCGCTGCATGCCCAATACGCCCGCGCTGGTGGGCAAGGGCGTGTTCGCGCTCTGCTTCGACGATCCGGCCCTGAAGCCGGCGGACAAGGAACGCGTGCTGCGCCTCTTTGCCGATCTGGGCGTCTGCGTGGAATTGCCCGAAGCGCGGATGACCGCCTTTTCCGCCCTGGTGGGGGCTGGGCCCGCCTACGTCTTCCAGATGATGCAGGGGCTGGTGCAGGCGGGGGTGACGCAGGGATTTTCCTGGGCGCAGTCGCGCGAGCTGGTGGCGGCCCTGTTTGAAGGCTGCGCCTGCATGGCCCGGCGGGAGAAGACGCCGCTCATGGAGATGCGGGACAACGTCTGTTCCCCGGCGGGGCTGACCATTGCGGGCGTCAACGTACTGGACAGGGCGGGGCTTTCCGGCCTGCTGGTGGATGCCGTGCTGGCCGCCGAACAGCGCGGCCGCGAGATGGAGACGAAATAGCGCGTCTTGCCCGCGAAAGCGACTAAACGCGAGGCGGCACACAGCGCCGCCCGGCCCGAAGTGGGCGGGAGCCCCGCGTTTTCCGTGGAACGCAAGGCCGCAGGGCTGGAAGGGCGAAGCGTTTCAAACTCAAAATGCTCTAAGTGGCTG
Organism: Candidatus Desulfovibrio gallistercoris; assembly: GCA_019118745.1. Taxonomy (GTDB): domain Bacteria; phylum Desulfobacterota; class Desulfovibrionia; order Desulfovibrionales; family Desulfovibrionaceae; genus Desulfovibrio; species Desulfovibrio gallistercoris. Next base: position 7,871 of record DWYJ01000092.1, on the reverse strand, counting down.
CCGGGGCGTTGTTTCCGCCGCATGGCGGACATGTCCCGGCAGCATCCAGACAAACAGGAGGGCGGTATGGCGACCGTATGGCATCTGGGCCTGCTGGCGCTGGCCGGAGCAATGGGCACGCTGGCCCGCTACGGCGCATCGGAACTGGCCAACCGGCTGGCCGGGGGGCAGTATCCGCTGGGGACCTTCACGGTGAACGTGCTGGGCTCCTTCCTCTTCGGCTTCATCTGGCATCTGGCGGCCGTGCGCCTGCTCATCCCCGACCATGTGCGCATCATCCTGCTGGTGGGCTTCATGGGCTCGTTCACCACCTTTTCGTCCCTGATGTTCGACTCTTTCGCCCTGGGGCAGACGCGTCTGGTGCTGCTCTTCTTCAACATCGGGGCGCAGGTGGTGCTGGGCCTGGCGGCGCTGCTGCTGGGCATGACGCTGGCCCGGCAGCTTTGATGATCGTCTGGTCCCTGCCGCTCCCGTCTCACGAAGGATCGGAGCCGCCGTCCCCGGCATGATCGCCGGTACGTTCGTTGCCGTCATGGCGGGATGATCCGCCTGCCGGTGCTTTCGCTCCGGGAGCTCCGTCGAAAAAGAAACCGTCCTTGCGCGGGGCGTTGTCGTTGCCGTTGGCGGGGTCCCTCAGACCGAGGGCGCGCAGGTTGGGGCGTCAGCCGCAGCCGTTGCCCGCCGCGCCGTTGCCGATGAGGCGCGTCAGGATGAAGCCCAGCAGGCAGCAGATCAACAGAACAAGCAGGATATCCATACAGACCTCCGTCAAGGGGCGGCAGGGCCGCCCTCGCATATGCCGTCAAGCATGCCCTGCCCGGACGTTCTGGTCAAGGCAGGCTTCCCTGTAGGCGGCAAGGGCTTCCGGGAAAGGCGACAGCACCCGTTCCAGCACGCCCTGCGCCAGCGATATGGCCATGCCGTAGTTGGTCATGGGCAGGTCGGCGCGCCGGGCCGTGACCAGGCGGCGGGTCATCTGGCGGCGGCTGAGCGTGCACCCGCCGCAATGCACCACGGCGCGGGGCCGGGGGGCGGCGGCATAATCCTGCCAGTGACGCCCGGCCAGCAGGCGGCAATCCAGTTCCCCACCCGCCAGACGCGCCAGCAGGCGCGGGATCTTGACCCGGCCGATGTCGTCGGCCTGCGGATGATGGGAGCAGGCTTCCTGGATGAGGACCGTGTCGCCGGGCCGCAGGCCGTGGAGGGCCGCCGCGCCGCGCGCCAGCAGGGGGAGGTCGCCCTTGAGGCGGGCCATGAGCACGGAAAAGGTGGTGAGCGGCACGTCCGGCGGCGCTGTGGCGGCGACGGCGGCGATGACCTGCGAGTCGCAGACGATGAGCTGCGGCGGCTCGCGCAGGCTGTCCAGCGCCGCGCCAAGGGCCTTGTCCGTGACCACGAGGCAGAGCGCGTCCCCATCCAGCGCATCGCGGATGGCCTGCACCTGCGGCATGATCAGACGCCCCTTGGGCGCGCTGCCGTCCTGCGGGCAGACGAGGATCAGCCGTCCCCGCGGGGGCAGCAGGTCCCGCAGCAGGGGCGGTTCCTCCGCCGGCGGGCGCAGGCGCACCAGCATCTCCCGCACGCCGTCGAGCGCGCCGGCGGGCGTGGCCGCTCCGTCCAGACGGCAGACGGCCAGCGGGACGGAGGCGGGCAGGGCGAAGGCCTCCGGGCCCAGGCGGCGGGCGGCCTGTTCCGCCGCGTCGTCCCGGCAGTTGCAGACGATGCCGAACGGCACGTCCGCTTCCTGCAGCAGGGCGGCCAGTTCGCGTTCCGGGGCTCCCCAGCGCTGATCTTCCAGCACGACGAGGGCCACGTCCACTTCCTCAAGCGCGCGCAGGCTGCGGGCCACGCGTTGCGCGCCCAGTTCTCCCGCATCGTCGAGGCCGGGCGTGTCCAGCAGCACCACAGGGCCCAGCGGGGCCAGTTCCATCACTTTTTCCACCGGATCGGTGGTCGTGCCGGGCACCGGCGAGACAAGGGCCGCATCCTGTCCGCAAAGAGCGTTGCACAGACTGGATTTCCCGGCGTTGCGGCGGCCAAAGAGGCCGATGTGCAGGCGTTGGGGACGGCGGGCGTCAGACATGAGCGGGATCTCCTGCCGGTGGGGCGGCGGGCAGACGGTGCCGCAGCCCGGCGGCGGTTATGGCGTGGCGGGCGGCGGCAAGGCTCACCTGCGCCTTGTTGTCGTAAATGCGGTAGGCCGAACGGCAGGCGGGCGGCGTAAAGGAGGGCATGAGCACATTGGCCCCGGCCAGCAGGCCCTGCCGCTGTCCGTCCGCGGGCGAGAGGCTCGCCAGCGCCGTGGTGGCGGGCAGATGCGCCGTGGGCAGGACAAGACGCAGGACGGCCAGCACCCGCAGGGTCAGCGGCACGTCGCCGCGGGGCGAGTGCGCCAGCGGGGTGGCGGCCTGCGGGATGAAGGGGCCCACGCCGCACATGGCCACGCCCAGCCGCCGCACGAGCAGGATGTCGTCCACGAGCGAGGTGGGACGCTGCCCCGGCACGCCCACCAGAAAGCCCGATCCGACCTCGTAACCCAGCTCCGCCAGCCATTCCAGCGCGCGCAAGCGCTCCGACAGCTGATGACCGGGGTGGAGGCGGGCATACAGGGCCGCATCCGCCGTCTCATGCCGCAGCAGGAAGCGGTCCGCGCCGGCCTCCCGCCAGCGGACATAGTGCTCGCGCGGCACTTCGCCCACGCTGAGGGTCACGGCCAGCCCCAGTTCGGCCTTGACCTGCCGGACGATGCCGGCCAGCCAGTGCGGCGGGCGTTCCCATTCGCCGGATTGCAGGACGAGGGTATCCACCCCGGCGGCGGCCGCCTGCCGGGCCGCGGCCAGGATCTGCGGCGGCGTCAGGCAGTAGCGCCGCAGCTCGCGGTTGGCGCGTTGCAGGCCGCAGTAGCGGCAATTGCGGCGGCAAAGATTGGAGAATTCCAGCAGGCCGCGCACAAAGACGTGCCGCCCCACGGCGGCAAGCCGCTGCCGCTGCGCCGCTGCCCGCAGTTCGGGCCACGGCATGCGGAAAAGCAGTTCGAGGATCTGGCGGCGGTTCATGAGCATTTTCCGTTTGAAACGCTTTGCGTTCAAACCATACGGCCTGTCGTTGCGCAGAAAAACGCGGTCTTTCCGTCTGGTTTCGGTCGGGCGGCGCCGTGCCGCCGCCTCGCGTTCCCTTTTTGCAAAGGCAAAACGCTCATGGCGCGCGGGAAGTCCGGCAAAGACGGGCGGGAAGAAGGCAGGGAGCCGCCCCGACAGGGCGACTCCCTGCCGGGATATCAGTCGCGCGGGGCGCTGTCCGGCGAGGACTGGGCAAAGCGGTCCACCAGGCGGGCCGCCTTGTCCGCTTCGGCCAGCACGCCGGCCCCGCCCACGCAGCCGCCCACGCAGGTCATGACCTCGATGAGGTTCCCGGGGCAGCTGCCGTCGATGTAGGACTGCATCTTGCGCAGGGCCTGCAGGGAAAGGCCGTTGATGAAGATGGGGCGCACATCCTCCCGTTCGCTCACCACCTTCTTGACCGCCGCGGCCACGCCGCCGGAGATGGCGTAGCCGCGTCCGGCCCCGCTGGCGCTGCCCAGCACGGCCTCGGCGCATTCTTCCACCACGATGCCCTTGGCGTCCAGCAGCGCGCCGACCTCCTCGAAGGTCAGCACGAAGTCCACCAGCGGATCGTTGAGGCCCTCAGTGCGCTTGGCGACGCACGGGCCGAGGAAGACGTTGATGGTGTCGGGGTGGGCCTGACGCGAGAGCTCCGCCGTATAGTGCATGGGCGTACGCGTCTCGGAGACGAAGGGGAGCAGGTTGGGCGCATGGCGGCGCACCGCCTCCACATAGGCCGGGCAGCAGGACGTGGTCATGAACTTGTCGCCGCGGGCCATGCGTTCCACGAATTCCTCGGCTTCCTTCTGACTGGTGACGTCGGCGCCGGAGGCCACCTCCATGACGTCGTCGAAGCCCAGTTCCTTGAGCGCGGTGATGATGCGCGGCAGGCCGCCCTTGAACTGTCCGACCATGGCCGGGGCCACCAGCGCCGTCACATGGGCCTCGCTGCGCAGAGCCAGCAGCACTTCCAGCACTTCGCTGCGTTCCATGACCGCGCCGAAGGGACAGGCCCGCATGCAGCGGCCGCAGCTCGTGCACTTGTCGAAGTCGATCTCCGCGCGGCCTTCGGGGCCCTTGTGGATGGCCTGCACCGGACAGGCGGCCTCGCAGGGAACGTTCAGACGCACGATGGCCTGATAGGGGCAGTGTTCGTGGCACTGCCCGCAGTTGCGGCATTTGTTGGCGTCGATATAGGAACGCCCCTGCGCAAAGGAGATGGCCCCGAAACGGCAGCTCCCGGCACAGGAGCGGGCCACGCAGCCCTGGCAGGCGTCGCTCACGAAGTAGCGGGCCTTCATGCAGCCGTGGCAGGCGATGTCGCAGACGGTCAGGATGGGCCAGTTGGGCGTCTGGTCGATAAGGACCTGCTCGGCAAAGTGGCGCAGGGGCACGCTGTCGTCCGTCTGGTCTTCCAGGCGGAAGCCCAGCGCCGCGATGATGCGTTCGCGCAGGATGGCCCTGTCCTTGTAGATGCAGCAGCGGGTCTGCTCATTGCCGTTACGCGGCCGCATGACGTACGGGATGTTGTCGATGCTTTCCACCAGACGATCTTCCCAGAATGCCCGGGCAAGGTGCCCGATGACGCCGAGTCGCAGGGCACAGACCATATTCTTGTTTTGCAGGGTCATGTCATCTCCTGAAAAAAGAGGTCGAAGAGGATTTCATCCTGTGGGGACGGACGCTCTCAACGCAGGACCGGTTTACGGCTTCGCAGCATGGGTTTGCCGAGGCGAAGCTCTTCCATGATGCGCGGGATCTCCGCCGCGCGTTCGTCCGTGCCGCGCAGCAGGACCAGAACGAGATACAGCTTGCCGCTGCGCTCCATGCGGGTGCGCAGTCCCCTGCCTTCCAGCCGCTGGCGCAGATCGTCCACCGAGGCCTCATCCCGGAAGGCCCCCACCTGAAAGACATAGTCGTGCATGGTGGCAGGGGTGGGCGGCGGGGCCTGCTGGCCTTCGGGCACCGCGGCCCGCATGCCCGGCGGCATGGGCGGGGGGACTTGCGGCTGGGACGTGCCGGGCGGCGTCTGCCCCGTCGCGGGCTGCGGCGGCACGGCGGGCGGCAGCGGCGGGCTGGCCAACTCCACCGATTCGCCGGGCGCTGCCCGCAGCACGCGGGAAAAGCGCAGCTCCTCGGCGGAGAGGATGCCTTCCGGTGGTTCTCCTTCCGTGGCGGGCGTCTCCTCGTCCGTGGCGGGCGTCCCGGCAGCGGCGCTCTCCGCGCCGTCGCCGTCAGGATGCACGGAACGGGGGGCGTCGCTGCTGTCGGTGCTCATGGGCGAACTGCTCTCCCACTGGCTGCGGCCGAACATGACGCCGACCAGATAGGAGGAAGATATGGCGACCAGCGCCAGAAAAAGCACGGCCAGCATGGAAGGCAGCGTCAACGGGATACCGGGGCGCGTGCCGCCTTCCTCCTTGCCGGGAGTTTTTTTCTGGCGGAGGGGATTGGACATGAAAGCTCCTTGGGCCGGGTTCACTCTGTTTACCGTCGTAAGACATAACCTGACGGGTCCTGAAGGTAAAGAGAGGCGGCCGGGCCGCCGGCCATGCCCCTTCCGGCGGCATTGACTTTGCCCCGCTTCAACGTACAATGCGCCCACTTTGGCGCGCCTTGCGCATCCCCGTTGGAGCGGATGTCAGGGCGCTTCTTGTTTGCCGCGGCCCATGTCGAACATCCAGCCTCACGGAGGAAGCAGAGTGGCGAAAAACCGTGCCTTGCAGCAGTGGCGTGTGGAAGACTCCATCGAACTTTACGGCATCCGCAACTGGGGGGCCGGATATTTCAATGTGGCCGACAACGGAGACGTGGTCATCTGCCCCCAGGGGCCCAAGGGACCGCAGATCCCCATCACGGAGATCATCGCCGGCCTGCACGAGCGCGGCTACGACATGCCCGTCCTCCTGCGCGTGGAGAATATCCTGGATGCGCGCATAAGCAATATCCATGACTCCTTCCGCAAGGCCATCAAGAACCTGGGCTACAAGGGACAGTACCGCGGCGTCTTCCCCATCAAGGTCAATCAGCAGCAGCAGGTGGTGGAAAAGATCGCCCAGTTCGGCGCCAATTACCACCACGGCCTGGAAGTGGGCTCCAAGGCCGAGCTCATCGCCGCCGTCTCCCTCATGCGGGACACGGAAGCCTGCCTCATCTGCAACGGTTACAAGGATGAGGAGTTTTTCGACCTCGGCCTTCAGGCCCAGCGGCTGGGCTTCAATGTCCACTTCGTCATGGAGATGCCCGGCGAGCTGGATCTGCTGCTGGAACGCAGCAAGGCGCTGGGCGTGCGCCCCAACATCGGCGTGCGGGCCAAACTGGCCGTCAAGGCCGGCGGCCACTGGACCGACTCCGGCGGCGAGCGCTCCACCTTCGGTCTCGGCGCTTCGCAGATCGTGGACATCGTGGACAAGCTCAAGGCGCAGGGCATGCTCGACTGCTTCCGTCTCCTGCACTACCACCTTGGCTCGCAGCTCTCCAACATCCGCGACATCCGGCGCGGCGTCATGGAAGGCGCACGCCTCTATGTGGGCCTCGTGCAGGAAGGCGCGCCCATGGGCTACCTCGACCTGGGCGGCGGCCTGGCCGTGGATTATGACGGCTCGCACACCAACTACATCTCTTCCCGCAACTACACGCTGGACGAATACAGCACCGACGTCGTGGAAGCCATCATGAGCATCCTCGACGAGCAGGACATCCCGCATCCGCACATCATCACGGAGTCCGGCCGCGCCACCGTGGCCTATTACTCCGTCCTGCTCTTCAATATCCTGGACGTGAGCGCCGTGGAAGAAGTGCAGCTGCCCGAGACCCTCGGCGAAGAGGCCCCCGAACCCGTGCGCAACCTGCGCGAAGTGCTTTCCGGCATCACCCTGCGCAACCTCCAGGAATGCTATAACGACGCCATCTATTACCGGGACGAGATGCGCCAGCTCTTCTCCGCCGGACGCGTGAACCTGCGGCAGCGTACGCTCTCCGAACGCTTCTTCTGGGCCATCATGCTGCGCATCGCCGAAGAGAAGCGCCGCCTCAAGACCGTGCCCCGCGACCTTCAGGACATCGACGCCAGCCTGGCGGACATCTACTACGGCAACTTCAGCGTGTTCCAGTCCCTGCCGGACTCCTGGGCCATCGATCAGCTCTTCCCCATCATGCCCATCCACCGGCTGAACGAGTTCCCCTCGCGCCAGGGCATCATCTCGGACATCACCTGCGACTCCGACGGCCGCATCGACCACTTCATCGACCCGCAAGGCCTCAAACATACCCTCGATCTGCATCCCCTGCGCGACGGCGAAGAATACTACCTCGGCGCCTTCCTCGTGGGGGCCTATCAGGAGACCCTCGGCGACCTGCATAACCTCATGGGCGACACCAACGTCGTCTCCATCCGCTGCGCCGACGACGGCAGCTACGAATACGTCCGCGAGATCCGCGGCGACTCCGTGGCCGATATCCTGAGTTACGTGGAATACGACCCCCGCCGCATCCTCGATGAACTGCGCAGCACCGCCGAACGCGCCGTGCGTGAAAAACGCATCTCCCCCAGCGACCGCTACGCCATCCTCCAATGCTTCGAGGACGGCCTGCGCGGCTATACCTATTTTGAAAGATAAAGAGGGAGATAAAGGGTATCGTATCGTGGGGGGAAGGGCCCCTTTGTGGACAAAGGGGCCCTTCCCCCCAAAAAGTCATCCTTGTGCGAGGGGGAGAGGGAAACCGTTTTGGAAAACGGTTCTCCCTCTCCCCCTCGCGCTCCCCCTCTCC
>DWYJ01000091.1 GCA_019118745.1 Candidatus Desulfovibrio gallistercoris | reverse complement strand
GGAAGGAAGGGGACTTTTTTGCAAAAAAGTCCCCTTCCTTCCCCCCGCATCATCCCCGCAGCACGACAAAAAAACGCGGCCTGCCGGAGCGGGCCGCGTTTTTTTGTCGTTTAGGGGCAGGTTTTATTCCTGACCGTTATGTTCCTGGTATTCGGCGATGACGCGGTCGGCGATGGGTTGGGGGGCTTCTTCGTAGTGGGCGAATTCCATGGTGAAGAAGCCCTGACCGCCGGTCATGGAGCGCAGGTCGGGGGCGTAGCGCAGCACTTCGCTCATGGGGACGTGGGCCTTGATCTCGGTCACGCCGGCGCGGGAGTCGGAGCCGAGCACCTTACCGCGGCGGGAGGAGAGGTCGCCGATGACGTCGCCCATGTTTTCGTCCGGCACGGAGACGGTCAGCAGGACGACGGGTTCGAGCAGCACGGGCTTGAGGCTTTCCATAGCCTTTTTGAAGGCCAGCGAGCCGGCGACCTTGAAGGCCATTTCCGAGGAGTCCACGGTGTGGTAGCTGCCGTCATAGACTTTGACGCGGAAGTCCACCACCTGGCAACCGGCGAGGAAGCCGCGGGCGGCCGCTTCCTGGATGCCCTTGTCGATGGCGGGGATGTACTGGCGGGGGATGACGCCGCCGACGATGGCGTCCTCGAACACGTAGCCGGAGCCGCGCGGCAGGCCTTCCAGTTCGATCCAGCAGTCGCCGAACTGGCCGCGGCCGCCGGACTGCTTCTTGTGGCGGCCCTGCACCTGGCATTTGCCACGCACGGTCTCACGGTAGGGGACCTTGGGGGTCTTGAGGATGATGTCCACCTTGAAGCGGCGGCGGGCTTTTTCCACGGAGAGCTCGATGTGGAGCTGGCCCATGCCGGAAAGGAGGATATCGCCTGTTTCTTCGTCGCGGCCGAGCTTGAGGGTGATGTCTTCATCCAGCAGGCGCTGGATGGCGGCATAGACCTTGTCTTCGTCGCCCTTTTCCTTGGGCGAGAGGGCGTAGGTGATGAGCTGCGGCGGCAGTTCGGGGGCGGGCAGGGTGAAGGGGGCCTTTTCGTCGCAAAGGGTGTCGCCGGTGCGGGTATTCTTCAGCTTGGCGACGGCGATGATGGCGCCGGGGCCCACCACGTCCTTGCAGGGGGTCTGGTTCTTGCCCACCATGTAGAGCAGGTTGCCGAGGCGTTCATTTTCCTCGCTGCGGGTATTCTTGACGGTGGCGTCGCCGTCGATGGTGCCGGAGAGGATGCGCAGGAAGGAGAGCTGCCCGGTGAAGGGGTCGGCCAGGGTCTTGAAGACGAAGGCGGCCAGCGGCTCATCGGGGGAGGAGGCGCGTTCGTTGCCTTCGGCGTCCACGAAGGGCGGACGTTCCAGCGGGGAGGGCAGCAGGGCCTGCACGGCATCCAGGATGGCGGCGCCGCCCTTGTTCTCCAGCGCGGAGCAGACGAGCACGGGCGTCAGGTCGCCGCGCAGCACGCCGCTGCGCAGGCCGTTGTTCAGGTCTTCGTCGGACAGGCTGCCTTCTTCGAGATATTTTTCCATGAGGGCTTCATCGCTTTCCGCGATGTTTTCCACGGCCACATCCCGCAGCAGGGCCACATCGTCGGCCACGTCGTCAGGCAGGGCGATGGGCGTGGCGGCGCCGTCCGGACCGAATTTCCAGGCCTTGCCGGTGAGCACGTCCACGTAGCCGGTGAAGCTTTCGCCTTCGCGCAGGGGGTAGTGCAGGGCCACGGGTTTGACGCCCAGCGAGCTCAGGCTGTCGAAGGCCATGGAGAAGTCGGCGCGGTCGCGGTCCAGCTTGTTGATGACGAAGAGGGCGGGCAGTTTTTCCTCGCGAACGGCGGTCCAGAGCTTCTTGGTCAGGGGGCGCACGCCGTCCACGGCGTCGAGCACGAAGAGCGCGCTGTCCACGCCCTTGAGCAGATAGTCCATGTCCCCGGTAAAGTTGCCGTCGCCGGGAATGTCGAGCAGGAAATGCCGGTTCTTGTTCCACGTCCAGGTGGCGACGGCGGGCTGTATGGAGCCGCGGCGGCGGACTTCTTCGGGCTCATAGTCAAGGCTGGTGGTCCCTTCCTCAATGGCGCCCATCCGCGAGATGGTGCCCGTGGTGAAGAGAAGCATTTCCGCCAGCGAGGTTTTGCCGCACCCGCCGGTGCCGACGAGAGCGAACGTGCGTTGAGCATCTACCGGGTTGGACATAGAAAACTCCCTTAGTAATCAGTGTGGCACGGAGCCGGAAGGACCTCAGCCGATAGGGGCATGGCGCGTCTCCGGCTGCATGCCCGGCAGCGTGGGCCGATGGTGCCCCGCGCCTTGGGGCGGGGGAGTGGCAAGACGGTGCGGCGTATCTCCCGCGCGGGCGGGAACGGCGTCCTGTGCGCCGCGGATGACCGTCATCTTGCCGGCAGGTCGGCCCAGCATGGTTTTTCACCTTTTTTAACCATAGCGCGTCGCCCGAAAAAAGGGAAGTCCCCCCATGAACATGGATATCTTGACAGAAAGAGGGGGAAAGATGACTATATGTGGATAGGATGTCCCATTTGGGGAGGCAAACATGGTTGTGCTGGCTGCCGGGGCCTTTATCGTGCTCGTGGGCCTGATCTTCAGTTTTCGTATCATGCGGCGCGGCATAGGCTCGCTGGAGCGCAGCACGGAGCGCATGCGGGAGCGCATCGAAGGCGAGGAACGCAAGATCGCCGAAGACATGCGCAACATGAGCAGCGAGGAGCACATGGATGTCACCACGGCCGCCGTGCGGGATCTGCTGCGGCTGACGCCGGGGCGTGAGGCCTGCCCCGTGGAGGTGGAGGGCCGCCGTCTGGTGCTGCATCTGCCGGAAGGGGAGGTCAGTCTGGCGCTGGCCATGCAGGAGGCGTCCCTGCGCTCCCTGCACAAGCGCATCCAGGGCCATGCGGTCTGGCAGGTGCGCGGCTGCCGCCGCGATGCGGATTTCCACGATGTGGCCTCGGCCATGCGGCATCTCGACCATATCCTGCGCGGCCACGAGAAGGAGGCGGAGGAACTGCCGCAGTTCGCCCGCCGTTTTGCGCATCCGCGTGGTACGGCCCTGCCGCCGCACCGGCAGGCCCCTGCCGCCGTCGGCCGTCTGGCGCAGGGCAGGCCCGCCGTGAAGCGGAGCCTGCCGGGGCAATAGCGGATTTTTTTGTGGAGAACGTTTTGCGTTCTCCACCATACGGTCTGTCGTTTCGCGGGGAAAACGTGGTTTTTCCGCTTACGCTGGGCCGGGCGGCGTTGTGCCGCCGTCACGCGCCGTGCCCTTTTTCAAAAGTAAAACGCCCTGAGCGAGGTCAGGGCGTTTTAATGTAAATTGTGCAAATAATTTCAAGCAGATAAAACAAATAATCTCGACACGCTCCGCTTGCCTTTGGGGCGGGGTTACCCTTCCCCCAAAGCAAACAGCAAATAGCTTAACAGGCCCTAGGCCGGATTCGCCGCCGGATCTGCGGCGGGCAGGTAAAAAAGCGCCTTGAACCAGTCCGGCACAGCTACAGGACGCCCCTCCCGGTTGACCAGCGCATGCTGCGTGCTGCCGGTGGCCAGCAGGGCGGACTTGTCCTCATTCCACATCTCATATACAAAGACGAGCGACGCGCGCCCCCATTCGCTGATGCCCGCGTGCACCTGCACGAGGTCGTCATAGCGGGCCGGGGCCCGGTAACGGCAGCGGGCCTCGCGCACCGGCAGCAGGATGCCGCGCTTCTCGACCTCGCTGTAGCTCATGCCCCGGCAGCGGATGTATTCGCTGCGGGCCCGTTCGAAGATGTGGAGATATTCCGCATAATACAAAACCCCCATGGTGTCGGTTTCCCCGTAGGAGATGCGGTGCGACAGCCAGACATCGGAAGCAGGAAAGTTGGTATGCACGCCATTGCTCCTTCGCAGGCAAAGCCCCTGCGAGCGTCGTTGTTCGCGCTTGTGCGCTGTGGTCTTCTGCTGGCGCTGACGCTCTTGAGCGCCTGCGCCGGGAAATCGTCGGACGTCAAGGTGGAGGCCCCGCGCTGGCGGCCCCTCGGCCCGGCCGTGACGGCGGAAGCGCCGCAGGAGTTCGTCCGCTGGCTGGATCCGCGCAATCAGGATCTCACGTCGTGGCGCGAGATGGGGCCTACGGTGCGGAAGTCTCTGCGCTATGTCAAGAGCAAGCCGCAGGATGCGCTGGCCGTCAACCGGCCCGGACTCAAGCTGACCTGGGGCGAGATGCGGCGCACGCTGGAACGTCTGGAGGCCCTGCTGCCGCGTCTGGATGCCGAGCCGGGGCTTTTCCTGGCCAATTTCACCTGGAAGGCCGTGCCCAACGGCATAGATTATTCCGGCTATTATGAGCCGTATGTGCGGGCCAGCCGCACGCCCAAGCCCGGGTATCCGCAGGCCATCTACAAGCTGCCGCCGGATCTGGCCGCCGTGAAGCGGCGCAACCGGGGCCGCTATTATGACCGCCGCACCATCGAGGAAAAGCAGGTGCTGGCCGGCAAGGGGCTGGAACTGGCCTGGGCGGCTGACCCCGTGGACGTCTTCTTTCTGGAGATCCAGGGCTCCGGGCGGCTCATCTTTGACGACGGCACGCAGGCCTTCGTGAACTATGCCGGACAGAACGGCCACAAGTACAAGAGCTCCGGCCGCATCATGCGTGAAAAGGGCCTGCTGAAGGAAGGGCATATCTTCGAGCAGCGCGAATGGTTCAAGAACAACCCGCAGCGCGTGGACGAGATCCTGCACGAGAATCCCAGCTACGTCTTTTTCCGCTTCGGCAACCGCGGGCCCACGGGCGCTATGGGGCAGGTGGTGGACGACTGGCTCTCGCTGGCCACGGACCGCAAGTACATCCCGCTGGGGGCGGTGGTGGCCTACGGCGTCAATGCGCCCGACCCGGATTACGGGACCATCCCGCTGCGGGGCATCGGCTTTGCGCAGGACGTGGGCGGGGCCATCAAGCGTAACCGCATAGACATCTTCTGCGGCGGCGGCGAGCGGGCCAATTATGTGGCCAGTCATCTGGACGCGCACGGCCCGGCCTGGGTGCTGGTGGCGCGGTAGGGCCTTGCGGCGCGGACGGGGACGGCAGGGGCCGCCCCCGACGTGCCGTGCCCCGTGTACGGGAAAGGAGAGGAAGAAATGGCCATTCTGATTTGCGGCGGCGCGGGCTACATCGGCTCACATGCCGTGCGTGCCCTGCGTGCGCAGGGGCGTGCTGTCGTGGTGCTGGACAATCTGCGTACCGGGCACCGGCAGTCCCTGCCGGCGGACGTGCCTTTCATCGAGGGCGACATGCGTGATCCGGCGCTGCTGGATGACGTGTTCACCCGGCATGCGGTGGACGGCGTGCTGCATTTTGCCGCCAGTTCGCTGGTGGGCGAGAGCATGCAGCTTCCCCTGCTGTATTTCGGCAACAACGTCCACGGGATGCAGGTCCTGCTGGAGACTATGGTGCGCCACGGGGTGGAGCGCATCGTCTTTTCCTCTTCCGCCGCTGTCTACGGCGAGCCGGACAGTGTGCCCATCACCGAGGACGCGCCGTTGCGTCCCGGCAATCCCTACGGCGAGAGCAAGCGCATCATGGAAAGCATGATGCGCTGGACGGCTGCCGCGCACGGGCTGCGCTACGTTTCCCTGCGATATTTCAACGTGGGCGGCGCGGCGGCGGACGGCTCCATCGGCGAGGATCACCGGCCGGAAAGTCACCTCATCCCGCTCATTCTCCAGGTGCCGCTGGGGCGGAGGCCCCACATCACCATCTTCGGGGACGACTACGATACGCCGGACGGCACCTGCATCCGTGATTATGTGGGCGTCGAGGATCTCATCGCCGCGCATGTGCTGGCGCTGGAACATCTGGAGGCGGGCGGCCGGAGCGACGTGTTCAATCTGGGCAGCGAGCAGGGCTTTTCCGTGCGGGAGATGGTCGAGGCGGCCCGCCGCGTCACCGGTCATCCCCTGCCGGTGGTCATGGGGGAACGGCGCCCGGGCGACCCGGCCCGGCTGGTGGCCTCATCCCGCAAGGTGGGGGAGGTGCTCGGCTGGCAGCCGCGTCAGGGCGTGGAGGAGATCATCGCCTCGGCCTGGCGCTGGCATAGCGGCCATCCCGATGGTTATAAAAAATAGGAATTTTTCCTGATAAAGACCTTGCCAAACGGCGAGGCCTTTTTTATGCTGATAAAAACCTAGTAGAATAGTATGAAATTACCTCCTTTCCTCAAGGATATTCCCCTGATTTTTGTCACGGTATTCGCGCTGTTGCTCATCTGTTTTTCCTTCACCAGAACGCGCAATGCGGAGGCGACCATGCAGAACTCGGCCATGCCGCCCCTGAACAGGCAGGAAGCGGCCGTCATCCTGAACAAGGCAACGGAACCGCCGTTCAGCGGCAAATTCAACCACCAGGGCGATCCGGGCACCTACATCTGCCGGCAGTGCGGCATGCCGCTCTACAGCAGTGACGCCAAGTTCGATTCCGGCTGCGGCTGGCCGAGCTTTGACGCCGAGCTGCCCGGCGCGGTCAGGCGTCTGCCCGATGCCGACGGCCAGCGCACGGAGATCGTCTGTGCCCATTGCAACGGTCACCTCGGCCATGTCTTCGAGGGCGAAGGCTTTACTGAAAAGAACACGCGGCACTGCGTCAATTCCGTGAGCATGGCCTTTGCGGAAAAGGGCAGCGAAGCGGAAAAGGCCGCCTTTGCCCGTCGGCAGGCGGCGGGTCTGACGGCCACGGCCATCGTGGCGGGCGGCTGCTTCTGGGGCGTGGAAGATGCCTTTGAGAAGCTGCCCGGCGTGATCGAAGCCGTCTCCGGCTATACGGGCGGCACGGTGCCCGCGCCCAGCTACGAGCAGGTCAGCACCGGCCGGACCGGGCATGCGGAGGCGGTGCTCATCCGCTACGATCCGTCGAAGATCACCTACGAGCAGATCCTGCGGCGCTTTTTCGAGATCCATGATCCGACCCAGCTGAACCGGCAGGGACCGGACGTGGGCACGCAGTACCGCTCCGCCGTCTTCTATACGTCGGGCAGTGAAAAGTTCATCGCCGAACACCTCATCGACGAGCTCAAAGGGCTGGGCTACAAGGTGGTGACCACTGTGGAAAAGGCGGGGCCGTTCTATGAAGCGGAGGCGTACCACCAGAACTTTGCCGCGCGTACGGGCCGGGGCGGTTGTCATCTGCCGGTCAAGCGCTTCGAGCAGCGCGCGGACTAGAGGCTGCTGACGCTCCCCGTTGTCTGTTTGGGGGAAGGGAACTCCCTTCCCCCCAGCCCGCGTCTTTCCCCCAGCATGGTGTGGGGAGATGCATGCCAAGGGAAGGCGCGGGCATTCCTTCCATGCGGGACAACCCGCGCCAGCAGCGAACCCAACGCCGGATGTATTAGCATCCGGCGTTTTTTTGATTGCCTCAAGGCCGCTGGTGCTGGGAAAGGCGACCCTTGTTGACGGCAGGTCGCACGGGGCAAAGTGGGAACGAAAAAGCCCGGTCAGGGACCGGGCATAAGCGCGCTTCAAACGGAAAATGTTCCAGAAGCGAAAGGAGAAGGACACCTACGCGGGGAGAGGGACGTCCGTCTGGAAGCCGGTGGCCATGCAGCGGGCAATGAGTTGCCCGTCGGCGTCGCGGACTTCCACGCTGTAGCTCTGGATATGCGCCCCCTTGCGCACAAGGTGCGCTTCAGCCTTGAGAGGGCTTGCCAGGCCGGGTCGCAGGAATTCGATGGTCGAATTGAGGCTGACCACGCCATTGACCTGGCCGGCATTGGCTGCCGCCCCAAAGGCCACGTCGGCCAGCGCGAAGATGGCGCCGCCGTGGGCAAGGCCCATACCGTTCTTGTTGTTTTCCGTGATGGGCATGCTGACGCGGGCATATTCGCGGGTGGCTTCCTCGATGGTCATGCCAAGGTGGCGGACGAGTTTGTCGTGTTTGGCTACATAGTTGTTCATGCGTATCCTCAAAGGCGGTGTTCAAAAAAGGCGGCAGGCTGTCGCCGCTGCCATGAAAAAGGCAGGCCGCCGCAGCGGCCTGCCGAAAAGGGACGGAGAAAGGGCGTTACGCGGAGATCTGCTGGATGCCGTCCAGCTTCCACGTCCCGTTGCTGCCTTCCCGGACAAAGTGCCAGATCTCGCGGGCATTGGTCGGCGTGGACTGCTGCGGGTCCTCACGCAGCAGCACGTCGAAGTAGACCTGCGCGTACTCTTGCGGTCCTTCTTCCTTCACTTCCAGCAGCTGCGCATTGACCAGGATGATCTCCGTGCGGCTGGGGGTGGGATCCTCCGCGAGCTGCTCACGCAGGGCCTCCTGCACGGCCGGGGTGGTGAACTGCGCGATATCGTTGAGATCACGCTTGTCCCACGAGGCCTGCAGGCGGTTGTAGGCCAGCTTGGCGCCCTGAAGGAATTCGTCGGCATCGAAGCCTGCCGGGAGCTGCGGGCCTTCAGCCTGCGGAGCCGCGTCATTGCTCAAAGAGCCCCAGGCCGATTGGGCCGGGCCGTTATCCGCCGGGGTTTCGGCGTACTGGCTGGCATAGGCGTTCTGGGGGATGGGGGTCTGCATCATGCCGCCATTGGCTCCGGCGGCCGCGGCCGGGGCCGGAGAAGGCGCGGAAGAACCGGCGCGGCGACGCATGAAGAAACGATAGCCGAGATAGGCCAGCGCGGCGAGGATCAGGATATCCAGAAAGCCGCCGCCGGAAAAGCCGGCGCCGGACAGCAGGGAACCGAGCAGCGTACCGGCCAGCAGGCCGCCGAGCATGCCGCCCATGCCGCCCAGGAACCCACGGTTGGGCTGGCCGACGGCGTTCTGGCGCTGGGCCGCATTGGGCTGGGCCTGGCGCTGCATGGTGGTCGCAGGCGGGGCAGCCGGGCTGCGCATGGCGGGACGGCTGCCGAAGGAGCGGCCGCCGCCCATGCGGGCGGCCTCCGCCATATCGGGCATGACGACGGCACAGGACGCAAAGAGCAGGAAAAAGGCTGTGATGAGAGCTTTGAATGACATGGTTGGACTCCCTGAATGGGGGTTGGACGACGCCGGGAGGCGTCGTGTGAATCTGCCAGTTTCTACTATATAGTCATGGCTGCCCGTCTGGCAAGGGGAAAGCGTCCGCAGAGTTGCCGCAGGAGCGGAGGCGAAGCTTTTTTATAAAATATTATCCTAAAAATAAAGTTAGTTAGCAAAATTTTGTGCTTGGTAACAGAACGTAACGCCATTCACGGCCGGACGAAAAAAAGGAGGATATCGCTGCGCGGCAGGCGGTGTCAGACCACTGGTGCGGGCCGGGCAAACGCTACCGTTCTTGGGGGGAGAGGCCGCATATGCGTGTCGAAGCGTCATCTGTAAATGAATAAATGTATCATATTATGTCTTGACAAGCGTATGATTAGGGGTAGAAAGAAATTAAGTAGTTCAAAGAATCACAATGTCAGCGCGGAAGGCAGGAAGGCCGCCGGATGGCGCGCTTGGCATGTGCCGCGATCTGCCTTGCCGCATAAAGCAGTAGGGGGTTACCAGGAAATTGGTGTATTACTGCTGACGAGTGTGGAGTTGTCCGCCCTGGGGCGGAATGGTGTCAATTCAATTGGAGGAGATGGCTATGACAACGAAAGCAACGTTCAACGAGGATAAGGTCGCCCTCTTACTGGGTTCCCTTATCTTCATCCTTGCTCTGGGCAAGTTCGTCGGTCTTGACGTGCTTGGCTGGGCGCTCAAGATGGGCATGTGGGTGGACGACCCGCTCAAGTGCTGGAGCTCCGCCAGCAAGATCATCCCCGGCGTGGGCGCTCTCGTGGCGACCTATGTCTTTGTGGCGGCGCTGCTCAGCCTCGGCGTGAAACTGATGAACGGCAACGTGGGGCGTTTCCTGTCCGCCTTCACGGTGATCTTCTTCATCGCCGTGGCCTGCTATACCGTAGGCGCCAACGCCTATATCGCGGCCAACCCCACCCAGCTGGAAAAGCAGGGCATCACCTGGGCCCTTGGTCTAAGCACCGAAGCCGGCCTGATCCTCGCCCTCATCGTGGGCCTGCTCATCGGCAACCTGACGCCGGGCTTCGCCAACTGGCTGCGTGACGCTTGCCGCCCCGAGCTCTTCGTGAAGATCGCCATCGTGGTGCTCGGCGCCGAACTGGGCGTCAAGGCCGCCGGCGCGTCCGCCTTTGCCGGCCATGTGTTCTTCCGAGGCCTGTGCGCCATCGTGGAAGCTTACCTGCTCTACTGGGCCGTGGTCTACTACGTGGCCCGCAAGTACTTCAAGTTCAATAAGGAATGGGCCGCCCCGCTGGCCTCCGGCATCTCCATCTGCGGCGTGTCCGCCGCCATCGCCACCGGCGGCGCCATCCGTGCCCGGCCTGTTGTGCCGATCATGGTGTCCTCCCTGGTCGTGGTGTTTACCTGCATCGAGATGCTGATCCTGCCCTTCATCGCCCAGCAGTTCCTGTACACCGAGCCCATGGTGGCCGGCGGCTGGATGGGCCTGGCCGTGAAGTCCGACGGCGGCGCCATTGCCTCCGGCGCCATCACCGAAGCCCTGATCCTGAACAAGGTGGCCGGTATGACCGGCGTGCAGTATGAACCCGGCTGGATCGTCATGGTGACGACCACGGTCAAGGTGTTCATCGACATGTTCATCGGCATCTGGGCGCTCGTGCTGGCCTGGATCTGGACGGCCAAGTTCGACAAGACCCGCGGCGAACGCACCATGACCTGGGGCGACGTGTGGGAACGCTTCCCCCGTTTCGTGCTGGGCTATCTGGCGACCTTCCTGATCATGCTGTTCATCTGCCTGCTTGAGCCCAACGGCCCTGTCCATGACATCGGCAAGAAGGTCTCCGGCGTGGCCAACTGCTTCCGCGTCATTTTCTTCCTGCTGACCTTCTTCTGCATCGGCGTGGTCTCCAACTTCCACAAGCTGCGTGAGGAAGGCATCGGCCGCCTGGCGGTGGTGTACGTGGTCTGCCTGTTTGGCTTCATCATCTGGGTGGGTCTGTTCATTTCCTTCGCCTTCTTCCACGGCATGCATCCGCCGGTCATCGGCGGCTAGTCATCCCGTCCCATTTAAGGAGAACTCTCATGGAAGATAAAGAAGTCAAGCTGCACGAAGAAATCAAGAATATGGAATATGAGCCCCTTGATGAGACGGAAATGAAGCTCATCCACTGGAGCTGGGGCCTCGGCGTGGGCCTGCTGGTGGTGCTCTTCCTCATCAGCAAGTTCGTGATGACCGTCCATTAGGCCATATCCGCCACCATCTGACGTAACGAGACCGGGAGGGGATTCCCCTCCCGGTCTTTTGCAAGGAGCGACATCCATGCCCCGCTATCATCTCCGTTTTCTCAAGGGCCCCAATTATACGCTGCGGCTGGCGCAGGAAGCCACCGTGGAGGCTCCTTCCTTTGCCGAGGCGCTCGCCCCGTTCACCAACTGGCCCATCACCGAATCCTACGACCACGCCACGGCCACGGCCTGGAATCCCGGCACCTGCATGTATTATCAGGAGATGTGGGAGGCGGCTCTCCTGCCGGACACGGACGAGAGCGCACCGGCGAACGATACGGCCGGCAAGGCCGATAAGGAAGCCCAGGCATGAGATACGTGGTCAGCGGCTGCCTTGCGGGACTGTCCTGCCGGTATGACGGCGGCAGCAAGCCCTGCGAGGCCGTGCGCAGGCTGGTGGAGGACGGGCTGGCGGTCACGGCCTGCCCGGAAAGCCTGTCCGGTCTGCCGGTGCCGAGGCCGCCGTGCGAGCAGCGGGACGGCCGCGTCGTCATGCGAACAGGGGAGGATGTGACGGAAGCCTTTGAGCGCGGCGCTGAGCGGGCCATGCGCATCGTGCGGGAGCACGGCTGCACGGCGGCCATCCTCAAGGCGCGTTCGCCGTCCTGCGGCTTCGGGGAGATCTATGACGGCAGCTTTACCGGAGCCACCTGTGCGGGGGAGGGCGTCTGGGCGCGCCGTCTGCGCGCGGCGGGGCTCATCCTGTATTCCGAGGACGCACTGCCCCCGGAACTGACGGGAAAAGCGGACTGAACGCCCCACCCCGACAGGGCGAGCGGCAAGGACAACAGCGTATGGTTAGAGCGTGTTGCCTTTGAAAAAGGTAAAACGCGAGGCGGCGGCACAGCGCCGCCCGGCCCGAACCAAGCGGAAAAACGCGTTTTTTCCGCGAAACGACAGGCTATATGGTTTGGAACGCGAAGCATTTCAAACTGGAAATGCTCTAGGAGCGGTTTTGCCGGACGGCAGCCGCTTCTTTTTTGTATGGAGAAAACCTCAACAGGCCAGTGAACGCGGGGTGGCGCAGATCCCACGCCGGGCCAGCTCTTCCACGACCTTGCGGCAGAAGGTCGGCAGCATGGCTTCGGCCTGCGGACTGATGTTCATGGTCATGCTGTGATAATCAAAGGGCTGCAAGCCGAAGGCGACGGCCTCAGGACGGTGCCCGGCCAGCTCGCAGGTGGCCAGGGTGTCCAGCAGGTCCGTCTGGTGCATGGAATCCCTGAAGCTCAGACTTTTGCGCAGATCGTCATTCTCAAGCAGATAGACCGTTCCGGGCGCTTCGCCGCCCAGCACCACATCCAGCACCACCAGCAGATCGCAGGACTGGATCTCCGGCATGAGCATGATGCCGCCGGTCTCGCCGGCCAGGAACTGCACATTGTCCGGCCAGTCATACTGTTCCTCAAGGTAGGCGACGGCGCGCACGCCGAAGCCTTCATCACAAAGCAGCACATTGCCGACGCCCATGATGAGGATGCGGGGCGGGGCCTTTTCCGGGCTGAAAGAAGCGGGCATGATGCGTCCTGAAAAAAAGCGGGGGCCGTGGCCCCCGCTCTTTGAGTCATGATAAGGGATTACAGCACCTTGAACTTGTGCACTTCGTTGCTTTCGCCGTCGATGACGTGGACGGCGCAGGCGATGCACGGGTCAAAGGAGTGGATGGTGCGCAGGATCTCCACCGGGCGCTTGGGATCGGCCACAGGCGTGCCGATGAGGGCCTGTTCGGCCGGGCCCAGGGCGTCCTTGGCGTCGCGCGGGCCAAGGTTCCAGGTGGTGGGCACCACCAGCTGGAAATTGCCGATCTTGCCGCCCTCGATACGCAGCCAGTGCGAAAGGCCGCCGCGAGGCGCGTTGACGAAGCCCACGCCGCGCGCTTCCTGCGGGATTTGGAGGTCTTCCACGATCTGCTGGTCCTTGACGATATTGTCCTGGTAGCTCTTCAGCCAGGCGTCGATCTGCTTGGCGATGGCCAGCGTCTCGATACCGCGGGCAGCCGTGCGGCCCAGGGTGGAGTACAGCGCGTCGGGGCCCACGTTGAGGGCTTTGAGCACATGGTCCACAAGGGGCTTGATGGTTTCATGTCCCTGAGCGTAGCTTACGAGCACCTGCGCCAGCGGGCCGGTCTCCACGACCTTCCCGTCATAGCGGGGGGCTTTGAGCCAGGAGTAGCGGTCGGTGTCGCCCATCTTGGTGAACTGGGGCTCGGTCACGCCGTCGTAAGGCGGCAGGGCCTTGTCGCCCTTGAACCAGCTGTGGCGCACATGTTCGGCGATCTTTTCCGGTTCGAACTTCTTGACGCTGGAGAGGTCGCGCTTGTAGATGATGCCGGGCTTGAGCCAGCGGCTGTCGAGCTGGCGTTCGCCGCCGGGAGCCGGGAACTCGCCGAAGGTCATGAAGTTGTGAGTGCCGCCGAATTGCGCCCAGTCCTTGTACTTGCTGGCCACCATGAGCAGGTCGGGGATGTAGACCTGCTCCACGAAGTCGCGGGTCTCCTTGTACAGGTCGGTGTATTCCTTGATGCGGGCGGGCGTCAGGGACTCGTAGCAGGTCACGCCGCCGGCCACCAGGAACTGCGGATGCGGGTTCTTGGCGCCGAAGGCCGCCATGGCGCGGGCCGTCTTGACCTGCACGCGCAGGGCTTCCAGATAGTGGGCCGTGGCCACGAGGTTTTCTTCCGGCGTCAGGTAGTAGGCCTCATGTCCGCCGAGGAAGTAGGCGTTGGTGAACGGACCGAGCTGGCCGGAAGCCACGAAGGCTTTCAGCTTGTCCTGCACGGCCTTGAAATCCTCGGTCTTGGCCGGGCGCGGCGAGATGGAGGAGGCCAGCTGGGCCGCCTTGGCCGGGTCGGCCTGCAGGGCGCTGGTCACGTCCACGAAGTCGAGGGCGTGCAGGTGATAGAAGTGCACGAGATGGTCATGCAGGAACTGCGCGCCCAGCACGAGGTTACGGATGTAGGTGGCGTTGGCCGGAAGGTTGACCTTCATGGCGTCTTCCAGCGCGCGGGTGGAGCAGAGAGCATGGGTGTAGGTGCACACGCCGCAGGTGCGCTGGGTGATGTGCTGGGCGTCACGGGGGTCACGGCCTTTCAGGATGTTTTCCAGACCGCGGAACAGGGTGCCGCAGCTGCGGGCGTCCTTGATCTTGCCGTTTTCCACTTCCACTTCGATGCGGAGATGCCCCTCGATGCGGGTCAGGGGATCCACCACAACAGGGCCGGAGTAGCTGCTCTGGGGGGTTTTCTTGTCGCTCATGTGGTGTTCTCCCTCGCTAGTTCTGATAGAAGGGGCTCAGTTCGTCCCAGAAGTTGGGTTCGCTGCAGCCGATGCAGGGGTGACCGGCACGCACGGGCCAGTTGGTCTCATTGAACAGGGCCTTGGGGCAGTTGTTGAAGGTGCTCGGCCCCTTGCAGCCCAGTTCATAGAGACACCAGCCGTCGCGCGCTTCCTTGGAATTGAAGGAAGGCGCGAATTCGCCGGCCTCGAAGTGGGGCAGGCGTTCGCACTGGTCATGCACGGACTGGCCGAAGAACATGGTGGGACGGCCGTTGTCGTCCACTTCGATCTCCTTGCCCTGCAGGAAGGCCACGATGGTGCCCACAAGGTTGAGCGGATTGGGCGGACAGCCGGGGATGTTGATGGCCTTGATGCCCAGGTCGGCATAGCAGTCATTGACGCCCTTGGCCTGGGTCGGGTTGGGCGCGGCGGCCTGGATGCCGCCGTAGGCGGCGCAGGTGCCCATGGTGATGACGGCTTTGGCCTTGGGCAGGATGCGCTTGCCGATGTCGTACATGGTATGCCCGGCCACGTAGCCGAATTTGCCCATGTCGGCGGTGGGCACGGCGCCTTCCACGATGCAGATGAAGCCGTCCGGGCCTTCCACGGCCTTGTTCAGGGCATCTTCCGCGGCTTCACCGGCGGCGGCCATGATGGTCTCGTGGTAATCCAGGGAGATGGTGTCCAGGATCAGGGAGTCAAGGAAGGGTTTGTAGGTGCGCAGCAGGGCTTCGGAGCAGCCCGTGCATTCGGCGAAGTGCAGATAGACCACGGAAGGACGCTTGCCCGTCAGGGCGGCGGCCACCTGCGGCGCAAAGGCCGGGCCCATGCCCATGGTGACGGCCACGGCCGTACAGAATTTCATGAAGTCGCGGCGGCTGACGCCGGCGCTGTCAAGGCGCTGTTCCGCATCTTTTTTGCCCAGTCCCACGGCAATACGCATAAGAGCCTCCTGGCAAGAATGTGTGAACACAAGGCAGAATGGAATAACGGCGCGGCGGACCGCCCCGCCCGTCCGCAGCCGGCAACGCGAGGCCGGGCCACAGACGGATATGTCTGGATAGACCCACACTATCCTCTTGGAAAGGGCAGGTCAATAGGGTCATGTTTTTTGGGCATGATGTGAAAAAGGGAGCACAGGCCGCGGTTGCCATGCGGCACGCCCTGACGTAAGGTAACGGCCGACATTCCAGCATATCCAGTGAGGTTTTTTGCATGAAAGAAGAGTCCCTCTGCCTCTATGCGGGGTATACGCCGGGCAACGGCGAACCGCGCGTTTTGCCCATCAACCAGAGCACCACCTTCACCTACGCTTCCACGGCGGACGTAAGCAAGCTCTTCGACCTTGAGGCCGAGGGCTTCTTCTATACCCGTCTCGGCAATCCCACCGTGGACGCGGTGGAAAAAAAGATCGCCACGCTCGAAGGCGGCGTGGGCGCGCTCTGCACCTCGTCCGGGCAGGCGGCCAATATGCTGGCCGTGCTCAATCTGGCCCGCAGCGGCGACCACATCGTCAGCACGGGCAGCATCTACGGCGGCACCTTCAACCTCTTTGCGGTGACGCTCAAGCGCATGGGCATCGAGGTCACCTTTGTGGACCAGCATGCCGCCGAAGCGGAGATCGCCGCGGCCATCCGTCCGGAGACGAAGGCCGTCTTCGGCGAGACCCTGTCCAATCCCTCCATGGACGTGCTGGATATCGAGCGCCTGGCCCGCATCGCTCACGAACACGGCCTGCCCCTCATCGTGGACAATACCTTCGCCACGCCCATCCTTTGCCGTCCGCTGGATTTCGGCGCGGACATCGTGACCCATTCCACCACAAAATATATGGACGGCCATGCCGTGCAGATGGGCGGCGTCATCGTGGACGGCGGCCGTTTCGACTGGGCGGCGAGCCCGCGCTTCCCGGAATTCGTGGAGCCGGACGCCTCCTATCACGGGCTGGTCTACACCCAGGCTTTCGGCAAGGCGGCCTATATCGTCAAGGCCCGCGTCCAGCTCATGCGGGACATGGGCATGTGCCAGACCCCGCAGGGAGCTTTCTACATCAATCTGGGGCTGGAGACCCTGCCCATGCGCATGGAAAAGCACTGCGCCAACGCCCTGCGGCTGGCCCAGTGGCTGAGCGGGCATGAGAAGGTGGGCGAAGTGCTCTATCCCGGGCTGACGTCGAGCCCCTGTCATGCGCTGGCGCAGAAGTACATGCCCAGGGGGTGCAGCGGCGTGGTGTCCTTCACCCTCAAGGGCGGACGCGAGGCCGGGGCCCGCTTCATCGACGCCCTTGACATGATCTCCCTGCAGGTGCATGTGGCCGACATCCGTACCTGCGTCCTGCATCCGGCCAGCTCCACGCATCGTCAGCTCAGCGACGAGCAGCTGGTGGAAGCGGGCATCACGCCCGGCATGGTCCGTCTGTCCGTCGGGGTGGAACATCCCGATGACCTGCTTGCCGACCTGCGGCAGGCGCTGGACAAGGCGTAGACGCCGGCTCCCCACGCAACGGCAAAAAGAAAAGCCCCGTGAAAAAAACGGGGCTTTTTTTGTGCTTGGAGCGCTTTGCCGTTGAAAAAGGCGAAACGCAAGGCGGAGGTCCTATTCCACCAGCCGGTCGGCGACCTTTTGCAGTTCCCTGAGTTCTTCCGTCAGGGCCTCGGTGGATTCGGTGGCCTGCGACATGTCGCTGACCAGCTCCTTGCTGATGGTGTTGACTTCCTCGACGGCGCTGTTGATCTGGGCAGACGTGGCGGACTGTTCCTCGCTGGCGGAGGCGATGAGCCGCACCATGTCCGCCGCTTCGGTGGACAGGTTGACGATGTCGGCCAGATGGTCGCCGGAGGCGCGGGCCAGGTCCGTCACATGGTTGATGTTGCTGACCGCCTCGTCCACGTTCTTCATGTTGGTGACGGCGTCACGCTGGATGCCGCCCATGGTCTTGTCCACCTCGGTGGTGGCGGCCATGGTCTTTTCGGCCAGCTTGCGCACCTCGTCGGCCACCACGGCAAAGCCGCGTCCGGCTTCCCCGGCACGGGCGGCCTCGATGGCGGCATTGAGGGCGAGCAGATTGGTCTGGTCGGCGATGTCGGAGATGACGGTCATCACCTGGGTGATGTTCTGAGCCTCGCCATGCAGGTGTTCCATATCCGCGCGCAGGCGCAGGGACTTTTCCTGCACGGCGCTGATGGCCGCCACCACTTCGTTGACGATGTCCTGTCCTTCGCTGGCCTTGTCGCGCATGGTGGCGGAATGAGAGGCGGCATCCTCCGCATTCTTGGCGATGTTGAGGACGGCGGCATTCATCTGTTCCATGGCCGACATGGTCTCGGCCATGCGCTGCGAGGTCTGGCGCGAGGAGTCGTCCGCCTTGGCGATGAGCTTGAGCACGCTGCCGCAGGCCGTGTTGGCCGTGGTGATGCGCGTGGTGGTCTCGCCGGCGGCCTCCTGGATGCGTTCGGCCGTTTCTTCCATGTGCCGCTGCTGGCGGCGGATCTCCGTGAAGTCCAGCCAGACGACGAGCGTATCCCGCACGTTCTGCTGATTGTCGAAAATGGGCGTGGCCACGGCCGTGCCGAAGGCGTCGTCCTTGCCGGAGACCTTCAGATGGCGGTCTTCACGCAGGGTCTTGCGCGCGTCCACGCAGCGGCGGCAGATGTCGTCATCCGCGCCGATGAAAGCCCGCATGCCCGTGCCTTCATAGCTTTCCGGGTCGCCCTTGTGGGCAAAGAGCTCCAGCATGGGCGCATTGACGAAGCGGATGACTTCCTCCGTATCGCAGACCATGACCGGGATGGGCATGGAGCTCAGCACCCCCTTGGAGAAGGCAAGCTCCGCCACCAGCTTGTCCAGCATGCTGTCCAGCGCGCGGGCCAGTTCGCCCACCTCGTTTTGGGCCGTATCATGCAGGCGGGAAGAGTGATCCCCCTCGATGACCACCTGGCGGGCAAAGCTGGCGGTATGGGCCAGAGGACGGCAGATGCCGCGCCGCACGAAGATGAACGAATACACCAGCGCGCCGGCCAGCAGCAGCAGGGTCAGGGCCAGCAGGGAGATGCTGCGCATGACGCGGGCGCGGCTCTCTTCCACCTGGGCGGCGGTGCGGGTGGAGAGGACGCGGAAGAACTCGGCCA
Organism: Candidatus Desulfovibrio gallistercoris; assembly: GCA_019118745.1. Lineage (GTDB taxonomy): Bacteria > Desulfobacterota > Desulfovibrionia > Desulfovibrionales > Desulfovibrionaceae > Desulfovibrio > Desulfovibrio gallistercoris. The sequence goes on along the minus strand of DWYJ01000091.1, from coordinate 23,898 downwards.
GCGGCTGCATGATCTTGTCGGTCTGCTGATTGTAGTCCGTGCCGAAGACCAGCGAACGGGCCAGCTCCATATCGGGCTTGCCCTTGACCTCGGAGCCGTCCGGCCCGGTGGTGATGCCCTTGACGGCGTTCATGGCCTTTGTTTCCAGCACCACGAGCTCGTTGGATAGGTCGTTGGCCTGCTTGACCAGAGCGAATTCCTGCTCGGTGAAGCCGTTCTCGCGCATGAGATCCATCAGACTGACGCTGCGTCCGGGCGCGACGCTCTTGCTCTGGGCGCGCGGGATCTTTCCGGAGCGTTCGTCCACGATGGCGAGATACGTTTTTTCGTAACGTTCATCACCGGTGACGGCGTATTCACGCACATTGTTGGTGAGCTGTTCCGAAGACTGCATGAGTTCGTTGGCCAGCTGCAGGGCGACCTCTTTCTGCCGGTTCATGCGGATATTGCCTTCCACATTGCGGTACAGCGTGAGGACGAGAAGGGCGACGCAGCAGATCAGGACGAACATGACGCCATTGACGATACTAGTCGAGCGCGAGATGGTCATGCGGATTCTCCCTCTACGTGATATGTCGTTCTTATCGGCCTCTGAAGAGAAAGCATTAGCACGATAGGCAGATATCCGTCAGCGCGGAGAAGGCGGTCCCGGTACGGCGGGAGCCCGCGAGGAGGGCGTCCCGCCGTACCGGAGGAGGGAGAGGAAAGGGGGGGATCAGGCGGCGGGGCTGTTGACCTGCATCTTCCAGATGCCGCAGGGGCAGACGCCCGCGCAGATGCCGCAGCCGATGCAGCGCGCCGGGTCGGACGTGTAGGTGGCGCTGCCGTCCGCCTCCAGCGTGCGGCTGATGGCCTGCTGCGGGCAGGCCGTCAGGCAGAGGCTGCAATCTCGGCAGGTGCCGCAGCTGATGCAGCGTTCGTATTCATGGGCGGCATCGGGCCGTCCGGCGGCCGGGCAGGGGGCGAACCAGGCCGTATGCAGGCTGGCGGCCGGGACGAGAGAGCGCGCGGGCGCGGCTTCCGCCGCCGTGCCGCGCAGACGGGCATCCACGGCCTCGGCCACGCGGCGGCCGGAACCGATGGCGTCCACCAGCAGGCCGGGCCGCACCACGTCGCCCACGGCATAGACGCCGTCCAGCACGCTGCCGTCGGCGGCGGGGGCGAGCCAGTCGCGGAAGCGCGGGGCCGTTTCGGGCACGAAATCCAGTTCCGGCGTCTCGCCCACGCTGATGATGATCATATCCGCCGGGAAGAGGCGGCCTTCCTCGTCCACGAGGCCCTGTTCGGTGATCTCCTTCGTACGCACCGGCCAGACGATCTTGCCGCCGAGGGCTTCGATGTGCGCCATCTCGTGCGCGAAGGCGGCGGGCTTTTGCACGTCCACGCAGGTCACTTCCGTCGCGCCGCAGGCAAAGGCCCCGGCGGCCACGTCCATGCCCGCATTGCCGCAGCCGATGACCACCACCCGCTCGGGCACGGCGGGCGATTCGCCCCGGTTCACGGCCTTGAGGAAGTCGATGCCCGCCACCAGCCGTTCCTTGCCCGGCCAGGGGAAGACGCGCGCCTTGTGGCCGCCGGTGGCGACGATGAGGGCGTCATGTTCCTTGCGCAGGGCGGCGAATTGTTCGGCATCCACCCGGCAGCCGGTGCGGATGGTGACGCCGGCCTCCCGGATGCGCTGGAGTTCCGCGGCCAGCACGCTTTCGTCGAGGCGGGCATGGGGGATGACCTGCCGCAGCTTGCCGCCGATGTCCTCGTCGGCCTCGTAGACCGTGACGGCATGCCCCTTGTGCGCGAGCTGCCAGGCCGCGCTCAGGCCGCCCACGCCGCCGCCGATGACGCCCACGCTCCTGCCGCTGGACGGCGCGGTGACCGGCAGTTCCGCATGGACGGAAAGGCGTCCCAGCGCGCCTATCTGGATGGCGTCGTCCAGCTGGTTGCGCGTGCAGGCGGTCTGGCAGAGGTTCGGGCAGACATGGCCGCAGACCGAGGCGGGGAAGGGGCTGTGCTCCAGCACGAGGCGCAGGGCCTCGTCCACGCGGCCCTGGCGCAGGAGGTTGAAGCGGCGTTGCGAGGGGATGTCCGCCGGGCAGGCATGCTCGCAGGGCGCGTCATGGCGGGCGTTCTCCCAGACGGGGCGGCGCAGGCGGTCCGCGTCATGCACGATGAGCCCGCGCACCGAGAAGTCGTCCGGGCAGACGTCGCTGAAGATGCCGTCCTCCACCCAGCGGTTGCGGCGGAAGTCGTGCATGTCCGGCAGGCCCTCGTGACTGTCCGCGGCGTGCGGCGCGGGCAGGATCTTGCGCCAGTGCTTCCAGACGGTGAGCTCCCGGCGCAGGCGCGGCCGCTCCACCGCGTCGAGGAAGGCTTCCAGCCCGGCGTCCAGAAAGGCGATGTCGTCCTCGTCCAGCGGATGCACGGCCACGTCCGGCGGCAGTTCGCCCAGCGGGCCGCGAACATAGATGACGCCGCCCACCATGCCCACGCAGGGCCGTTCCCCCAGCACGCTGGTCAGGGTCTGGCTGTTCCAGCCGCAGACGATGGCCTTGCCGCCGCCCATGAATTCAAAGGAGAAGCTGCCCACGCTCTGCAGCACCCAGAGTTCCGGGGCCTCATAGAGCGGGTCGTGCTTCATGAGCGAGCCGGAGCGGGTCCCGGCGCGGCCGCCGATGTAGATGCGTCCGGCGGCGGCGCAGTGCCCCGCCGTGTCCCCGGCGTCGCCGCGCACGATGATGCGGCCGCCGGCATTGAGCCAGCCCACGTCCGCCGGGGCCGGGCCGTTGACGATGACCTCGGTGTCCGGCATGCACATGCCGCCCACGCGCTGGCCGGGATTGGTGACCAGGAAGCGCAGGGGTCGGCCTTCGCGGTTCCAGAGCGGCCCGCCGATGTCGTGCTGGCCGGAAGCTTCGATGACGAAATCGGTTTCGCCGCGTTCCACCGCCTCCTCGATGCGCAGCAGCAGGTCCTGCGTGGAAAGGCGCTGGTGTTCATGTACGGTCGTCAGATGCAGCATGACAAATCTCCGTCAGCAGGCGTAGGAAATGTGCAGGGTGTCGGCCACGTCCTTGCTGGTGGATACCAGCGCGTCGGAGCGGCCCACGGGCAGGGAGCTGTTGCCCACCGGGGCGAGCAGCTTCCGCAGCTCGTCGTCAAAGGTCAGCATGTAGTCCACGATGTTCTGCGCGCCCCTGTCCACGTCCAGACGGCGGACGAGGCGCGGGTCCTGCGTGCAGATGCCGGTGGGACACTTGCCGGTGGAGCAGGCGTTGCAACGGCCCTGCTCGTTGCCCACGCAGCCCAGCAGCTGGATGAGCAGCTTGCCCATGATGATGCCGTTGGCTCCCAGACAGATCATCTTGAAGGCGTCGGCCGCGGCGTTGCCCGTCATGCCCATGCCGCCGCCCGCCCAGAGGGGGATCTGCCCCTGCAGGCCCTGCGAGACGGCGGCAAGGTAGCAGTCCCGCAGCTTGGAGACGATGGGATGGCCGGTATGGTCGAGGGATATCTCGTTGGCCGCGCCCGTGCCGCCCTGGATGCCGTCGATGAAGAAGCCGCCGCAGATGCGGTACGGGTCGCGCAAAAGGTTGTTGTAGACCGATACCGAGGTGGCCGAGGCCGCGCACTTGATGGCCACCGGCACGCGGAAGCCGAAGGCCGCATTGAGGGAAAGATGCATCTTCTGCACGGATTCCTCGATGGAGTAGAGGCCCTGATGGTTGGGCGGCGAGTGCAGGGTGGTGCGCGGCACGCCGCGGATGGCCTGGATGTGCGGGGCCACCTTGGCCGCGGGCAAGAGGCCGCCGTCCCCCGGCTTGGCCCCCTGACCGATCTTGATGAGCACGCCCGCGGGATCGGTCTTCATGCGGGGCATGGCCCGGATGATGCGGTTCCAGCCGAAGTGCCCGGACGCGATCTGCAGGATCATGTAGCGGAGCTGGTCGGATTCCAGCAGGCGCACGGGCATGCCGCCCTCGCCGGAGCACATGCGGATGGGCAGGCCGCAGACCTCGTTGAGGTAGGCCGTGGCCAGGGCGATGGCCTCCCAGGCGCGTGTCGAGAGCGCGCCGATGCTCATGTCGCTGAAGATGACGGGATAGATCCAGTGGACGGGCGGGGTGCGGCCGTCCAGCACCAGATTGTCCCCGTCACGCCGCAGGGGCAGGTCCTGCGCCAGCATGACCCGGCCCAGCGGGGCGCGCATGTCGAAGGTGTGGCGCTCGGAGTCCAGCGCCGGGTCGGTCATCTGGCTGATGCGGCCCACCACGATGGCGTCCAGCGTGCGCTGGGTGTTGAGGTTGGTACGGCCGCCGCGCTTGAGGGCCCCCCCGGCGCGGGCCAGCAGGGCAAAGCGGTTGTCCGGGTTGCGGACGGGCCGTATGGCCCCGTTGGGACAGACCTTTTCGCACATGCCGCAGCCCACGCAGGCGCGGGCGAACTCGGCGCGCTGCCGGATGACCGGACGTGGCCGGTGCTCCTGCCGCGGCGCGGGGAAAGGCCCGTCCGACAGGGGCAGGCTGTGCCGCCGCACGCTCACCTCGATGGCGTCGAAGGTGCAGGCCGCCACGCAGGAGCCGCAGAGCGTGCAGCTCGCCTCGTCATACTCGATCTTCCAGCGCAGATCGTTGCGCCCGATATCCTGGGTCCTTACTGCTTCCATCTTTGCACCGCCAGATCATTGTCGATGAGCACGAGCTCCCGCTCGTTGGGGTAGATGTCCTTCGAGGCGTCGCGGCCGGGCATGATGGCGTTGAGCCCGCAGACCTCCGAAGCCATGGCCACCATGCCGTCGTCGAAGCCCACCACCACGGGCCGCAGCTTCTTGGAGTCGCAGCAGGTGAGCATGCTGCCGTCGGGCAGCAGGCCGATGATGGCGTTGGGGCCGTTGATCTCCAGATGGGCCAGGGACTCGCGGATGCGCGTCAGCACCGCGCGGTCCGGGCGGTGCTCCATCTCGGCAAAGGGCAGGGGCGTGATGACGTGCTTGAAGTAGCGCAGGGGCCACTTCAGCTCATGCAGCACATAGTGCAGGGTATAGAGGAAATTCTGCGAGTCGGACTCGAAGCCCACATAGCCCCGGTGCAGGGACTTCTGGAACTCCTTGTTCTTGGTGAAGAAGGTGTTCTCGCCATTGGCGCAGAGCGTGTACCCCTGCAAAAAGAAGGGATGGGCCGCATAGCGCACGATGTCGTAATTGGTGTTCTGGCGGCACTGGGCCACGATGTTGCGGGCCAGCAGGCGGGAATCGTCGTCCCAGAGGCGGAAATAGGTGGCGATGTCCGCCGGATCGCCGATCTCCTTGAGGGTCAGCACGTCCGGCCAGAAGGAATAGACGTAGCCCGCATCATGCCGCTCCAGCAGCTCGCGCAGGGCCAGGCGCGTGTCCACCAGCAGCTCCTCCCGTTCGGCCCGGCTGCGGTAATGGTACACCTCGGGATAATCGTAATTGCGGAAGATGTACCGCGGCATGGCCTCGATGCGCAGGCCCGGACGCCGGTCCACGTCCGGCACCCATTGCGCCGCCTGCACGAAACCCCGCTGCTCCATATAATCGTTGACCAGCTGCACCCCCTGCGGCGTACAGGCCAGCGAAAGCAGCGGCTTGTCCTTGTAATGGGCAAACACGCCCTCCAAATCCTGCATGACCAGCGCAAAGCCCGAATTGTCATGCCCTTCCTGCTGCGGCAGCATGAGCTGCAAGGCCGCCGAAGGCGCAAGAGGCGTCAGGCTCTTGATGGATCCGATTCTGCACATATGTCCGTCCTGTGGCGGCCCGCACCCGCCGAGTTCGGGATAACGGACGCGGGCCGCGCGTATTGAGGGTGTTTGTTGCGAGAGTTTGCTTGTTTGGGGGGAAGGGGAACCCCTCGCTCTGCTGTCGATGTCCGTAAGGCTCCTTTGTCGCCTAACGGACACGGCCCTTTGGGCCGCCCGTCGGGTCGCTGCCGGCGCGGGAGGGGTTCCCCTTCCCCCCAAGCCCCCCATCCCTTCCCCAGCGCGCTTTTATCAGGGAGGAGAACCAGCTGATGCTGCGGATGGTGGTTTACTGTCGTTACTGTGGTAAAATCGTTGCCGCATTTGCGTGAAGGACATCCACAGGGGGGAGCCTCTTTCCCCGCAGCATCCAGCCATGTCCTTGCATGATAATTTTACAATTATTTCCTATGGATGAAGCGTATTGGCCACGCATTCTCCGTTTATTTCCCGATGAACTTTCCCCATTTCCCTTCCCCTTTATAAAAGCACGCTGGGGGAAGGGGGGCTTGGGGAGGAACACGACGAACTTTGCGCCCTCGCTCTCCCCTTTCCTTCTTCATACCGCCGGGGGACTTGCGGACAGGGGACGCCTTTTGTGTCGCCTTGCCCTTTCATCCCCCAGAAAGAATCACTCTTAATGCGTCCAGAGCAATTCGGCATAGGTGGGCAGGGGCCAGAGCTCGTCGTCCACCAGCAGTTCCAGGGCGTCGGCGTGTTCGCGGCAGAGCTGCATGGCGGGCAGCACGGCGTCGCGGGCGGTGCGGGCCATGTCGTGCGCGTCGGAGGCGGCGCGGCAGGCGGCGAGGGCGTCGGCCAGGGTGGCGGCGGCCTGCTGGAGCTGTCCCGTATGGGCATGCAGCTTGCGGAAGTGTTCGCTTTCGGCCTGGTCGCCATTTTCGGTCACGGCGCGCACGTGCATGAGCAGGCGGGCGGCGCTGTCTTCGGCGTGGCGGGCGGCGGGGAGGATCTGCCGGCTGATCATGCGCAGGAGGACGTCGCCCTCGATGCGTACGGTCTTGGCGTAGTGTTCGAAGAGGATCTCCTGTCGGGCCAGCATCTCCCGTTCACTGAGCACGCCCGCCCGCAGGAAGACCTGCATGACGTCGGCGTCGCTGTAGTGTTCCACGGCAGTGACGGTATCGGGGTAGTTGGGCAGGCCGCGCGTGGCGGCTTCGTCCTTCCAGGCGTCGGCATAGCCGTTGCCGTTGAAGACCACGGGGGAGTGTTGACGGAAAAGGCGCGGCAGCAGATCCTGGAGGGTCGCGTTAAGGGTTCTGCCTGCCGCCACGCCTTTTTCCAGCTCATCGGCGATGTCCTGCAGAGCGCAGGTCATGGCCGCATTGAGAGCGATGTTGGCCGGGGCCACGGACTGGGAGGAGCCCACGGCGCGAAATTCAAACTTGTTGCCCGTGAAGGCGAAGGGGCTCGTGCGGTTGCGGTCCGAGGTGTCGATGGGCAGGGGCGGCAGGCTGGAGACGCCGATCTCCATGACGCCGCTGCCGGTATCGGGCGCGGGCTTGCCGGTGATGATGCCCTCGATGACGCCGGTGAGCTCCTGACCGAGGAAGACGGAGATGATGGCCGGCGGGGCCTCGTTGGCCCCAAGGCGGTGATCGTTGCCCGCGCCGATGGCTCCCAGGCGCAGGGCCGCGCCATGCAGGTGCACGGCCCGCAGCACCGCCGCGAGAAAGACGAGGAACTGCGCGTTGTCCTGCGGGGTGGAACCGGGGTTGAGCAGGTTGTTGCCGTCGGAGTCGGTCAGTGACCAGTTATTGTGCTTGCCGCTGCCGTTGACCCCGGCAAAGGGCTTTTCGTGCAGCAGGCAGACGAAGCCGTGCCGTGCGGCCAGGTGACGCAGCATGTTCATGGTCAACATGTTGTGGTCGCAGGCGATATTGGCTTCTTCATAGATGGGCGCAAGCTCGAACTGACCGGGGGCCACCTCGTTGTGGCGCGTCTTGGCCGGGATGCCGAGCTTTTGCAGCTCCCGTTCCACATCCTGCATGAAGCTCATGACGCGGCCGGGGATGGCGCCGAAGTAGTGGTCCTCCATCTCCTGCCCCTTGGGCGACGCCGCGCCCTGCAGGGTGCGGCCCGTGAGCATGATGTCCGGGCGCAGGGCCGCCAGACGGCGGTCCACCAGAAAATATTCCTGTTCCGGGCCCACGCTGGCCCGCACGCGCTGCGCCGTGGTGTTGCCGAACAGGCGCAGGATGCGCAGCGCCTGCACGGAAAGCGCATCCAGCGAGCGCAGCAGGGGGATCTTGCGGTCCAGCGCCTCGCCGGAATAGGCGTAGAAGAAGGTGGGGATGTGGAGCGTTGCCCCGTTGTCGTTGCGGACGATGAAGACCGGCACCGACGGGTCCCAGGCCGTGTAGCCGCGAGCCTCGAAGGTGGAGCGGATGCCGCCCGACGGGAAGGACGAGGCGTCCGGTTCGCCGCTGATGAGCATCTTGCCCGAAAATTCGTTGATCATGTGCCCGTCCGGCGTGGGGGACAGGAAGGCGTCGTGCTTTTCGGCCGTGAGGCCGGTCATGGGCTGGAACCAGTGGGTATAATGATCCGCGCCCATTTCGATGGCCCAGTCCTTCATGGCATTGGCCACCACATCGGCAATGGCGGGATCGAGGCGTCCGCCCTCGCTGATGATGCGGGCAAGACGGCGGTAGACGTCCTTGGGCAGGCGCTTGCGCATGGCGTCAAGGCCGAAGACATGGCAACCGAATGTCTCCGCGCCGTCCGTGGTGGCGGCATCGCTCACGGTGGACAGGCGCAGCGGGGCAGTGGACAGGGCTTCCTGCAGGGCGGAACTGCGTTGATGCTTCACGGGACTCCTCCGGGATGATGGAACTCGATGGAAACGCACGCCGTGCGCTTCCGTTCCCCCCTAAGGCAGGAAGTGTGCCAGTCCGCGTTATTTTTTGTAATATGCTAAAATATAAAGATATTATTTTTATCTCTCAAGAAGGATGGAGAAAGCGGCCCCTGAAAGGCGGAATCTTTCTGCTTTTTTGTTGAAAAATGGGGCGGGTTTGGGTGGCGTGGTGCGGAAAAGTCCATACTTCACTATGTAATAGTTTGGTATTGTTGCTGAAATTTAAATATACAAAAATGTTTTTAGTTCCATTATGGAAGATATAAAACAACATTTATGAATAAATATTGGCGCTGGGCAGGATGGGAAAGGGGACGGCCCCGGGGCACGTCTTCTGCGGACAAGGCCATGCGGACAAGGCAAAACGGCCGGCATCCGTACGGGATGCCGGCCGTGGGATGCGCGCCGGATACAGGAAGGAGTCCGGGCGGCAGCGCCGTGGGTCATGCTGATGGCGCAGGCGGCGGCTGTTGCTGCGTCCCGGCCGGGCAAGGCCCACCTGCCATGCGGCTTAAAGGCAGGAAGGGGATATCGCCGGCGGCGGGAGTTCGCTGTGCGTGCCCGGGGGCTCGCTTCCTGGTCCACTGCGCGTTTTAGGGCAGTTTGCCTTTGAAAAAGGCAAAATGCCCGGCGGCGGTACTGCGCCGCTCGGCCCAAAGTGAGCGGAAAAAGCGCTTTTTTTCCACGAAACGCCAGGCCGTATGGTTTGAAACGCAAAGCGTTTCAAACTGAAAAGGCTTTAGATTGTCGGCTTGCCGCAGGCCTTGAGATAGGCGTTGACGGCATCACGTCCGCCGACAAAGCTCATCATTTCAGGCCAGACCTTTTCCATGGCCGCCTTCTTCCACTGATCCTCATCTTCCAGCTTGGAGATGACGACACCGTCCTTGATCAACTGTTCCTTGGCAGCGCCGGCTTCCTTGATCTGGTATTCCAGCACGGCCTTTTGTGCCACCTTGCCGCCCTCGATGACCAGCTTTTGCAGTTCCGGGTCCATCCTCTGGAAGACCCGCTCACTGATGATCATGGGCTGGAGCTGGTAGGTGTAGTGCACTTCGGAAAGGTACTTCTGGTTGGCTTCCTGGAACTTGTTGGCCCGGAAGCCGATGTAGCCGTAGCACTGCCCGTCCACGACGCCCTGCTGCAGGGCGGTGAAGGTCTCCGCCCAGGAGATGGGGGTGGGGCTGCCGCCAAAGGCCTTGTAGGCGGCGATGAGCACCGCGCTCTGCGGCACACGGAACTTCAGGCCCTGCATGTCGGACATTTTCGTGATGGGCCGCTTGGAGTTGGAGATGTACCGGAAGTCGGTATACGTCCAGGTCAGGATGCGGAAACCGGCCTTGATGGCGTAGCTGTTGAGCAGCTCGGCCGGGGCGCCGTTGGTGCCCTTCACCACCTCGTCGAGATTATCGAAGAGGTAGGGGAGGGTAAGGATGCCCAGGCGACTTTCAAACGGCACCAGATTGGCGATGCCGGCGATGGCGATGGGCAGGGAGCCCTTTTGCACATTGCGCAGGCATTCCGTTTCATCGCCGAGCGAAGCGCTGTAGAAGCACTCCACCTTGACCTTTCCGTTGGTCTTCTCCTCGATGAACTTTTTGAAGGTGTTGCCCACGACGCCCATTTCCGAGTTTTCGGGGTCGCCGGCGCCGATACGCAGGGTGAGAGCCTGGGCTGCGCTGCCCCATATGAGGAAGGCAGCGAGCAGCAGTGGGATAAGCTTGAAATTCTTCATCATTTTCCTCACTGGTTGAAGGGATGAAAAGGGAAAGACCCGGGCCGAACAGTAAGCGCACCTCCTTTTGTTATATATTTCACATTTTATGATTAAAATATTTTTATCTGGATTTGATATATTTTACACGTCTAATTTTGGGGTTTTTCCGTGTTTTTTGTATGTTTTTGGGAAAATTTTGTCAATAGTTGGCATTAAGATATTTTTTTATAAAATAATGATGTTTTAAAAATTATTTTTTATATATTTTCTGTGATGTGGATAGTGTGTTTAAGATACTATATTTACAGATGTTTTTTGTGTGTGTTTTGTGTGGAAGAGGGGATGATGGCAAGAGGGGCGGCAGCGTACGGCAGCAGGCAGGTCGAAAGGGCGCTGCCCCCTGTGGGGGCTGGGCCGGCGCAGCATGGAAAAGCCGCTGCCTGGGGCTGTGGGCTCGTCGTGGAGGCGATGCAGGGACGGAAGGGTTTTGCCGTTGAAAAAGGCGGAACGCGGGGCGGGAAAGGGAATAAAAAAAGCCGGCAAAAGCCGGCGTGGGGGAAAGGAGGCTGAGAGCCCCTGCCTTGCGGCAGGGCGGCGGATCAGGATTTTTTCTTGCCGAACAGGCCTTCCTTGGAGCGGAAGGTCTGGTAGCGCAGATTATACTTGCGCATGCGTAGACCCATGATGCGCTCGGTAAGGCCGAGGGCCTGCGCCGCCTTGCCCATGTGGCCGCCGCTGGCGGCGAGCGCTTCCACGATGCAGGAGCGTTCCAGCTCCGCGACCCGCTGCGGCAGGGTGGCGGCATGGGCCGGCAGCACGCAGCAGTGTTGCGGTGAATCTTCCTGCGTGGCGCGGTATTCGCCATGCAGAGAGAGAGGCAGGTGCTGCGGGAGGATGATGTCTTCCCGTTCCATGAGCAGGACGGCACGTTCCATGACGTTTTCCAGCTCACGCACATTGCCCGGCCAGTCATAGCGTTGCAGCATGTCCATCACCGCCAGGGAGAGGCGCGCCTCTTCGCGTCCATTGGCGCGGGCAAAGCGCAGGGCAAAACGGCTGGCCAGCGGCAGGATGTCGTCCTTGCGCTCGCGCAGGGCAGGCAGGCGGATGGGAAAAACATTGAGCCGGTAGAAGAGGTCACGGCGGAAGGTGCCCGCTTCGACCATGCTTTCCAGATCCCTGTTGGTGGCGGCGATGATGCGCACGTCCACATGCACGGTCTGCGAGCCCCCAAGCCGCTCGAAGCAGCGTTCCTGCAGGACGCGCAGCAGCTTGGCCTGTACCGGCAGGCTCAGTTCCCCCACTTCATCCAGGAAGAGGGTGCCGCCGTCGGCAAGCTCGAAGCGTCCCTTGCGCAGGGAGTTCGCGCCGGTGAACGCGCCGCGTTCGTGGCCGAACATCTCGCTTTCGATGAGGTTTTCCGGCAAGGCGGCGCAGTTGAGCGAGATGAAGGGCCCGGAAGCCCGCGGGCTTGCGGAGTGGATGGCACGGGCCGCCACCTCCTTGCCGCTGCCGGATTCGCCCTGCAAAAAGACGGTCGTCCCCGCATGGGCGACATGCTCCATCTGCGCCAGCACATGCCGCATGACGGGAGAGCTGGTGTGGAACATGTCCGCCAGCGTCGAGGCGCTCTTGGCGATCTCGTCCATGAAGCGCTGCCCTTCAAAGGCCGCATGGCCGAGCAGGGTGGCGATGATATGCAGAAGGTCCATCTCCTCAAGCAGGGTGGGGGTATCCGCCAGCTGCCTGTCCACGGACAGCGCGCCCACGGACTGGCCGGCGATGCGGATGGGGACGCAAAGGAAGGAGATGGCTTCGTGTTCCAGATCTCGCGAACCCGTCCGGTTCAGGAAGAGCGGCTCTCCGGAGACGTCCGCAACGCACATGGCCTGCCCGGTCTGGATGACCCGGCCGGTCACGCCTTCGCCGCGGGCATAACGGCCGCGCAGGCGCTCCGCCTCTTTGAGGCCGCAGGAGGCCTCTATGCGGATTTCCCCCGTTGCCGGGGAGATGAGGGTTACGCTGCCGCGCAGCACGGGCAAGGTCTGGCGGATCCGCTCGAGCACTGTTTCCAGCGCGTCGTGCACATTGCCGGGAGCACGCATGATCTCGGCAACATCACGCAACAGATGCAGTTTTGCCGCGTCGCTGACAGGAGAGACCGAAGGGGAAGAATGCGTCATCTGGTGAACCGGGGGTTGAAGGTGGACAGGGAGGCATCGGCGGCATCAGGCAGGATGGCGCACTTGATGCAACCGTCCTTCCGCCGGGAAAAAACGTCATAGGCCACAAGGATGTCCCGCAGGGGGAACGTGTGCGTGATGAGCGGGCGCGTATCGAGGCGGCCTTCCTCGATGAGCCGGATCAGACGGGCGCTGTGGACGGCGTCCACGCCGCCGGTCTTGAAAATGAGGTTTTTGCCGTACATCCGGGGCAGCGGCAGGGTCTGTTCCGTTTCATACAAGGCCACCAGCGCCACGCTGGCATTGGGGCGGGCGGCCTGCCAGGCCAGAGTGAAGGTGGCCGACGAGCCCGCGCACTCGATGACCGCGTCCGCGCCGCGGCCTCGCGTCAGGTCGCGCACCTGCCCGGCCACAGCCTGCGTGTCCACGCCGTCCGGCACGAGGATGACGTCGTCGGCAGCGCCCATGCGCTGCGCCAGCGCCAGCCGGTCGTCGAGCTTGTCCACGGCGATGATGCGCGCCGGGCCAAAAAGGCGGGCGCAAAGCATGGCGCAAATGCCGACCGGCCCCGCCCCCAGGACAAGCACCGTATCGCCGGGGCGGATGGCGGCCAGTTCCGCCCCGAAGTAGCCGCTGGCCAGCACGTCGCCCACCAGCAGCGCCGCCATGTCGTCCACGCTGTCCGGCAGCGGGTCGAGGCCATTATCCGCGAAGGGGACGCGCACGTATTCCGTCTGGCAGCCGTCGATGCGACAGCCCAGCTCCCAGCCGCCCCGTTCGCAATTGTTGACGAAGCCCTGACGGCAAAAAAAGCACTGCCCGCAAAAGGTCTCCACATTGACGGCGACACGCTGCCCAGGACGGACGCGGCGGACTTCCCTGCCGGTCTCCACCACCTCGCCCACGAATTCATGGCCCAGCACGACGCCGGGACGGGCGCGCGGAACGGCGCCGTTGCGGATGTGCAGATCGCTGGTGCAGATGCTGGAAAGGCGGACGCGCACCAGTGCATCCGTCGGTTCCCGCAGTTCGGGCAAGGGACGCGATTCCAGGCGGAGATCGCCGATATCCTTGTATATGAGTGCCTGCATGGTGGCCGTCATGCTGCCTCTCCTTTTTCGAGTCGCCCTTTCCGGCTAATAACATCGAAAAGAGCGTTCAGACCTCATAAGGCAGAAAGGGGAGACTGGCAAGCGAGAAAATGGCGCATGGCGGGGAAAAAGGGCGGAAAGCCGCGCCAGCAGGCTGACGGCGCGGAAAAAATAAAAAAGGGACGCTCCGAAGAGCGTCCCTCGATCGCGCTGGGGCAGAGATCCTAACCGCGGTGATTGGCTTCGTCCACCACCACGCGCAGGACGCTTTCGTTGATGTTGTGCGCCATATGGACGCCTGCCAGGTTGCCGTCCACCCAGATGATGCGGGCGGGCGTTTCGTGCAGGATGCGGGCAAAAGGCCCGTCGGCGCTGTCCATCTTGACTTCGTCCTGTTCGCGCAGGCTCGGGGCCGTGTCGAAGCGCAGGCGGAAGCCGGAGATGCTGGCGTCGAGGATGGTGGCAAAGAAGGGCACGCCCGCCATGTTGGACACGCGCACGGTGTGCACTTCCGTGATCTCAAAGCGCTCGTCGCCGCGGCGTTCGCTGCGCATGGCGTCGATCATGTGCCGCAGATCGTCGGAGAGCTTGCGCAGTTCCTGAGCATGGCTGGAAGATTCATGCATGTTCTGCGTGGAGATCTTGGCCTGTTCGGAGAAGTTCTCCATCTTGCGCAGCACGTCTTCGCTGGCATGGGCCTGGTCGGTCGTGACCTGGGCCACGGCGGCGATATCGTTGACCGCCTCGCCGATGACGGTCTGGATGTTGCTCAGGCGTTCGCCGGAATTGTCGGCCAGCTCGGTCGCCTGACGGGTGAGGGTGACGCATTCCTTGGTGGCCTTGGAGCTTTCACGGACGCTATTCTGGATGCCCATGATGGAGCCCGCCACCTCGTCCGTGGCGTGCATGGTCTTTTCGGCCAGCTTGCGCACTTCGTCGGCCACCACGGCAAAGCCCTTGCCGGCTTCCCCGGCGCGGGCGGCCTCGATGGCGGCATTGAGCGCCAGCAGGTTGGTCTGGTCGGCCACGTCCTTGATGAGTTCAAGCACGTTGCCGATGTCCTTGGCCTGGGTGTCGAGGGAGGCCATGCTCTCGGCGACCTTGGTGGTTTGCTCGTCCACGCGGGTGATGCAGGCGATGGTGCGGCGCACCACTTCGTAGCCTTCCTGAGCTTCCTTCTGGGCCGTCTGGGACTTTTCCATGCTGAAGCTGGTCTTGAGCGCCGCTTCGCGCATGGACTCGGCCATGACGTGCATGCTTTCGGCAGCCGAGACGGCTTCCTGTTCCTGCTCCGTGGCGACCCTGCCGGTGTTCTCCAGCTGCTGGAAGAGCTGCTGGAAAGCTTCGGTCTGGGTGGTGGAGATCTCCTGCGCATGACTGGCGGACATGTAGATCCGGTCATTGAGCTGGGCGATGCGGTTACGCTGCTCGTACATTTCCGTCAGGTCGTTGTGCAGGGTGAACACGCCCACGAGGGTCCCGTCAAGGTTGAGCAGCGGAGAGAGGTCCATGACGATGTGCTTGGTCTGCTGGCGCATGTTGGTGAAGGTGCGCGCGTAGCCGAGCACGGGCTTGCCGGTGTGCAGCACGTCGTCACAAATGGTCTTGCGGGATTCGTCGTTGTAGAAGAACTGGCTGACGCTGAGGCCGAGATAGTCTTCCGGATGGCCGTCACGTCCCCAGAGGTCGAGCATGAGCTGGTTGATGAAGGTGATCTTGCCGGCGGTATCGCAGATGGCAAGGGGGGAGGTCATGCCGCGCATGAGTCCTTCGCTGACGCCCAGCTTTTCCTTGATGATGGCGGACGTGGTGTCGAAGGCCTTGGCAAGGCGGCCGATCTCGTCGCCGCGGTCGATGGCCGAAGGCTCGAAGATGCCGCGGGCGGCCTTGTCGGCGACGGTGGTGATGCGGGTGAGCGGCTTGCAGATGTTGCGCACCAGCAGCACGGAAATGGTGATGGCGAAGATGATGTAGATGACGGCGGCGATGAAGGCAAGGCTCAGGGCATTGCTGACGCTGGCGGCCAGATGCTGCAGCAGCCCATCCTTGGAGTCCGTCAACAGATTACGGGACTGGGAAAGGAGCTTCTGCACGTCCGCGAGGAGGGGCAGGGTGTTGCTCTGCAGGAAGGCGCGGGCCTCGTCATGCCGGCCGGCGTCCATATGTTCCTTGATGGTGTGGGCCGTGGCATGAAGCTTGGTATGCACGTCCTCCACCTTGGCGAAGATGGCGCGCATGCCCGGCACTTCCTGCTCCAGCTCCTGGCGCTGCGGACCGTAGAACCACTTCCCGAAGTCGCACTGACGGCCGTCAGTGGGCACGCTCAGGGGGGTCTTGCCCTGCTGCAGCACGAAATTCTGCACGTTCATCGCCCACTGCAGGTGGGCCACTTCCGCTGCCAGGAGGGCGCCGTCCTTGGAAGGCTGGCTGAGGATCTCGGCATCCTTGTTGACGATGTCGAGGTAGAACAGCATGGCTCCCATCGTGATGAGGAAGAACAGGATAAATGCACAGAATGTGGCGTACAGCTTTTTGCCGACGGAAATGTCAACCCAACGCATGGAATCCTCCAGTTCACAACAATGACAGCCAGGGGTGCTGTCGCACAATGCCTAG
The DNA here is from genome assembly GCA_019118745.1 of Candidatus Desulfovibrio gallistercoris. GTDB lineage: Bacteria > Desulfobacterota > Desulfovibrionia > Desulfovibrionales > Desulfovibrionaceae > Desulfovibrio > Desulfovibrio gallistercoris. The sequence goes on along the minus strand of DWYJ01000091.1, from coordinate 7,659 downwards.
CGCAGGCACGATTGATAACTAAACGCTTTATCGCCCGCTGGCGCGCATCCTTTATGCCTGCGGGGGATTTTTTATGGCCTTGCCGTCCGCATGATACCGCGTGCGGGGCGGATAGGCAACGTATGCGGCCGTGGCCGGCCATTTTTTCCGGCGGATGCGATTTTTCTTGCCTTGTCCCGTGTGAGCCCGTAGATTCGGTGCAAAGCAAGATGTGCATCCCGTCCGAAACGATGAGGAGAAGGGATATGTTGCGGTTGTTCTGGCGATGTGGCGTGCTTGTGGGGCTCCTGTGCCTGCTGTGCCTGTGCGGGGCAAGCCGGGCGGAGAACCTGCGTAAGGACGCTCCTTCCGCCCCTCTGCATTACTTCCTGCCGGAGAACCTGCGCAAGGATTACGCCGCCCAGCGTGTGGTGCGGGTCGGCTGGTTCGATCAGCACGCCGTCTTCAAGGAGGACGGCGGCAAGGTCTGCGGCTATGCGCCGGCCCTGCTGGAGGCCATCTCCCGTTACACGGGCTGGCGGTTCGAATGGATACCCATCCCCTTCGAAGAGCTGGCGGACAAGCTCAACAACGGCGATATCGACATCTCCTGCGGCATCTCCTACACGCCTGAGCGCGCGCAGCAGATGACGTTCTCCAAGTTGCAGGCCGGTTTTGAGATCACAACGCTGCACGTGCCGCAGCAGAGCAATGTCCATTTCATGGATTTCAAGGACTTTGACGGCATGCGGCTGGGCTTCTACAGCGGGGCGTACGATCAGGACATCTTCCGCCGGATGGGCCGGCAGTTCGGTTTCGATTTCACCATCGTGGAGTTTGACGAAAGCCTGCCCATGCTCCGTGCCGTGCAGGACGGCAGCGTGGACGGCTATGTGGACGGCTGCCTTTCCGGCGAGCAGACCAAGGTGGCCGGCACCTTTGCCATCGAGCCCTTCTACTTCGTTTCCCGCAAGGGGGACGCCGTGTTCATGCCCCGCATCGACGAGGCCATCCGGCAGATGCAGATCACGAGCCCCCGCTTTTTTTCCGCCCTGTTCGACAGTTTCCTCAATGTGGGCAGCAACGTCGCCATAACGCTTTCCCGCGGGGAAGAGGAATGGCTGGCCGGCAAGCCCGTGCTCCGCATGGCCTACAGCCGGGAGCAGGAACGCGAGGATCCCCGCCGTGGCCCCTTCCTCCAGCGGCTCTCGCTGGAGCTGGCCCGCCGGGCGGGCATCCGGCTGGAGATGATCCCGGCGGACAATTATGAAGAAAGCCTTGCCATGCTCCGCAGGGGAGAGGCCGACCTCGTCAGCAACGTGCCGCCGTCGGCTGATTTTGCGCGGCGCTTCGGTATTTTTGTGGGGCAGCCCTTTTACAATGCGCCCATTTCCCTTGCCGTCGCCCAAAATGCCCGGCCCGGGACCGGTCTGCGCATCGCCACCACGCCGGAATTCCTGAGCGTGCAGGAATCCTATCTGCAGACTTATCCTTCCGACCGTTTCGTGCTCTATTCCACGCTTGAGCAGTGTTGCGAGGCCGTCAGCAAAGGAGAGGCGGATGCCCATCTGACCGCCTATCCCGGCCAGACCTCGCCGGCCGGACTGCCGCGGCGGCATACCTTCGCCATCACGCAGGCTTTCTATCCCATGGCCTACGGCTTCGGGCCGCATGTCTCGCCCTACGCCATCTCCATCTTCGACAAGAACATCCTGGCCCTATCCGGCGGGCAGGTGGAGATGCTGGTCATGGATCATGTGCCGCAGACCATGCAGGAGATGCTGATCAACGCCGTGCACCGGAACATCCTCTGGATCATAGCGGTGTGCATCCTGCTGGGGGCCCTCCTGTTCTGGAGCAGGGGCAAGGCCAACCGCAAACACCTGCATGACCTGGAAAAGGTCGCTTATACCGATTCCGTCACCGGCGGCATCAACCGGGCCCGCTTCCTGCTGGAAAGCGACGAGCAGCTGCTGGACGGAGCGGACGGTTATGTGGTGGTGAGCATCAATATCCGCAAGCTCGTGCAGATCAATCGTTCCTGCGGCTACGGCAGCGGGGACTGGACCATCCGCCGCTGCTACGCGGAGTTGCAGAACCTGACGTCCGGGCGGGAACTGGTGGCCCATGTGGGCGGCGGCCGCTTCCTCTGCCTCTGGCATTGCGAGGAGGACCGCGCCGTCAAGGCCCGCCTGAACACCTTTTTCCATGCCGGCGCGGCGCTTGGCGGGGAGCTTGGGCATGCGCTGGTGCTGAGCTGCGGCATAGCTCGCATCCAGAATTTCGAGGGCAGGGTCGCGCCCTTCGTGGTCGCCGCCGAGACCGCCCAGACCAGCATCGGGGACAATACCTACAAGTCTTCCTACGCCTTCTACGATACGGAGATGGACGCCATCGTCCTGCGCATGGCCGCTCTGGAGAACCGTATGCAGTCGGCGCTCGGCGCGGGGGAATTCGTGGTGCATGTCCAGCCGCAGATCCAGCTTGCCTCCGGCAACGTGAGCGGCGGGGAGGCCCTCGTGCGCTGGATGCCGCCGGACGGCAGCAAGATCTATCCCGACGAGTTCATCCCTCTGTTTGAAAAGAACGGCTTCATCCGGGAGCTGGACATCTACGTGCTCGACCGGGTCTGCCGCTGGTTGCGGCAGCGGCTGGACGAGGGGCGGAGAGTGGTGCCCATCGGCGTGAACCAGTCCCGCGCGCTCTTCTTGACGGACACCTACTGCGAGCAGTTCATCAGCGTGCTGGAGCGGCACAATATCCCGCATGACCTCGTGGAAGTGGAAGTGACCGAATCTCTGGCGGACTTCAATGAGGAGCTCGTGGTGTCCAACCTGCAACGGCTCAAGGCATGGGGCATCAAGGTGGCGCTGGATGATTTCGGCAAGGGCTATTCGTCGCTGGCGGCCCTGCAGCTCTTCCCTGTCGATGTGCTCAAGCTGGACAAGGAGTTCCTCTCCGACAAATCCAGTCCGGCCATGCTGGAATCGCTGGTGCACCTCGGCGGCAAGCTGGGCCTCAAGGTGCTTTGCGAAGGGATCGAGACGCTGGAGCAGCTCCGTTTCCTGGCCGGCATAGGCTGTACCTACGGGCAGGGATACTACATCGCCCGGCCCATGCCCTTTGCCGACTTTGAGGCCTTCCTCGCTCAGCGGGCCAGCCTGTAGAACGTTTTGCCCTTGAAAAAGGGAAAAACGCGCGGCGGCAGCGCACGTTCCCGGCTCAAAGCGAGCGGAAAAAGCGCGCTTGCGGTGGCGTGCCGTCGGGCGGCGATCCTTTGCCGCGCCCCTTCAGGAAGGCCTTCCTTCTCCTCGTCCTTCCGCTCTCTGACGTTCACAATGGCGGCGCTGCCCGCCTCTCCGCCTTGCGCGGACGCGGATCAGCCTATGCGCTGTTCGTGCGAGTCCCGTTCCCGCCGTTCCTCGGCTTTGCTGAGAAGGATGTCAGGCGTATGCCCATCCAGCGGGAACTGCGCGATGCCCAGGGCAAGGTGGCAGCGCAACATCTGTTGGCCGACGCGCTGCGGCTCGGCCAGCTGGAGGTTCAGGCTCTTGAGCAGGGGGCCGGTGGTCTCCCGCTCCATCAGCAGGCTGAAGACGGCATTGCCTGTGCGGTAGAGTCGTGCGGAGCGCGGCAGCTGCGAGCGTATCCGCTGGGCGACGGCCTGCAGCAGGCGGTCGCCGACGTCATAGCCGAATTCCTCGCACAGGGGGGTGAAGTTGGTCAGTCCCACGTTGATGAGGCAGAACTTTTCCCGCTTCGTGGTCCATTCATTCACGTCCTGCCGCAGGCTCTCCCTGTTCAGGCAATGGGTGAGCGGGTCGTGGCAGTCCATGTCCGCCAGAGCGGCAAGCTGCGGGATATGCTTGAACAGCCAGAAGACCAGGGCGCTGAGCAGGATGCACACCAGTACGGCCAGACTGTAGAGGCAGAGCGAATACCACGGCGGGGTCCAGCCGTGGCGCGGTTCGATAGCCAGAGACCACTGCCCGTTGGGCAGGATGCTGCTGATCTCCAGCGGATCGACGAGCGAGTCATAGGGGCAGCCTGCGATACGGATAGGCGCGCCATGTTCCCCGTCGCGCCGGAACAGGGCAAAGCGGAGATGGGACTTGTTGTTGAAGGCAGGCTTGAGGTTGGCCAGGAGGTCGTCCATCTCCACGACGGCAGTGGCAAAGCCCCAAAACGTGTCGCCGCGCGCCCCGCGGTACACCGGCAGGCGGCAGAGCAGAGCCGTGCCGCCCTGGCGCAGGGGGTAGGGCCCGTAAATGCCCGGCAGGCCGGAATCACGGCTCTGTATGGCGTCCGCTTTCTGGTTGGGATCGCTGAAAAGATCCAGCGGCGTCACGTCCGGCTGCGGGGGATAGCTGTAGACCACGCGGCCGTCCGGCGCAAGCTGCAGGCAGCGTATCTCCCGCAGCACCATGATGCCGCGGGCCCCGTCCTCGAAGTCCGTCACCCCGCCGTCCGGCTTGACGCAGCGTTCCGCCAGCAGGCGCGTGGTGTTGAAGATGTTTTCCATCTGTCGCGTCAGGTAGCCGAGTTGGGACTGGGCGATCCCGTAGCAATGCTGGCGTTCACGCTGTTCCAGATGACGCAGAGCGGTATGGCAGCAGGCCAGACCGATGCCGAGCAGCAGCAGGAAGATCCCCGCAAGCAGCATTTTTTTCTTGATGGACATGTCCCCTCCGGGCCCGTGGAACTTTTCCCGTTCAGGGTACGACCGGCAGGAAAGAAGGTCAATCCATGAGCATCCTCGGATTGGAACGCTTGGCCTTCCAACCATACGGTCTGTCGTTGGGCGGAAAGAATGCGGTTTTTCCGCTTGTTTTGCGCGAGGTGGCCGTGCCGGATGCCGTCAGCTGCGGCGGTGTCCCTGCCGCCGGGCCCAGAGGGCGCTGCACAAAAAGCAGGCGCAGGCGACGAGGATGATGGTCGCGCCGCTGGCGGTGCCGAGCCAGCTTTGCGCGGAGAGCAGGAGCCCCGCGACGCCGCTGAACAGGGCCACGGCCTGCGCCCACCAGAACATGCCGCCCGCGGTGCGGGCAAGATGACGGGCTGTGGCGGCGGGCACGATGAGCAGGGCCGTCACCAGCAGGACGCCCACGGCCCGCACGGCCATCATGACCACAAGGGACAGCAGGGCCGCAAAGGCGTACTGCCAGAGGGCGACCCGTACGCCCTGGGCCCCGGCCATGACGGGATTGAGGGCGATCAGCAGCAGACGGTTGGAACCAGCAAGGACAAAAAGGAGCATGGCCAGCGCCAGCACGGCCAGAAAGCCCAGTTCGGCGGGGTTGACGGTCAGGATGTCGCCGTAGAGGAACTGGGTCATGTTGCGGGCCATGCCCGGCGTCCGGCTGACGACGGCCAGGCCGAAGGCCACCACGGCCGAAAAGACGATGCCGATGGACGTGTCCGCCGAGAGCAGGCTGCCGCGGCGCACGGCCATGATGCACAACCCCACCAGCACGCCGAAAGCCGGCATGGTGAAGAGCGGATCGAGTGAGAACAGCAGACCGAGCGCCACCCCCGCAAAGGCGGAATGGCCGATGGCGTCGGAAAAGAAGGCCATGCGGAAGGTGATGACGCTGACCCCCAGGGCCGCCGTCATGGGCGCCAGCAGCAGGATGGCCAGCAGGGCCTGCTGCATGAAACCGGCGTGCAGGCAGTCCAGCGGCAGCTGGCCGAGCGCACGCGCCAGGGGCAGCATATCGGGAAGCAGGGCGGAAAGATGTTCCAGCATGGCTACCTCGCGGGAGAGGAGGGCGGCGCTGCGTCAGCCGTCGGACAGGTGAGCGCGTCCGCGCTGTGGCAGTGGGCCCCGCACTGGGCGCAGGTCTCGTCCGGCTCTTCGCATTGTTCGGGATACAGATGGATGGGCACGCCGAACAGGGCCCGCAGGGTCGGTGCGGTCAGCGCCGCATGCGGCGCGCCCGCCCGCATCAGGCTTCCGTTCAGGCACAGCACCAGATCGGCATAATGGGCCGTGAGCGACAGATTGTGGCTGACCATGATCTGCGTGAAGCCCTGCTCCTGCCGGGCCGCCGTCAGCACCTTCCAGAACAGGCGTTCGCCGCTGGCGTCCACCCCGGCCGCCGGTTCATCCAGCAAAAGCAGGCGGGGCCGCCGGGCCAGCGCCGAGGCCAGCAGCACGCGCCGCTGCTCGCCGCCCGACAGATCGCCCATGCGGCGTTGCAGCAGATGTGCCGCCTGCACCATCTCCAGATGGCGGAGCGCCTGCTCCCGCACGGAAGCGGCTACGCCCAGCCAGAGCGGGCGGCGCTGGCCGCCCAGCGCCATGAATTCCAGGACGGTCAGCGGCAGGCCCGCGTCAAGCTGCACGTGCTGCGGCACATAGGCCATGCGCGGCGGCCGTCCGGACGCGGGAAAGGTGACCCGCCCCTCACAGGCGAGCTCTCCGGCGATGCAGAGCAGCAGGGTGCTCTTGCCCGCGCCATTGGGGCCAATGACGACCGTGCTGCTGCCGCTGGGGATATCCGCATCGATGCCCTGCAGGATGGTCAGTTCGTTACGGCGCACCGTCAGGCCGCGCAGGCGCACGGCCACATCAGAGGGAATGGGCAAGGCGTTCCTCAAGCAGGCTGACGTTGTTTTGCATGACGCGCAGATAGTGATCGGCTGGGACGTCTTCAGGCCCGGAGGCCAGAGAGTCCAGGCTCAGCAGGGGGATGTCCGCCTCCTGCGCCAGCATCTGCATGGTCCTATCCGTAAACTGCTGTTCGCCCAGCAGAAGATCGGGGCGCTTCTGGCGGGCGTCCTCCAGGAGCTGCATCAGATGGCCCGCCGTCGGCGCGTCGGATGAGGCTTCCTGCACGATGCCCAGGACCTCGAAACCGGCGTCCGCCGCCAGATAGGCCAGCGCGTCGTGCTGTAGGAGGACGCGCAGAGGACGGCCCTCCCGCTGCGCAAGCCGTTGCAGGCGTTGCTGGATGTCGTGCATGCCCGCGGCAAAGCGGGCGGCGTTCTCCTGATAGCGGGCGGCGTGAGCCGGGTCCCTCCGGGCAAGCTCCCCGGCGATGCTCTCGACCATGCGCGCGGCCAGGCGCGGCCCGGCAAAAATATGAGGATTGCTCTCGCAGGCGGCATGGTCATGCCCGTGGTGCGTCTTTCCGCAGGCTGCCGCGGGCAGCGTCCCCTCATAGGCCTCCAGCGCCTTGCCCAACCCGGCCCCGCAGTCCAGCACGTCCGCGCCGCGCCGGGCAAGAGCGTCATGGAAAGGGGCCTCCAGGCCCAGGCCGTTGATGATGACGAGATCGGCTTTTTCAAGCCGCAAAAGATCGGCAGGCGTCGGCGCGTAATCATGCGGGCAGCCGGTGGCCGCCGCTACCAGCAGCTGCACCTCGGTGTCCGGCACGCCGTCCGTCACGGCCCGCGTGAGCAGCCACACCGGGTAGGTGCTGGCCAGCACGTTGCGGACAGGCGCAGCTTGCCCGGCATCCGCTCGCTGCGGGCAGGCAAAAGAAAAGACGGTCAGAAAGACCGCAAGAAAAAGAGAAGGGAATTTCATGACAGGCAGGCAGGTTGATGTTGATGTTCTTTTTCTTTAGGTATGCCCCCCCGGCCTGTCAAGTGAGGGAGCGTGGGGGCCTTGCGGTATGGCGTCTGTGGGGGGAAGGGGAGGCCCCCGCCTCGCGCGGGCGGGCCTCCCCTTCCCCC
>DWYJ01000090.1 GCA_019118745.1 Candidatus Desulfovibrio gallistercoris | reverse complement strand
GGAACCCCCTCCCGCGCGAGGCGAGGGGGTTCCCCGCCCCCCGCCCAAGCAACGAAACGGCCACATATCAGGAAGGAGAGAGCGGGCATGTCCATGCAGTGTTATTCCATCAGGCAGACGGACCCGGCGGTGAATCTGGCGCTGGAGGAGGTCTTGTTCCAGCGGCTGGGGCCGGGGTTCCCGGGGTGTTTCCTTTTGTGGCAGAACGGCCCTTCGGTCATCGTGGGGCGGCATCAGAATGCCTGGGAGGAGGTGGACAGGGCCTGGCTTGCGGAGCGCGGGGTGCCGGTGGTGCGGCGCAATACGGGCGGCGGGGCGGTCTATCATGATTTGGGCAATCTGAATTTTTCCTTCATGGAGTATGCTCCGGAGCGGTCAAGGGTGGATTTTGCCCGGTATCTTGAGCCTGTGTGCGCGGCGCTGGCGCGGCTTGGCGTGACGGCCCGGCTGACCGGGCGCAACGACCTTGAGGCGGGGGGACGCAAGATCTCCGGCAGTGCCCAGTCCCTGCGCGGGGGGCGGGTGCTGCATCACGGCACGTTGCTGGTGGATCTGGATTTTGAGGACATGGTGGCGGCGCTCAGCGTGGACCCGGAAAAATACCGCTCCAAGGGGGTCGCGTCGGTACGGGCGCGGGTGACCAACATCTGCGAGTGCTGGCGTCCCGGCAGCACGATGGAGGAGCTGCGCGCGGCGCTGGCCGCCTGCTGCGCGCCGGGGAGCGTCCCGCGGGACGTGTCGGAGGACGCGCTGCGCGAGGCGGAACGGCTGGCGGAGGCGAAGTACCGGACCTGGGAATGGAACTTCGGTCGTTCGCCGGCTTTCAGCGAGCGGCGGCGGCAGCGCTTCCCGTGGGGGCTGGTGGACGTGCTGCTGGACGTGCGCAAGGGCATCATCGAGAGCTGCCGCATCCACGGCGATTTTTTTGCGGCCGCCGATGTGGGCGAGCTGGAGGCGCGGCTCACGGGCGTGCGGGACGAGCCGCAGGCTCTGGAGGAGGCGCTGCGGGGCGTGGACTGGGAAGCCTGCTTCAGCGGCTGCGATGCGGAGGTGATGCAAAACTTCTTCACGCACGGGTGACGAAAGATGCATTACCCAAACGGACAAACGGGCTTGTGGCAGGGGGTGTTTTCGGATAGCGTATCTGGAAAGCATGACATTTGCGGCGCCTTCTGGGGAGGCGCCTGATTCCGCTGCCGCCCGCCGTCCTCAGGGCAGGCCGCAGTCCGAGGAGGTTTTTCATGTCCGAAGAATGCCGCACGACGCCGCTCACCGCCTGGCACCAGGCCCGCGGCGCCAAGATGGCCCCGTTCGCGGGCTGGCTGATGCCCATCCAGTACGAGGGGATCCTGGCGGAACACGAGCACACCCGCCACCACGCCGGTCTGTTCGACATCTGCCACATGGGCGAATTCCTCATCGAGGGCGAAGGCGCTGATGCCGCCCTTTCCCGTGCCGTCAGCCACAATCTCGCCACGCTCAAGGAAGGCAAATGCCGTTACGGCTTCATCCTCAACGAGCGCGGCGGCGTCATGGACGACTGCATCGTCTACCGCTTCGGGGCGGATTCCTTCATGATCGTGGTCAATGCCGCCTGTATCGCCGGCGATTTTGCCGCCCTGCGTGCGCGTCTGCCCGAAACGGTGAGCCTGAAGGACGTTTCGGACGAGACGGGCAAGATCGACCTGCAGGGGCCGGAATCCCTGGCCGTGCTGGAAAGCGTGCTGGGCCAGGATTTCCATGATCTCGGGTATTTCGGTTTCGTGCGTACCCAGTGGCAGGGTGCGCCGCTTCTGGTGAGCCGCACCGGCTACACCGGCGAGCTGGGCTTTGAGCTCTACCTGCCCGCGGACAAGGTGGTCGCCTTCTGGGAGGCCCTGCTGGCGGATGAACGCGTCAAGCCCGCCGGGCTGGGCGCGCGCGACACCCTGCGGCTGGAGTCCGGCCTGCCCTTGTACGGGCACGAGCTGGACGAGGAGCACAATCCCGCCGAGGCGGGCATGGGGCGCATGCTTACGAGCGAAGCCGACTATGTGGGCAAGGCCGGTGCGCAGACCATCCGGGAAAAGCTGCTGGCGCTGGTCATCGACGGCCGCCGCGCCGCCCGCGGCGGCGACGTGCTGGCGCTGCCGGACGGCACGCCGGTGGGCCGGGTGACGAGCGGCTCCTTCGCGCCGTCGCTGGGCTGCGTCATCGCCTTTGCCTGGGCCGACGCCGCGCATGCGGATGCGGACGCCTATGTGGTGAAGGCTTCGCGCGCGGAGCTCCCCGCCCGCGTGACGGAAGTGCCGTTCTACAAGGACGGTACGGCCCGCATGAAGCTGAAATAGCGCGTTTTGCCGCTGAAAAAGGCAAAACGCGAGGCGGCGGCACAACGCCGCCCGGCCCTAAGTAAGCGGAAAAACCGCCTTTTCCGCGAAACGTCAGGCCGTTGGCTTTGGAGCGCGAAGCGTTCCAAACGAATGTTTTTAGGATCAGGTGCGGCCTTGCGCCGCGCGCCGAGGCAGCCTGCCTTGCGGCGTCAAACGTCACGAACGCGGCGCATCCGCGCCGGTGAACCTTTTTTGCGTGGAGGAGATCATGTCCAATCCTGCCGACCTGCTGTACAGCGCCAGTCATGAATGGGTGAAGATCCAGGGTGAGGAAGCCGTGGTGGGCATCACCCACTTTGCCCAGGAGAGCCTCGGCGACATCACCTATGTGGACCTGCCCGCCGTGGGGGACAGCGTGAGCGCCGACAGCGACTTCGGTTCCGTGGAGTCGGTGAAGGCCGCCAGCGACCTCATCTCGCCGGTCAACGGTGAAGTGGTGGCCGTCAATGAGGCGCTGGCCGATGCACCGGAAAAGATCAACGCCGACGCCTTCGGGGACGGCTGGCTCATCAAGGTGAAACTTTCCGGCAAGCCGGAAGGGCTCATGGATGCGGCCGCCTACGAAGAACACTGCAAGAACGAACAGCATTAAGCCGGGGCCGGGCCGCCTGTCGCAGGACGGGCGGCCTGCCGCGTTTTCAGGAGGTCCACCATGCCATTCATCCCCCACACCCCGGACGAAACAGCGGAGATGCTGTCCGTCATCGGTGTGCGCACGCTGGATGATCTGTTTGCGGATATCCCACAGCAGATGCGTCCCGCGCACTTCAATCTGCCCAAAGGGCTGAGCGAGGCCGCCGTGTGCGGCTACTTCGAAAACCTTGCCGCCAGGAACCGGACGGAAATGGTCTCCTTCCTGGGGGCGGGCTTCTATGCGCACAAGATCCCCGCCGCCGTGGACGCCCTGAGCGGCCGCAGCGAATTCTACACCGCCTACACGCCCTATCAGGCCGAATGTTCGCAGGGCACGCTCCAGGCCATCTTTGAATATCAGACGGCCGTCTGCCGCCTGCTGGACATGGACTGCGCCAATGCCTCGGTCTACGACGGCGGGTCGGCCCTTTTCGAAGCCTGCATGACGGCTGTGCGGGTGAGCCGCCGCAAGCTCATCGTGGTGGATGAATGCGTCAATCCCATCTGGCGCGTGCAGCTCGGCACCTATACCTCCGATCTGGACGTGGACGTGCGCGTGGTGCCGCAGCGCAACGGCACGAGCGACAAGCAGGCCCTCATGGCCGCCATCACCGACCAGTGCGCGGCCGTGGTGGTGCAGAACCCCAACTTCTTCGGCGTGGTGGACGACTTCAGCGAGCTGTTCGCCCATGCCCGCAGCAAGAAGGCGCTGGGCGTCATCTCCGTTTACCCGATCATGCAGTCCGTGCTCAAGACGCCGGGCGAGATGGGGGCGGACATCGCCGTGGCCGAAGGGCAGAGCCTCGGCCAGCCGCTGGGCTTCGGCGGCCCCTATCTGGGCATCATGGCCTGCCGCAAGGAGCATATCCGCCAGTTCCCCGGCCGCATCGCCGGCCGCACCCAGGATCTGGACGGCAAGACCGGTTACGTGCTGACCCTTCAGGCCCGCGAGCAGCACATCCGCCGCGCCAAGGCCACGTCCAACATCTGCTCCAATCAGGCGCTGTGCGCCCTGCGTTCGCTCATCTATCTTTCCCTCATGGGGCCGCAGGGGCTGGCGCAGGTGGCCGAGCACAACATGGCGCTCACCCGCTACGCCGTGGAACGTCTCACCGCCCTGCGCGGCGTGACCCTGCTCAATACGGCCCCCTACGGCAACGAGGTGGCCCTGCGGCTGCCCATCCCGGCGGAAAAGGTCGTCAACACGCTTATTTCCTATAACTGCGTGCCCGGCTTCCCCGTGAGCCGCTACTACAACTTCATGGACGACGTGCTGCTGCTGGCCTGCACGGAAAACAACACCCGCCAGCAGATCGGCTTCCTTGCCGAAACCATCGGAGGCCTGCTGTGAAAACCATCTTTGCCAAATCCGTGAGCGGCCGGCATGCCGAGAACCTCGTGCTGGAACCGGTGGAGAACGCCCCCCGCGCGGCGGACATGCTGCCCGCGGAGCTGCTGCGCAAGCAGGCTCCCCGTCTGCCGGAATGCTCCGAGCTCGACGTTGTGCGCCACTTTACCGCGCTTTCGCGCCGCAATTACAGCGTGGACGCCAATTTCTACCCGCTCGGCTCCTGCACCATGAAATATAACCCCAAGTTCACGGAGCAGGTGGCCGGTCTGCCCGGCTTCACGCGCCTGCACCCCATGCTGGCCCAGCTCGGCCGCGGCGCTTCCTGCGTGCAGGGGGCCCTGCAGGTGCTCTACGATGCCGAGCGCTGGCTCTGCGAACTGACGGGCATGAAGGCCTTCACCCTGCAGCCCATGGCCGGGGCCAACGGCGAATTCACGGGCGTCAAGCTCATCGCGGCCTACCACAAGGCCAGGGGCCGCAAGCGCACCAAGATGCTCATCCCCGATTCGGCGCACGGCACCAACCCCGCTTCGGCCGTGCTGGCGGGCTTCGATATCGTGAACATCGAGTCCCGGGACGGCATGGTGGACCCGCAGGCCCTGGCCCGCGCCATCGCCGAACATCCCGACGATGTGGCCGGCCTCATGATGACCTGCCCCAACACGCTGGGCCTCATGGAGACCCATCTGGCCGAGATCGTGGAGGAGCTGCGCAAGGTGGACGCGCTGCTCTACTATGACGGCGCGAACATGAACGCCATCATGGGCAAGATGCGCGTGGGCGACGTGGGCTTTGACGTGGTGCACCTCAACGTCCACAAGACCCTCTCCACGCCGCACGGCGGCGGCGGCCCCGGCGCGGGGCCGGTGGGCGTGAGCGAACGCCTGGTGCCCTATCTGCCCGCGCCGCGCGTGGAACGCCGTGATGACGACAGCTACCGCGTGAACTTCGATCTGCCCCAGTCCATCGGCTATATCGGGCCGTTCTACGGCAGCTTCGGCGTGCTGGCCAAGGCGCTGGCCTACATGATGCGCCTTGGCGGCAACGGGCTCACCCGCGCTTCCGAGTATGCGGTGCTCAATGCCAACTATCTGCGCAAGCGGCTGGAAGATGTGCTGGACATCCCCTTTGACCGCATCTGCGCCCATGAGTTCGTGGCCTCCGCGCCCGAAGGCCTGCGCGCGCTGGACATCGCCAAGGGCCTGCTGGACCGCGGCATCCATGCCCCGACCATCTACTTCCCGCTCATCGTCAAGGAATGCCTCATGGCCGAGCCCACGGAGACCGAAAGCAAGGAAACGCTGGACGAATACGTGGACGCTCTGCGTGAGATCGTGGCCGAAGGCCGCGAACATCCTGAAAAGCTGGCTGCCGCGCCGCAGTCCCTGCCGGTACGGCGGCTGGACGAAACGGCGGCTGCCCGCAATATGATCCTGACCGAGGACATGGCCTGACGCAGGCCCTGCTCTTCCTGGTGCCGGCGGCTGTCCCGATGGGGGTAGCCGCCTTTTTTTGCGGTAAAGGTAGGCGTAAGAAGGCGGAGCAGGGCACAGGGCAGGGCTCGGGGAGCCTCCCCCTCCCGCAGCGGCGGCTTGACGTCTTCGTGATGACGCGTAATGTCTTCGGTTGCGGCGTTTGTTCTTTTTGGGAGGAAATGGTGCGCCGCATGCGTGCGGTGCAGTGTGCGAACGCTTTGCTGACGCCCGGCGGCGTAGGGTGGGGCCATGTTCACTGCAGGCTGGGGCGGCTCGCCATTCCGGCGGCCGCGAGGAGGAAGTCACACCATGCTGAGCCATTTGTTCGGACAGCCTCGACGCGCCATGCTGACGGTCATGGCCTATATCCTCTTGCTGATGTGCGGCATCGGCTGGACCATCTTCTCCTTCATCCAGGAGCGGGAAGAGGTCATGGTGCACAACATCAGCCTCTTCCTCAAGCGGGGCGTGCTGGATCAGGCGCACGAGATCGCCTCGCACTTCCAGTACCGGCTGCTGGGCATGCATATGATCGCGCAGGATATCGCGCAGGCGGACGGGCATGATCTCGGCCGGGAGAGCCTGCGCTTTTGCGAAGGCCGCATCATGGCCGACAATTTTTTTGTGGCCGATGTCCACGGCCGGGTCTGGGGGCATGGCGCATTGCCGCTCAATCTGCTGGCGCACCCCTATTTCGAGCATGTCCTGAACGGCCGGGCCATCGTTTCACATCTGCTCGAGGACGCGAACGGCGAGTCCTATGTGGTGCTGGCCGCGCCCATCCTGCAGGGGAACCAGATTATCGGCTGTGTGGGGGCCATTTACCGCCGCGTCCATTTCACGGCCTTCTTCCAGCTGACGAGCTTCCTGTCCAATGAGGGGGTGATCCTGCTCAACGAGGACGGTAAGCTCATCGGCGCGCCTCCGGGCGGGCCTGATGTCACGAGCTATTTCCTGGAACTTTACCGGCAGTACATGCCCACGGCCCATCCGGCCCACCTGGAGGAAAACGCCTGGGTGGCGCCGGTCACCGATCCCGCGGGACGCAAGGTCTATCTGTGCGTGGGCAATCTCCCCTTCAACGGCTGGCGTGTGGCCACGGCCATTTCCGGCAAGGATCTGCCGCTGGACTTTTCCGGCGGCGCGCAGGCTATGCGCAACCTCTTTGTCCGGCTGGGGATATTCTTCATCCTGAGCATGGTCTTCACCGTCATTTCCATGCGCGGCATCTTTGCCCGGCGCATGGACGATCTGGCGCGCGAGGCCAGCACGGACAGGCTCACCGGTCTGCTCAACCGTACAGCTTTCGAAAGCCGGGTGGATGCGGAACTTGCCGCCAGCGGCAAGGGCTTGCTGGCCGTCTTCGACCTTGACAATTTCAAGCACGTCAACGACGAGCACGGCCACCCCGCAGGGGACAGCGTCATCGCGCAGGTCGGCAACATCCTGCGTGCCTGCCTGCCGTCGGACGCCCTCTGCGCCCGTCTGGGCGGCGATGAGTTCCTGGTGTTCCTGCCGGGCCACGCCTCGTCGGACGACGGCCTCCCGCATATCGAGCAGCTCATGGAAGCCATCCGCAGCGATGCCTTGCTGCACAGCTACGGCGTCACGGCCAGCATGGGCATATGCGCCGCACCGCCGGACGGCGGCGTGTTCCGCAAGCTCTACAGCAGTGCGGACATCGCCCTGTACGCCTCCAAGCGCTGCGGGCGCAACCGCATCAGCAGCTACAGCCAGGTGCAGGCCACGCCTCTGCCGCCGCTCTTGTCCTGAGTCCTGCCTCCGGGACCGATGGACTTCACGGAGAAGGGCAGAGGCGCGACTCACGTGTTGCCTTTTTTCAAAGGCAAAGCTCTCTAAATCAGGCCTTGCCGCCGAAGGTGGCTTCGGCCATGCGGCCGGCAGGCGCGCCCTGAGGATCGGGCCAGACCTTGACCACATTGCACAGGCGCATCAGATCCAGCGGCCGGATCTTGAGCGTATGCAGCACGTCGCCTGTTTTCCCGTACACATAGTCATGGCGCAGCAGCACCTCGTCGAAGATGACCGGCAGCCCGTGTCCCACCAGCGGCACGCGGCCCGGCGCGCAACCCGTGCGGATCAGCAGGTCCTCCTCCGGGGCGGGACGCAGCGAGGCATAGCCCACATCCTGACGCAGGGCCTTGAGGTCTATGCGTCCGCGGGCGGCGCTGGCCAGCAGGGCGACCAGCTCGCCGTCCGCTTCCAGGATGAAGACCGGCGCGGCCTTCACCAGATCGAAGACGCGGGCGGCGTCATCCTTGGAGATCAGAGGGAGGTTGTGCGACAGGATCTCGTAATCGGCCTTGTGTTGCTCCAGCATGGAGCGCAGGATATCGAGCAGGGGTTGCATGGGAGGACTCCGGCGCATGGGCGCGCCAGCCGGTAAGGGACAGCTCCGCAGAGCCGGGCGGAGGCATCCCGGTCATACAGCATTTCCGTTTGAAACGCCTGGCATTTCAAACCCTACGGCAGCCGTGTCAGCGCACCGGCGGACACGGCGGGAACCGGCATAAGCATGCCAGACTCCCGGCCGAAGGTCGAGCGAAAAAGGAGAAGGCGCAGCCTCACGGACCGTCTGCCCCTGCGGACAAAAAAGGGAGCCTCCCGACGGAAGGCTCCCCCAGCGTATCAAGTGAGAACATTTCCCGTTTGAAACGCTTGACGTTTCAAACCGCACGGCCTGACGTTTCGCGGAAAAAAATGTGGTTTTCCGCTCTCTTTCGGCCAAGCGGCGCCGTGCTGCCGCCTCAAAATGCTTGAAGAGTGCCGACAGTCCCTAGTCCGGGAACTGCATGACGACCTGTTCGCCGCCGCCGTTGCGCATGGCGATGGTGCCGATGTCCCAGGCTTTGAGGCCCTGCTTGCCTGCCCGGATGCGGCTGACGGTCTCCTCCACCTGATCGGGCGGCAGGATGAGCACGTAGCCGATGCCGGCATTGAAGATCTGGAGGATCTCCGGCCAGGACAGGCCGCCCGCCTCATGCAGCCAGGTGAAGACCGGGGGCATGTCCCAGCTGCCGAAGGTGATGCGGGCCTCCACCTGCGTGGGCAGCACGCGGGGGATGTTGTCGTAGAAGCCGCCGCCCGTGATGTGGGCCATGCCGCGCACGTCGATGTCCCGCAGCAGTTGCCGCACGGTGTCCACGTAGATGACGGTGGGCGTCATGAGCACGTCGCGCACCAGCGCGCCGTCGGCCCCGGGGAAGGGATCGTCGGCCTTGAGGCCGCTCTGTTCCAGCACCTTGCGCGCCAGGGAGAAACCGTTGGAGTGCAGGCCGGAAGAGGAGATGCCCACGATGTGGTCGCCCACGCGGATGCTCGAACCGTCCACGAGTTTGGCGTTGTCCACGATGCCCACGCAGAAGCCGGCAAGGTCATATTCCCCGTCGCCGTACATGCCGGGCATCTCGGCCGTCTCGCCGCCGAGGAGGGCGCAACCCGCCTGACGGCAACCCTCGGCGATGCCGCTGATGACCGTATGGGCCGTTTCCACATCCAGACGGCCGGTGGCGAAATAATCGAGGAAAAAGAGTGGCAGGGCCCCCTGCACCAGGATGTCGTTGACGCTCATGGCAACGAGGTCGATGCCCACGGTATCGTGCTTGTTGAAGGCGAAGGCCAGCTTGAGCTTGGTGCCCACGCCGTCGGTGCCCGAAACGAGGACAGGGTCGCTCATGCCGCTGAGCTCAGGGCGGAACAGGCCGCCGAAGCCGCCGATATCGGAGATGACGCCCTTGGTGTGCGTGCTGGAAACAAGATGTTTGATGCGGCTCACGAGATTGTTGCCCGCCTCGATGTCGACGCCGGCTTCCCTGTAGGCTTTGGAGCGTTCCGTGGTCATAAGTGCCTCCTTGCGACGCTCGTTAATAGCATATTTTTTCATAAATCCCAAGCGGCTTTCCCCCGCATTTTTTCGTAGACCCCCGCTGACGGCGCTGCTATACTGAAAAGCATGAAAAAAAGACGTTTCATTTCCGGGCAGGCGAGCTCTCCCTCTACGCCGACAGCGGGCGGGACGGGCTGGATCAGGACGGCAGGCAGGCTGGGGCTGGCCGCCGGGCTGGCGTTGTGCATGCTTGGTCTTTCGGGGGGCTCCCCGGTCCTTGCGGCATCGTCCCCGCAGGAAGGGGCCACGCGTCCCGACGAGCAGTGGGGCACCACGCAGGCGCCTTCGGCGACGCCCAACGGAGGGCAGCTCTCCATCGAGCGGGATGAAAAGACCGGCGATATCGAGATGAACATCACCGCGCCGCGTCAGAATACCGATCCCAACGCCTGGCAGCAGGCGCCCATGTACCTTGCGCCGCAGGTCTATCCCAATACGGGGTCCGCGGGCGGGGGGCAGTCCGGTTATCCAGGCTATCAGCCGGGTTATCCGGGCTACCAGCCGGGCTATCCGCCCAATCGTCCGGGCTTCCGCCCGCCGTATCAGCCCGGTTATCCCGGCTTCCCCGACCGTTATCCCAGCGGGCAGACGGGCTGGCCGGGTGCGCCGTCCCGTCCCTGGCCGCCCACGTCCGGCCAGTATCCCGGTCAGCGGCCTGGTTATCCGGGCTACCCCGGTTATCCCGGGCAGACGCCCGTCAATCCGTCCACGCCGAGCAGTCCGTCCATACCCAGCATCCCGCTCACGCCGAGTTATCCGAGCAACCCCGGTCAGAACACGGGCTACCCGAATCCCAACCCGGGCGGCCTCTATCCGCCGCCCACGGACGGCTGGCACTGGTATCCGGGCTATCAGGGCGATCCGGGCCCCTATCCGCCCGGCGTCATGCCCCTCAATGAAGGCATGCGCTCCGCGCCGCGCTACGGAGGCATGATGCCGCGCAACGGCGCCGTGCCGCAGGGCCGCATGCCGTACAGGAGGCGCTGACATGCCTGCCGCCTTTGGGGAAAGCCGTGACGACGGCACGGTGGACTGCCTGCTCTGCGCGCACCGCTGCCGCATAGCGTCGGGGCAGCGCGGGCGCTGCGGCGTGCGCGCCAATCTGCGCGGCACGCTGGTCAGCATGGTGGAGAAGGTCATCACCGGCACGGCCCTTGACCCGATGGAAAAAAAGCCGCTCTACCACTTCCTGCCCGGTTCGCGCACCTTTTCCATCGGCAGCGCGGGCTGCAACTTCTCCTGCCTGTTCTGCCAGAACCACGAGATCTCGCGTGGGCCTGCCGAAGACGGCAAGGTGACGGGCCGTCAGGTGGACGCCGACATCCTGGTGGATCTGGCGCGCCGCAATCTCGCGGAGAGCGTGGCCTTCACCTACAATGAGCCCACGGTCTTCTTCGAGCTCGTGTTCTCCACGGCCGGGCTGGCCCGCAAGCAGGGCCTGCGCACCATCCTCGTGACCAACGGCTTCATGAGCGAGGACTGCCTCGTGTCGCTCCAGCGGCGCATCCATGCGGCCAATGTGGACCTCAAGGGCTTCAGCGACGGCTTTTATCGCAAATATTGCGGCGGACGGCTGCAACCGGTGCTCGACAATCTCAAGCGCATGAAGTCCTTCGGCTGGTGGGTGGAGGTGACGACGCTCATCATCCCCGGCGTCAACGACAGTTCGGACGAACTGCGCGAAGCGGCTCGCTTCATCCGTGACGAGCTGGGGCCGGACACGCCGTGGCATCTGACGGCCTTCCGCAAGGCCTACCACATGACCGACCACCCCGAAACGCCCGTGGGGCAGCTGGAAGACTGCCGGGCGCTGGCCCGTGGCGAGGGGCTGCATTTCGTCTATACCGGCAACGTCATCAGCGCCGAGGGCGGCAATACCTACTGCCCGGAGTGCAATGCCGTCTGTATCGAGCGGCAGGGCTGGCATGTGCGGCTCAAGGGCGCTTCCGCCGGGATCTGCCCGGCCTGTGGTCATGTTTTACCGGGGGTATGGCGCTGATGATCCTTATCTACACGGGAAACGGCAAGGGCAAGACCAGCGCCTGCGTAGGGCAGGCCCTGCGGGCGCTGGGCCAGGATATGCGCGTGAGCTTCGGGCAGTTCATGAAAAAGGACGTGCGCGCCGGTGAGCAGATCATGCTCGAGCGCCTGCTCGGAGAAGACTACCGGGCCGGCGGGCTCGGCTTCTTCCGCCGCGAGGAAGAGCGGCAGGAGCACCGTGCCGCCGCCCTGACGCTTCTGGACTGGGCGCGGGAACGCCTGCCGCGCCTGGACATGCTGCTGCTGGACGAGAGCCTGTATGCCCTGCGCGCCGGTCTGCTGGAACGGGCCGAAGTGGAAGAGCTCATGCGCGAGGCGCGGGCGGCTGATTGTCATCTGGTGCTGTCCGGCCGTGATGCGCCGCAATGGCTCATGGACATGGCCGATCTGGTGACCGAGATGGGCGAGATCAAGCATCCGGCGCAAAGCGGCGTCAAGGCGCAGCGGGGCATCGAATTCTAACTCCATGCGTCGGGGTGTCTGCCGCGTCCGGGTACGGACGCGGGCGGCCTTCGGCCATACGGCAGCAACGGACGCGCACGCCTATGGATATCTACATCGCCGGTTCCTTCCGCCACAAGCACGGCGTCCGCCTGCTGGGCAATGCCCTGCGGGAGCTGGGCTGCCGCATCCTCGACTGGACGGAAAAGGCCGCGCCGCCGCCAGGCCTGACCCCGGCGCAGCGCCGCGCCTGGATGGACACCGATCAGGAGGGCGGGCAGGTCTTCGATTTCTGCCGTCAGGCCTGTCTGACGGCGGATATGGTGATCTACTACGGCACCTCCGGGCAGGATGCCGGCGTGGAGGTGGGGCTTGCCGCCGGAGCGGGCGTGCCGCTGCTGGGCATCCGCGGGCCGCTGGAAGCGCCGGGCCTCATGCTGCACGGGGCCATGACCTGCTGGGTGGACGAGGTGGAGGATGCCGTGTCGCTGGTGCGGGCGCTGCTCGCGCAGCTGCGCGCGGATACGCCGCCGGACCCGGCCGGTCCCGAAAATCTGCGGATCCTGCTGGCGGCGCTGCGCCGCCGGAAATAGAGGCTGCTGCCCCTATTCGCTGTTTATTTGGGGGGAAGGGGAACCCCTCGCTCTGCTGTCGATGCCTGTAAGGCCTTACGGCCTAACAGGCACGGCCTGCGGCCGCCTTTCGGTCGCCGCCAGCGCGGGAGGGCCCAGCCTTTTCGCAGCGAAGCGAGAAAAGGCGTTCTCGTAATCCTTCCCCCCAAGCCCCCCATCCCTTCCCCAGCGCGCTTTTGCCAGCTGGAATCGTTTGTAAAAGTTTGTGTTGGCAGCCCTGGGCGACGCAGGAGCCTTACGGGCATCGACAGCAGAGCGCGACCGAAAGGCGGCCTTAGGCCGTGCCCGTTAGGCGACGCAGGAGCCTTACGGGCATCGACAGCAGAGCGCAGGGGGCCCACTTTCCCCCAATGAGACCGCACGCAGCGCCGGAACGCTTGCCACCCGCCGGACGGACTGCTAAGAATGCCGCATAGCCACCGGCTGCCGTCCAGCGTCGGCCCGTGCGTAAAGCGGGCGGCCTGGGCGCCGGCCCGACTTCACAAGCATCATGCCACAGGATGTGACCATGCAGCACTTTGCCTCCCTGTTCCTTCTGGCTTTTTGTCTGCTGCTGCCGCAGCGCGGCCTTGCGGCCTCCTCTCCGGCTGAAGAGGAAGCGGAACCGCCGACCCTGAGCGTGCGCAACCTCACGGCGCAGGAGCTCTTGAGCGTGCGATTCAGCACAGGGCATCAGGAGAGTTTCGCCCGGCTGGATCTGCCGCCGTCCGGGGAGGATGCGCTGGAAAATCCGGGCGGCAAGCAGGATGTGCGTCTGGACATGGGCTTTGCCCTCTGGACCTTCCCCGGCATCGCGCTGGGAGAGCTCAACGGTTTTGCCGCCTGCGGCGAGCACAAGGAGAGCTGTCTCATGCTGCAGTACCGCAACGGCAAGACCGAGCACCGGCAGGGAAAGGTCTGGAACCTGCTGCCCGAGGCGGGCAGCCGCCCCGTTTGCGCGCTGACTCGCTTCCGTACCGGCATGAAGATGCAGGACGCGTGCGCCATCCTTGAAAAGGATGCGCCGCACGATGAGAACGGGGCCGTCCTCACCAGCCTTGGTTTTGCCGATCGTGTATGGGCCGCCCGGCTGACGCCCGGGCCCGGCGATCCCGCCACGGCCACGCTGGAGCATCTGGAACTGCGGCAAGTGCTGTCGCGTGAGCATTTGCGGGCCCTGCTCCAGACCCTCTACACCCAGGGGTATTGCCTCTGGCAGGCGGAATTCCCGGGCATGGACGTGGACTTTACGGAAATGGCTTCCATTGGTGAAGAGCAGCGCCACAGCATCCTTGAACAGGGCATCGAATTGATCTTCGCGGCCGGGACCGGAGAGGCCTCCATCATGCTTGCGCCGCGTTCGCAGGTGGCGGCCCTGCGCGAAGCCGACGCGCCGGAAGAGGATGTGCAGCTCTTCACGGTCAGTCTTTATCCCGCCTCGCATACCCTGCTGGTGGATATCGCCGCCTACCGGGCCGACGAGGGCGGCGACGCCCGCGGCAGCGCCGCGAAAAAGGGCGGCAAGTCCTAGGGGCTGTTTCTAAAAAAGCTGGACATCTTGAATGACTCCTGCTTTCCTGTTTGGCATGAGCAGACATGACATTTCAGATGAAAAGTGGGCGGTCATCGGTCCTATGCTGGAAAAGAAAAAGACTGA
>DWYJ01000089.1 GCA_019118745.1 Candidatus Desulfovibrio gallistercoris | reverse complement strand
CCTCCCCCGCACCCCCTCCACCCCGCAAAAACTTTTATTCTGGAGCGGGCGCAGGTCCCCGTCGTTGATCCGCCGGACGGCGTATTCCGTCAGGCCCCGCCCTAAAAAAACAGAACAGGATGCGGCATGCTCCATTTTAGAGCATCACGGTCTGCCGTTTCACGGAAAAACGCGTTTTTCCCGTTTATTTTTGGGCGGGCGGCATCTGTGCCGCCATCTCGCGTTTTTTCTTTGCGCCGCCGGGCAGGGAATCCGTACGGCGGTGTTGTTCCTTTGCGCCACCGGGGGACTGGCGAGCAGGGGCCGGATGGGGCGGCAGGACTGCCTGCCGGAGACCTTGCCAAGATTTTTTGAAGGGTAGGGGGTGTGGGGGAAGGGGATTTTTTGCAAAAAGTCCCCCTTCCCCCACAGAAAGAAAAAATTATGGAATGGAATGAACAGGCGCTGGTGCTGCGCATGGGGCCGTTTCGGGAGGCGGACATCTGGCTGCGGTTGTTGTGCCGCACGCGGGGCATGCTGACGGTGTTTGCCTTTGGGGGGAGCCGGAGCCGGAGGAGGTTTTGCGGCTGCCTTGATATCTGGAACACGTTGCGCTGCCGGATACGGAGCTCGCGTGACGGGCGTTTCCTCAATCTGGAGGAGGCGACGCTGGCGGCGGGGCCGCAGCGTTTGCGTACGGACTGGCGGCGCATGGGGCTGGCGGCCAACTGCCTGCGTTTTACGGAAGCGCTGGGGGTGAGCGACGAAGCGGCGCCGGACGTGTTTGCTTTGCTGGAGGATCTGCGGGCCACGCTGGACGGCAGCGAGCGTTTGCCGGGCTTGCTGCCCTTGTTTTTTCGTTTGCGCCTGGCCGGAGCGCTGGGGTTCGCGCCGGGGCTGGAGAAGTGTGGGCGCTGCGGCGGTACGCTGGAGAACGGCGGCTTGTTTGCGGTGGACGAGGGGCTGGTGCTTTGCCCGCGGTGCCGGGTGCAGCGGCAGGAAATTGGCCGTTACGGGGTGGTAATGCCGTGCGGGGGGCTTGACCTTTTGCGCACCGTGCAGCAAGAATTTCCTTCCCGGTGGCCGGTGGACGAGCCGCCGGGGGAGATCCGCCGGGCCTGCGCCCGTGCCATTGACGGATTCG
This sequence comes from Candidatus Desulfovibrio gallistercoris, assembly GCA_019118745.1. GTDB lineage: Bacteria > Desulfobacterota > Desulfovibrionia > Desulfovibrionales > Desulfovibrionaceae > Desulfovibrio > Desulfovibrio gallistercoris. The sequence continues at coordinate 29,985 of DWYJ01000089.1, read as the reverse complement.
TGCAGTATCATCTGGGGCTGGCCTGGGAGGGCAGCTACTTCCGGCGAGTTTAGAGCATCTTGCCTTTGAAAAGGCAATATGCGAGGCGGCGGCACAGCGTCGCCCGGGCTGAGCGTGAGCGGAAAAACCGCGTTTTTTCGCGAAACGTTAGGCCGTATGGTTTGAACGCGAAGCGTCCAAACGGAAAATGCTCCAGGCGGGGCGCATGGGCGCGCCGTCTGCGGAAAGATGGATTTTTTCGCGAGGAAGGGGATCTTCCCGGCTGCTGCGACGAGAGCAAAAAGCCGCATCTCGGGTTTCGCCAGTTTTGGACGTGGCCGGGAAGGTGCGGGAAATGACTTCTAGACAAAGGACAAGGCATGTATTTTCAGGATGTCATCCTCACCCTGCAGCATTACTGGGCCAGGCAGGGGTGCGTGGTGGAGCAGCCCTCGGGCGTGGAGTGCGGGGCCGGAACGTTCAATCCCCATACCTTTTTGCGGGTCATCGGGCCCGAACCCTGGAACGTGGCCTATGTGGAGCCTTCGCGGCGTCCCACGGACGGGCGCTACGGGGAGAACCCCAACCGCCTGCAGCGGTATTTCCAGTTCCAGGTCATCATGAAGCCCTCGCCGGAGAACATCCAGGATCTCTACCTGGGCAGCCTGGCCGAGCTGGGCATCGACCCGTCCCGGCACGACATCCGTTTTGTGGAGGACGACTGGGAATCCCCCACGCTGGGGGCCTGGGGGCTGGGCTGGGAAGTCTGGCTCAACGGCATGGAGGTGAGCCAGTTCACGTATTTCCAGCAGGTGGGCGGCATCGACCTGGCGCCGGTGAGCGTGGAGCTCACCTATGGTCTGGAGCGCCTGACCATGTATCTGCAGGGCGTGGAATCCGTGTATGACCTCAAATGGAATGAGAACGTCACCTACGGCGACATCTACCACCAGAACGAGGTGGAGCAGTCCCGCCACAATTTCGAGGTCAGCAATGCGGAGATGCTGCTGCGGCATTTCAATGATTTCGAGGGGCAGTGCAAGGCCATGCTGGAATGCAATCTGCCGTGGCCGGCATACGACTACTGCCTGAAGTGCTCCCACACCTTCAATCTGCTGGATGCGCGCGGAGCCATCTCCATCACCGAGCGTACCGGCTACATCGGCAGGGTCCGCGCTCTGGCCGCAGGCGTGGCAAAACTCTATGCGGCCCAGCGCGAGGAAATGGGCTATCCCATGCTCAAGGGGGCGAAATAATCATGGCGACTTTTGTACTTGAGATCGGCAGCGAAGAACTGCCTTCCCGTTTTCTGCCTGTGGAAGAGGCGGAGCTTGCCGCCCGTTTTCGTGCCGCGCTGGACGAGGCCGCCGTGGAGCACGGCGAGATGCGGGTCATGAGCACGCCGCGGCGCGCCGTGGTCATCATCGAGAACGTGAACCCCGTGCAGCAGGAGCGGGAGGAGGAGATCTCCGGGCCGCCGGTGCGTGCCGCCTACGATGCCGCCGGCAATCCGACCAAGGCGCTGGAAGGCTTTGCGCGCACGCACGGGCTGACCGTGGCGGACGTCTACCGCATCCAGACGGAGAAGGGCGAATATGTGGCGGTGCGCAAGCATACGGGCGGCGCGGCGGCGCGCGATCTGCTGGCGCAGATCTGCCCGGCGGTCATCACGAGCCTGCCCTTTGCCAAGCGCATGCGCTGGGGCGCGCATACTCTGGCCTATGCGCGGCCGCTGCGCTGGATCGTGGCCCTGCTGGATGAAGAAGTCATCCCCTTCAGCGTGGGGCCGGTGACGAGCGGGCGCGAGACCTGCGGCCACCGCATCCACGGGCCTGGGCCGTTCAGCATCGCGCGGGCCGCGGACTATCTGTCCGTCGTGGCCGAAAAGTGCGCCATCACCGTTGACCCGGCCGCCCGCCGGGAGATCATCGTGAAGGGCGGCAACGAGCTGGCGCAGGCCGCCGGCGGCAAGGTGCTCTGGCGCGACGGCCTGCTGGAGGAAGTGCAGGGGCTGGTGGAGCATCCCGTGCCGCTGCTGGGGGATTTTGACCCCGCCTATCTGGAAGTGCCGGCCGAGGTGCTGCTGACCAGCATGGAGAGCCACCAGAAGAGTTTCGGCATCGAAGGGCCGGACGGCAAGCTCATGCCGCATTTCCTGACGGTGCTCAACCTGACGCCGCAGGACATGGCCGTGGTCAAGCACGGCTGGGAGCGCGTGCTGCGCGCCCGTCTGGAGGATGCCCGCTTCTTCTGGCATCAGGACCTGCGGGAGAAATTGGACACCTGGCTGGAAAAACTGGAACACGTCATCTTCATCGCCCGACTGGGCAGCATGGCCGACAAGACCCGCCGTCTGGAATCGCTGTGCCGCTGGCTGGCGGAGACCGCTGCCGCGGGCAGGGTGGACGCCGGCGATGCGGCCCGTGCCGGACGCCTCTCCAAGGCGGATCTGGTCAGCGGCATGGTGGGCGAATTCGATACCCTTCAGGGGATCATGGGTGGCATCTATGCGGCGCGCAAGGGCGAGAACGCCGTGGTGGCGCAAGCCCTGCGCGAGCAATACCTGCCTGCCGGGCCGGATTCGCCGCTGCCGTCCAGCCTGGCCGGGGCGCTGCTCTCGCTGGCCGACAAGGCGGACACGCTGGCCGGTTGTTTCGGCCTGGGCATGATCCCCACCGGCGCGGCCGACCCCAACGGCCTGCGGCGCTGTGCGCTGGGCATCATCCGCATCATGCTGGAATTCGACCTGCGGCTGGACGTGCGGGAGCTCTTTGCCCGTGCGCAGGAGCTGTACGGGGACCGGCAGTGGAAACTCGGCCGGGAAGAGGCGCTGGACAAGCTGCTGGAATTCTTCACCGCGCGCCTGCGCAACTACTGGCAGAGCCACGGAGAGGACACGCTGCTCGTGGATGCGGCGCTGGGGGCCGGGCTTGCCGATGTGCCGTCCTGCGCGGCGCGTCTGGCAGCGCTGCGGGACTTCAGCCGTACGGCAGGGTACGCGGCGGCGGTGCAGACCTTCAAGCGCGTTTCCAATATCCTGCGCAAACAGGCTGGTGACGGCGCGCTTGAGCTCGTGTGGGAGGCTTCCCTGCTGCGGGAAGAGCCGGAAAAGGCCCTTGCCGCCACTCTGGAGGAGCTGCTGCCGCGTCTGGACGCCCTTCAGGAAAAGGGCGAGCATGCCGCCGTGCTGGCTGCGCTGGAGGAAGTGCGGCCCGCCGTGGACGCCTTCTTTGATGGCGTTATGGTCATGGCCGAAGAGGCCGCCCTGCGGAAAAACCGTCTGGCCATGCTCAATGCGCTTGGTTCGCGCTTTGCCCGTCTGGCCGATTTTGCGGCTCTGCAGATCTAACTGAGGATGCTCCCGTCGTCCCTGCCCTGCTCCGGCGTCTGCCTGCGCAGCCGTCGGAGCAGGGCAGGGGTGTTGCGCGTCCTTACGCTTGAAATCCCGGCCTGTCCGCCGCCGTTCGCTGCCGGGAAGAAAAATAAATTTCAGGCGGACAGAAAAAATGCTTGACTTCCTGGCGGAACGGGGCTAGTTATCCTCGTTCGCAACGAGAAATCATCCTGCTGAATGGCAGGTCAACTGATTGGAGGATCGTCGTGGCTAACCATAAGTCTGCCATCAAACGTCACAAGCAGAGCCTGAAGCGTGCTGCGCGCAATCGTGCTGCCCGTACCCGCGTGAAGAACGCCATCAAGAACGTGCGCGCCGCTATCCAGAGCAAGGACAAGGAACAGGCCAATGCCGCGTTGAGCGTTGCCGCCTCTGTCCTGGCCAAGGCTGCCGGCAAGGGCGCCCTGCACTGGAAGAAGGCTGCTCGCAAGGTTTCCCGTCTGTCTCGCGCCGTCAACGGCATCGAGGCTGCCTAATTTTCCGTTCTACTTGCGGAGTCGTGTCACGCGCTCGTAGCTCAGCTGGATAGAGCAACAGGCTACGAACCTGTAGGCCAGGAGTTCGAATCTCTTCGGGCGCGCCACAAAAAAAATAAAAAACACGAAAAAAAGTGTTGACGACAACGAGGAAAGCAAGTAGAAACAAACTCACGCGCTCGTAGCTCAGCTGGATAGAGCAACAGGCTACGAACCTGTAGGCCAGGAGTTCGAATCTCTTCGGGCGCGCCACAGAAAATAAGCGGTTACGGAATTGCCCGTAACCGCTTTTTTCGTTATGCTGTATCTGTTTTTCCCGCCGCCCGGCGGTACACGCCAGACGTAGGAGTCATACATGAATGCCATGAGCAAGATTCGCGTGGTGGTCAAGACGCTGGCCGTACAGGTCTGCCTCTTCATCGGGATCCTTCTTGTCATGTGGGGGGCACAGGCCCTTTACGGAAAGATCGACCGCACCACCTTCCCAGAGGCGGTGAGCCTGCCGGAAAATGCCGCCCAGCTGTCAGAAAATGAAAAGGGCAAGCTGCTGGTGGACGCCATCACGCATCAGCTGCGCCGTGAACTGGATTCGACGTTCGGCTGGACCATGAACGACATCCTGTTCAATCGGTTTTTCCTCGATAACCGCGCTTATCGGCAATACGGCGTCTACCACGCCACCAAGGTGCTCATGGATCTCTACTCCATGGAGATCGCCAAGCTGGGCGCCAATGACCGCGAAAATGTGGATCTGTACAACGCCCGCCTCAACAACTTTGCCATCGACCCGCGCAGCTTCATGTTCCCCTCGGCCGAGGGCCAGTACAACAAGGGCCTGAAGCTCGTGGAAAAGTACAAGGCGGATCTGGATGCCGGCAAGGCCGTCTACAACTGCCGCACGGACGACCTCTATGCTTCGCTCAATGTGGTGGTGGGGCAGAATATGCTCGGCTATGCCCTTGGCCTCCTGTCGGATGCCCAGAACCTTTCCTTCGCCACGCTGGATAACCGCATCTACGAAGCGCAGGGCATGGTGCTGGTCATCCGGGATTACGTGAAGGCCCTGTATGAGCTCTACCCTGAGATCCGCGACAAGAACAACGAGGAAAACATGCGCGCCGCCATGGACTATCTCACCAAGATCTGCGTCTATGACCCGCTCTACATCACCTCGTCGTTCAATTCCGGCGAGCTGATCATCTCGTATCTCATGTTCGCCCGGAACCGTCTGGAAGACATCCGCGACAGCATCCGCATTTAAGGCGATGCCGTCCTTTTGCCGCCTGTCCCTCGCGCCGGTGCGCACGGGGCAGGCGGTATTTTGCAAGTCGTCGCGGGTCTGCGGCCGTCCACGCGCTTCGGCCGCAGGCCCGCTTCTCTCATCTTTCGTCCCGCCCGCCGTCGCTCACGGCGGCGCGGCCTTCCTGTCGGGATGCGCGCGGACCGGCAGCCGGGAAACAAGCAAGGAGACCGGGATGCGATATGTACGCGCTGCACTGATCTGTCTGGTGTGCAGTCTGGCAATGGCTTTGCCCGTGCGGGCCGAAGGAGGGCAGACATCCTTTTTCGACAGCATCAATGCCGTCCTGTCGGGATTCGACGTCGGCATCGGCGGGACCGTCATCACCTCGGAATACAAGGACACCCGGCTGGCCGGCAGCACGCTGCCGCTGCTGGGCTACGAGGGGGAATACTTTTATCTGCGCGGCGTATCCGGCGGCCTGCACCTTTACCGGACGTCCTGGTTTGAGTTCAATGCCCAGATCTCCTATCTGCCGCAGCACTTCTATGCCGACAACAGCGACGATTGGGCCATGCGCCGTCTTGACGACCGCTACTCAAGCATGCTCGCCGGGCTCAATACGCGCATCATGACGCCTTACGGCATCGTGGGGGCTACGGTCTCCACGGATGTGCTGGGCTACAGCAACGGGGTCATCGTGGACGCGAGCTACAGTTATCCTTTCCGGCTTTCCCGTGTGGCGCTGGTGCCGACGGTGGGTCTGCAATGGACGGACGTCAACTACAATGACTATTACTATGGCGTGAAGGCGAGCGAGGCCCGGCGGAGCGGCTTCCGCGAGTACGATCCCGACGGTTGCGTCTCCCCGTATGCGGGCGTGACGGCGCGCATGCAGTTCACCGACCATGTCAGCGGTTTTGCCTCGGCGCGGGCGCTTTTCCTGAATCAGGAGATCACCGACAGCCCGATGGTGGACACCAGCGAGAAGTACAGCCTCAGTCTCGGCGTCATGTACAAGTTCTGATGCTCCGCCCGCGTACGCGCGGAACAGGGAGCGGTTTGCCAAACAGGGGCTGGTGGTCGGACAGGCCGCACAGCCCCTGTTTGCTTGGAGCACGTTGCCGGTGGAGAAGGCGAAACGCGAGGAGGCGGCACAGCGCCGCCCGGCCAGAAGCGAGTGGAAAAAACGCCTTTTCTCGCTTGCCAATGATCTATGGACGGCCACCGGCCGCTGACGGCACAAGGTCGATGACCACGATCTCCGGGGGCGCGCCTAGGCGGATGGGCAGCTTGGAAAAGCCCACGCCCGTGGTGACGTAGAGCAGGCTTTCTCCCGCAGGGGACGTATGCCGTGAAAGTTCCGTGGGCGTGCCGTAGGCTCGCTTCAGCAGCGGTTCGACAAGGCCGATCCGGCCGCCATGCGTATGTCCCGACAGTTGCAGGTCAAAACGGCCCACACTGTCCGGCAGCAGGCGCGGGCGATGGGTCAGCAGCACAAGCGGGACGTCGGATGGCCGCCCAACGGTCAGCGCGGCCACGTCGGCATCCTTGTTCCCCTTCTGGGCGCGCACGTCGGGATCGTCTATGCCAAGCAGGGTGAGCGGCCCCAGGGGGAGCATCTCGTCAGCCAGCACGCGGATGCCGCAGCTGCGGACAAAGTCCAGCGCATGCGCATGGCCGCCGAAGGCATCGTGATTCCCCAGCACGGCGAAGACCCCCCAGCCGGGCCCGGAGCCGCCGCAGGGCTTCCCGGTCGGCCGAGGTCCCTTGCAGGGCGTCATCCAGGAGGTCGCCCCCCAGCAGGATGATGTCCGGGGTCTGGCCGTTGATGGCGTCCACGCTTCGCCGCAGGAAGGGCAGGCCCGTTTGCGGGCCGATGTGCAGATCCGCGGCAAAGACGATGCGCAGCCTTTCCGCACCAGAAGCAGCGGCAAGCGGCAGCTTCAGGTGACGTACCCGCAGGCTGTGCGCTTCCGAAATGCCATAGGCATAGAGTGCGGCGCAGGCGACCAGCAGCGCCGCCAGCTTACGCCGCGCCGCCGGGGAGAGGGGAGCTCTCCTCTGGGGGAAGCGCCGGCGTCCCAGTTGCCGGCTCAGCAAGAACAGATCCTTGCCGAGGACAGCCGGCAGGCAGGCAAAGGCCAGCGGTTGCCAGACGGCCCCGGCCCGCGCGAACAGTTTTTGCGCCATGCTGCCGTCAGGCAGCAGGCCGTGGATGTAGGGGAACAGGCCCATGACCACGAAAAAAGGAAACGCCGCCAGAACGAGGCGGCGTTTTTTCGTATGGCGCAGCAAAGCATGATACAGGTAGCCATGCGACAGCATGTAATAGAGCAGGGTACGGGGCAGAAATTCCATGCGAACTCCCTTGCTGGTGGATGGCGCTGCCCGGCAGGCGGTCATGTTCGCCAGGCTTTCGGCGCGCTGCCGATACGGCAGGCAAGGTGCGGGCTGTTACGCAGATGGTATGGCCTTATGGGGATAATTCAAGATGGAGAACGCTTTTTCGTGCATCTCCCTGAAAATCATCCCGTGCGGGAGTCATAGCGTCCGCCCTGAAGATCGTGCCGATCGCGGGGCCGGCCCCACGCCCCCATCCCTTCCCCTCAAACAGGCGACGAATAGGGTCAACAGGCCCTAGGCGCTCTCCGAACCGTCCAGCCAATGCAGGAAGGCCAGCAGGATGGCGGAGGGCTGGCGGGTACGCGGCCAGACGGCATAGTACGCGTGTTCCGTCGTGACCGGCAGCAGGTCGGGAAAGGGCATGATCAGGCGTTTTTCGCGCAGCAGGCCCTCCATGAGGCGGGTCCGCCCAAGCGCGACCCCAAGGCCGTAAGAAGCGGCCAGCGCCGCACCGTAGGCCGTATCCAGCGTCATGGTATGCGCTCTGCCCAGATTGAGCGAATTCTTTTCGGCCCACTCCTGCCATTCGGCCGTGACGGTGCTGTAGTGCCAGGGCGCGCAGTCGTGCAGCAGGGTGCAGCTTTCCAGATTTTCCGGGTGGCCGTAGAGGCCGTGCTCTTCGGCATAGGCGGGCGTGCAGACGGGCACGGCGCGCTCGTCCATGATCTTGCGGGATTCCAGCCCGGTAAAGGAGCCGCTGCCGTAATACAGCGCCACATCGACGCCGGACTGATGCGAGAAGTCCGTGGGCGTGTTGCCGGTGTGCATGGTGATCTGCAGGCTCGGATGGGCGGCCTGGAACTCCGGCAGTCGCGGCAGCAGCCAGCCCAGCGCTATGCTGGGATGGGCGTAGATGGTCAGGCTCGCCAGTCCGTCATTGTCGAGCAGCCGGTTGACCTCGGCGTGCATCTTGGCCAGCGCCGCCTCGTACACCTCGCGCAGGCGCTCGCCGTCCACCGTCAGGGTCACCGAGCGGGTCAGCCGGTTGAAGAGGGGAAAGCCCAGCACTTCCTCCAGCCGGGCGATGCGGTGGCTCACCGCGCCGGGCGTCAGGCAGAGATTCTTGGCCGCCGCCTTGAAGCTGAGGTAACGCGCGGCAATGACAAAGGTTTTGATGTTGATGATGTGATTGTCGTCGCTGAGGACAGCCGCAATGCTGCGGGCATGCTTCCGGGCGACAGGATCGTCGGCGTAGTTCATGCGTGACCTTGTGTTGCGTGGAACAGCGTATGGGGAGGATTTCCCTCTCCATCATCACGTACACGGGGCGGAGCGTCAAGAGGGCCTGCTGCTGCGCGCCGCCGCACCCAGGCCCCCGCGGACGGGCGGCGACATTCGGGCGCAGCGGAAAATCTGTGCCCGGACCGGCACCTGACCGCTTTGCAGACTGGAAAAAATCGTGTAGGGTGGCCAAAGGCGACAAACGTATGTTGCCAAGTTAATTTTATTCACCCACAATTACGGGAGATTCACCTATGAAGTTGGGCAAACGTCTCGCTGGACTGGCCATGCTGGCCCTGACGCTCGGCTTTGCCGGTCAGGCTGTGGCCGCGGAACCGATCAAAATCGGCGTGTATCTGCCGCTGACCGGTCAGAACGCCTTTGGCGGACAGCTGGAACTGGAAGGTATCCAGCTCGCGCACAAACAGATGCCCACCGTGCTTGACCGTCCCATCGAGCTGGTGGTGGTGGACAACAAGTCCGACAAGGTCGAAGCCGCCAACGCGGTGAAGCGCCTGACCGAGCGGGACAAGGTGGTCGCCCTCATCGGCACCTACGGCTCCTCTCTGGCCATGGCCGGCGCGGAGATCACCGAAAAGGCCAAGATCCCCGGCGTGGGCACCTCCTGCACCAATCCTCTGGTGACCATGGGCAAGAAGTACTACTTCCGCGCCTGCTTCATCGACCCCTATCAGGGCGCTGCCGCCGCCACCTATGCCTTTGAGAACCTCGGCTTCAAGAAGGCCGCCGTGCTCATGGACATGACCAACGACTACGCCGTGGGTCTGGCCAACTTCTTCTCCCGTTCCTTCAAGAAGCTGGGCGGCGAAGTGGTGGCCAACCTCAAGTACAGCTCCGGCGACCAGGACTTCACGGCCCAGATCACCGAACTCATCGCCAAGAAGCCCGACATCGTCTTCATGCCCGCCTACTTCGCTGAAGGCGCCATCATCATGAAGCAGGCCCGCGAACTGGGCGCGACCTTCCGCCTCATGGGCGCGGACGCCATGGACAACCCCGACACCGTGAAGCTGGCGGGCAAGGCTGCCGAGGGCTTCCTGCACACCACCTTCCCCTATGACCCGACCATGCCCACCATGAGCGGGGAAGCCAAGAAGTTCACCGACGCCTGGAAGGCCGCCTATCCTGAAAAGGACACCAACGTGAACGGCGCTCTGGGCTACAACAGCTATTTCATGATCTACGACGCCATCAAGCGCGCCGGTTCCGCCGATCCCGAAGCCATCACCAAGGCGCTGGCCGCCACCAAGGACCTGGTGACCCCGCTGGGCACGGTGTCCGTCAACGCCACGCATGACGCCGAGATGCCCGTGGGCATCATCGAGTACAAGGGCGGCAAGCGCGTCTATGTGGGCGAAGTGACGCCCAAGCAGTAAACTCTCTCCGCTTTCATCACGGCCCGCCGGGGCGCTTGTTCCGGCGGGCCATGATCGGGCGGCGGCAGAATGCGGAAACGGCTGCACGCCGTCGCGAGCGGGCCGTCGGCCCGGCAGACAGCGTGCTTTGACAAATCTATCGTTCTAGGTGGCCTCATGACCCTTGAAATGTTTTTTCAGCACTGTTTCAATGCCCTGACGCTGGGGTCGCTCTATGCGCTCATAGCCATCGGCTACACCATGGTCTACGGCATTTTGCGGCTGATCAACTTTGCCCACGGCGATATTCTCATGGTCGGGGCCTATTTCGTCTTTTTCGGCACCTTTGCCTTTGGCTGGCCCTGGGGCCTGGCGGCCATCCTGGCCATCGTGGGGGCCAGCGTCATCGGCGTGGCCATCGAGCGCGTGGCCTACCGGCCTCTGCGCGAAGCGCCGCGCATCTCGGCGCTCATCAGCGCCATCGCCGTCTCCTTCTTTATTGAAAGTCTTGCCGTGGTGGTCTTTTCCGGGCAGCCGCGCCCCGTGATCCAGCCGGAGTGGCTGATCACGGAATGGCAGCTCGGACAGGTCCGCATCCTCAAGCTCACGGCCTTTGTCCCCGTGATGACGGCCATCCTTGTGGCGGTGCTGCTCTATGTGGTCTACAAGACCAAGCCAGGCCTGGCCATGCGCGCCATTTCCCGCGATATCGAGACCACGCGCCTCATGGGGGTGCGCGTGGACAACATCATCGCCTTCACCTTCTGCATCGGTTCGGCGCTGGCCGCGGCCTCGGGCATCATGTGGGCCCTGCGCTATCCGCAGGTGCATCCGTACATGGGCATCATGCCCGGCCTCAAGGCCTTCATCGCGGCGGTCTTCGGCGGCATCGGCTCCATCCAGGGGGCGGTCATCGGCGGCCTCGCACTGGGGTTCGTGGAGATCATGGCCGTTGCTTTCCTGCCCGAGCTTTCCGGCTACCGTGACGCCTTCGCCTTCGTCCTGCTGGTGTTGGTGCTGGTGGTCAAGCCCACCGGCCTGCTGGGCGAACGCCTGAAGGAGAAGATCTGATGCGCCTGAACTTCACCACTCTCGCCAACATCCTGCTCATCCTGCTGGTCGGAGGTGCCCTCTGGCTGGTGGAACGCCACGGACTTATCGGCGACTATCAGATTTACATCGTCAAGCTCATCTTCATCAACGCCATCCTGGCCCTGTCCCTCAACCTCATCTACGGCTTTACGGGGCTGTTCTCCCTGGGACACGCGGGCTTCATGGCCATCGGGGCCTATGTGGGCGCGCTCTGCACCCTGCTGCCCGAACAGAAGGAGATGATGTGGATACTCGATCCCATCATCTGGCCTTTCTCCGTCCTGCATACGCCCTTCTGGGTGGCGGTGCTGGCCGGGGGCGTGGTGGCCATGCTCTTTGCCTTCGTCATCGCCGTGCCCGTGCTGCGCCTGGGGGATGACTACCTCGGCATCGCAACGCTGGGCTTTGCGGAGATCATCCGCGTGCTCATCGTCAACATGTCGTCCATCACCAACGGCTCGCTGGGCATCAAGGGCATACCCGCCGAGGCGACCCTGATGACCTGCTACGTCTGGATGATCATCACGCTCATCGTGCTGGCGCGCCTGCTCTTCGGCAACTTCGGCAACGTGCTGCGCTGCATACGAGACAACGAGATCGCCGCCAACGTCATGGGCATCAACGTCTTCAACTACAAGGTGCTGTCCTTCTGTCTGGGCGCCTTCTTTGCCGGCGTGGGCGGGGCGCTGCTGGGCAGCCACCTCTCCACCATCGACCCGAAGATGTTCAACTTCCTCCTGACCTTCAACGTGCTCATGTTCGTGGTGGCGGGAGGCCTCGGCTCCCTGACGGGCAGCCTGCTGGGCGCGGGCATCATCACCGTGCTGCTGGAATGGCTGCGCGCCATCGAGGAGCCCATGGACTTCGGCCTCTTCGAGATACCGGGCATCCCCGGTATGCGTATGGTCGTCTTTTCGCTGATCCTGTTGCTCATCATCCTGTTCCGGCGCGAGGGCATCATGGGCACGCGGGAACTCACCTGGAAGAGCCTGCGCCGTCTGGGGAGGAAAAAGGCATGAGCGGCAAGGATATCCTTTTGCAGGCCGATGGCGTCACCATGCGCTTCGGCGGAGTGACGGCCGTGTCGGAAATGTCGCTGGCCATCCCGCGCGGCAGCATCGTGGGCGTCATCGGGCCCAACGGCGCGGGCAAGACGACCCTGTTCAACGTCCTGAGCGGCTTCTATACGCCGCAGGAGGGGCGGGTCATCTTTGAAAAAAGAAACATCAAGGGCTTTGCGCCGTACCGCGTCTGTCGCCTGGGCATTGCCCGCACCTTCCAGAACATCCGGCTTTCCGCTCAGATGTCGGCGCTGGAAAACGTGATGGTGGGCTGCCATGTGCGCCGCCGCTGGCCGTGGTGGATGGCCCCGCTGGGCCTGCCCATGTACTACCGCGAGGAAGAGGCCATCCGGGAAAAGGCCCTGCGCCTGGTGGAACGGCTGGATCTGCTCGCCTACAAGGACGAAAAGGCGTGCAGCCTGCCCTATGGCGCGCAGCGCCGTCTGGAGATCGCCCGCGCCCTGGCTACGGAACCGAAGATGCTGCTGCTCGACGAGCCCGCGGCAGGCATGAACCCGCAGGAAAGTCTGGAACTCATGCACTTCATCGGTCATATCCGTGACGAGTTCGATCTGACCATCCTGCTCATCGAACATGACATGAAGGTCGTCATGGGCGTGTGCAGCTACATCTGGGTCATGGAATACGGCTCGCTCATCGCCGAAGGCGATCCCGACGCCATTCGCAGCAATCCCGAAGTGATACGCGCCTATCTGGGTGACGAGGTGACCCATGCTTGAAATTCGTGACCTGCATGTACGCTACGGCGGGATCCAGGCCGTACAGGGTGTGAATCTGTCCATCCGGCGCGGCAGCATCGTGACGCTGGTGGGCGCCAACGGCGCCGGCAAGAGCAGCATCATCCGCTCCATCGCCGGACTGAACAAGACCATCAGCGGCGAGATGCTCTTCACCCGCCGGGAAGGCGATACGCCCGTTTCCCTCATGGGCCTCAAGCCGGAGGACATGGTGCGCCGGGGCATCTCCCTCTCTCCGGAAGGACGGCGCATCCTGCCGCACCTGAGCGTTGAGGAGAACCTGCTGCTCGGCGCGTATACCCGCAGCGACCGCGACGGCATCAAGGCGGACATGGAGCGCGTGTACGAGCTTTTCCCCCGTTTGCGCGAGCGCCTCTGGCAAAAAGGCGGCACGCTTTCCGGCGGCGAACAGCAGATGCTGGCCGTGGGCCGGGCGCTCATGAGCCGGCCGGACATGCTCATGCTGGACGAACCCTCGCTGGGCCTCGCGCCGCTGCTGGTGCGGGAGATCTTCAACATCGTCCGCCGCATCAATGAACAGGGCATGACCGTCCTGCTGGTGGAACAGAACGCCTATGCGGCCCTCAACGTGGCCCATTACGCCTACATACTGGAAGTGGGCCGCGTGGTGCTGGAAGGGACCGGACAGGAACTGCTGGAAAATCCCAAGGTCAAGGAAGCCTACCTCGGCGGCTAGCTCTGTTGCCGCTGTCTACTCATTGTTTATTTGGGGGGAAGGGGAACCCCCTGCGTTGCTGTCGATGCCCGTAAGGCTCCTGCGTCGCCTAACGGGCACGGCCTTAAGGGCCGCCCGTTGGGTCGCTCGCTAGCGCGCAAGGGTGTTCCCCTTCGCCCCCCATCCCTTCCCCCAACGCGCTTTATTACGCGAATGTCACGCCGTCGTGACGCACAGGCGTTCCTTAGTTCCCGATAGTCGTATCATGAAGAAAAAAGCGGCGTGATCCAACTGACAAGCTCCACGTTGTGAAGAGACCTCGCCCCTGTGGGGCGTTTCCGGCATATCGCCGGAGTCTACGTCCGAAGAGCATCTCCCTGTCGTGGCGCACAGGCTTTCCCCGGCTCCCGTCCAGTTATGTCATGAGGAAAAAAGGACGTGTCCCGGCTGACACGTTCCACGCCGTGAAGAGACATCGCCCCTGAGAGGCGTTTTCGCCATATCGCCGGGGGACCTGCGTCCGGGGGACGGTCTGTCGGGGCGCGTCGTCCGCCATCCTCCAGAACGAGATTTTTTGCGGGAGGAAAGGGGGCGCGGGGGAAAGGAGGGGGCTTTTTGCAAAAAGCCTCCTCCTTTCCCCCGCAAAAAAACAGTCCTTTCAGATACTAGGACTTGGCGTCCAGCGGTATATCCGGCTGTGCGGCTGCCTGGGGCTGCCTGCCGCGGGTATCGCCGGACTTTTCGATGAGTTCGTCCACCAGATCGCGCAGGATCTGCACCTGCTCCATGACGTCGAGGAGGCTGTTGGCGGCATCCAGCATGGCCTGTGCGTTGCCTTCGGCGATATCGCTGACGTGCTGGATGTTCCGCGTGATGGCGGTGCTGGAGGTGGACTGTTGTTCGCTGGCGTCGGCAATGGCCTTCACCTGATCCACGGCCCGCCCGATGGTGTTCACGATGTCCACGAGGGCGGCGTCCGAGGCTTCGGCAAGCTCGGTGGATTCTTCGACCAGCTTCATGGAGACTTCCATTTGTTCGACGCTGGTACGGGTGCTCTGCTGGATGCTGGTCACCGCGGTATGTACGGTCCCGGCGGAGGACATGGTCTTTTCGGCCAGCTTGCGCACCTCGTCGGCCACCACGGCAAAGCCGCGCCCGGCTTCACCGGCGCGGGCGGCCTCGATGGCGGCATTGAGGGCGAGCAGGTTGGTCTGGTCGGCGATATCGCTGATGACGCCCATGATCTCGCCGATGCTGCTGGCGTGCTGGGCGAGGGCTTCCATATCGCCCTTGAGCGCGGCGGCATGGTCACGCACATTGTTGATGCTGGCCGCGCAGCGATTGACGGTCTCGCGGCCCTGTTCAGCCTTTTTACGGGTCTCCTGCGCGGCCTCGGCCCCGGCATCGGCGTTATGGGCCACATCGGTCACGGACGTGTTCATCTGCTCCATGGCCGCGGCCGTCTCGGTGATGCGGGCGGCCTGGGTGGAGGAGCCTTCACGCGCCTGGGTGATCTGCTGGGAGAAGTGTTCGATGGCGGCGGTGAGGGTCTGCACGATGGTGGATATCTGGGTGGCGGCGTTGAGCATGCCTTCCTTGCGGGCACGCTCGGCGTAGGCCTGGGCGGCTTCAGCCTTTTGCATGGCCTCCTGAGCCACGGCGGACTCTTCCCAGGCCTTGTAGGCCTCGTCCTGGGCCTTGCGCATATGCTCGAAGAGGTTGATGGACATCTTGATGATGTTGGCGAAGACGCCGTAGGATTCGCCGTCGTCGGCGATATCCAGCCGTCCCTGGGCGATGAGGTCGGTCACGGCCATGAGTTCGTCCGGGTCCTTGCCCAGCTTGCGCAGGGTGTCCCGGATGATCCAGGCGGTGAATATGACGGTGACGATCACGGTGATGGCGAGCGTCAGCAGGATGTAATCCTGGGTCGTTTCCGTTCGGTGCAGGGAGGCCTGGGCGCGCTCTTCCGCAATGCGGCTGCTGCGGGCGAAGAGCTCCACCAGAAGGTCGCGGGCCGCCCGGTAGGTGCTGCCGTTCTGCGAGAAGACCACTTGCTGCATCTCTTCCGGCGAGAGCTGTTGCCGGCGTTCCAGCAGAGCGGCGGCTTGCCCGTAGCCGTCCATATAGTGGTCGAGCGTGGCCTTGCACACGCCCCAGTAGCGGGGATAGGCGGATTCTTCCGCGGCGGCGTCAAAGGCGGTCTTGCGGCGCAGCTCTTCGGAAAGCGTGCGGGCCTGCTGGACGATGGCCTGACCATCGCCGGATCTCACGGCCTCGGGCTGCACGGGGAAGGCGCTGACGGCCTTGCGCAGACCGTCGAGCAGTTCGCTGCCCTGCCGGGCTGCCTCCTGCCGTGCCGTTTCCGTCGGGGCAAAGGCCATCTGCAGCTCCACGGCGCGCAGATCGCCCAGTAGGGCCGCCAGATGCCCGGATGCGGCAGCGGTCGGCATGACGGTGCGGGAAACATCGGCAACCGACTGCCGGATAGCGTCGGCTCCCAGATACGAGAGCAGGGCAAGCACGACGGCGCCGCAGGCGCTCAGGGCGACGCTCAGACTCAGTTTGACGGCCAGTTTCATTCTCTTACCTCCGAAGGGGAGCGGCGCGGCCATTCCAGCCGCCTGCCTCCAAATACTTCTTATCGGCCTGAGATGAAAGAGTCTTAGAGCGTCGGCAGCAAGCGGCGGCAGGGCGGGCGTCGCGGGCATCTTGCCGCTTGCCAGCCCTGCGGGCCGCAGGTAAGATGAACTGTTCCAACATTGACGGCACGACAGTGCCGGGGAGATCCTATGACGAAAACACTTTTGGCAGGCTGGCTCACCGTCTGCATGGCGCTGGGCTTCGCCCTCACGCCGGAACGGGCAGCCGCCGCATCCGAGACGTCCGGCAACGCCGGCGCCGCCGTCCACCATCTGAAGCAGGGTGAGGAGATGCTGACTCGCCTGAAAAACGGCCTGACGGTCTATATCATCAAGGATGCACGTTTCCCGCTGGTCTGCACCCGCCTTTACGTGGGGACGGGTTCGGCCAACGAGCGGCCTGATCAGGCCGGCATCAGCCATGTGCTCGAGCACATGGTCTTCAAGGGGACGAAAGACCGTCCCAAGGGCCAGATCGCGCAGGACGTGGAGGAGCTGGGCGGTTACCTCAACGCCGCCACGTCCTTCGACATGACTTATTATCTGACGGACATGCCCGCCAAGCACTGGCGGACGGGCATGGACGTGGTACGGGACATGGCCTTCAACGCCACCCTGGACGCCGAGGAGCTGGAAAGCGAAAAGAACGTGATCGTTTCCGAGCTGCAGGGCGATGATGACGAACCGCGCCGGCGTCTGTTCGAATCCCTGCAGGTGGCGGGCCTGAAAAACAGCGTCTACGGGCGTCCCATCATCGGCTTTGAGGAGACCATCCGGGCCGTCACGGTGCAGGATCTGCGCGACTACATCGCCACCTGGTACCAGCCGCAGAACATGCTGCTGCTGGTGGCGGGCGACATCGAGCCGCAGCAGGTGCTTGCCCACGCCGAAAAGCTGTTCGGCGGGCTGAAGAACACCGCCGATCTGACGGCCCCGGCTCCGGTGGATCTCATCCATGCGCCCGGCGGCCCTCGCGTGGAGGTCGTGCGCGGCCCGTGGAGCAAGGTCTACCTCGGGCTTTCCCTGCCCGTGCCCGGTCTGCCGGATATCCGCTCCGTGGATCTGGACGTGCTGACCTATGTGCTCGGCGGGGACGGCACCTCGACCTTTTACCGCAAGTATCAGTATGAAAAGCGCCTCGTGGACAGCATCGCCATGGGCAACATGGGGCTCAAGCGGGCGGGGCTCGTCTATCTGACGGCCACGCTGGACATGAACAATCTGGAAAGCTTCTGGGATGGCCTGACGCGTGATCTTGCCGGTCTGAGCGGCAAGGACTTCCCGAAAGACGCCATCGAGCGCGCCCGTTTCAATCTGGCCGACTCCGTGGACCGCGTCGGGGAGACCCTCAACGGGCTGGCCTCGTGGCGGGGAACGGTGCAGTTCGAGCTGGGCGGCCGCGAAGGCGAGCGCAACCTGCGCAGCGCCCTGTCCACGGTGGACGGCCTGCGTCTGGAAGAAGCCCTGCGGCAGTGGATACGTCCGGAACGGGCGCGGGTACGCGTCCTTGTGCCGCAGGATGTCCAGATCCCGGATCTGGAAGCCATCCTTGACCGCAACTGGAAGGCCGCGGCGGCGGAGAGCGCCGCTCCGACGGCGGAAGCCGGTGCGGCGGCATCCCAGACCATCGACCTGGGGCAGGGGCGCACGCTCATCCTGCAACGGGACGCCACCGTGCCCTATGTGGCGCTCAGCTTCCGGCAGGGCGGCGGCAATGCTCTGCTCGTGCCGCAGCATCAGGGCCTTGCCGAGTTGACGGCCCGCACGCTGACCGACGGCTACGGCGACAAGGACGCGCAGGCCGTGGAACGCTGGTTCTCGGAACGGGCGGCGCAGCTCTCCGCCTCTGCCGGTTTGCAGACCTTTGCCGTGGACATGAGCGGTCCGGCCCGCTTCACGCACGAGTATTTCCAGCAGCTCGACAGCCTGCTGCGCTCGCCGCGCTTTGAAAAAAAGGATATGGAGCGCCAGGTGCAGAACATGAAGGCCGCTCTTGCCCGGCGGCAGGACAATCCGCAGGCGCTGCTCTTCGCGCGGGTGCGGCCTTTCCTGTTCCCGCAGCACTGCTACGGCTTCGACAGCCTCGGCATGCCGGCCAACCTGGACAGCTTCACGCGGGAGAATCTGGTGAACTACTGGAAGCGCCAGTCCTCCCTGCCGTGGGTGCTCACCCTTACCGGGGATTTCGACCCGGCCGCCGTCAAGGCCTGGGCCGCACAGCTGCCCGTGCCTGCCGCCGCGTCCTCCGGCGGGGTGAGCAGTCCCCGCTGGACAGAGGAGAAGACGCTGGGCATCCATGCGCCGGGCCGCAATCAGGCCTATCTGCTGCAGGTCTTCCCCACGGTGCCGCAGGATCACCCCGACGCGCCCGCGCTCATGCTGCTGGACGCCATCCTTTCGGGACAGAGCGGCCTGCTGTTCAGCAAGATGCGTGACGAGCAGGGCCTCGGCTATACCGTGACGTCCTTCTATCAGAGCCTGCCGGAAGCCGGTCTCATGGCCTTCTATATCGGGACGACGCCCGACAAGGTGGAGCAGGCGCGCAAGGGTTTTGCCGGGATTATCGAGGACGTGCGGCAGAAGCCCCTGCCCGCGGCCCTGCTGGAAAAGGGCTTCAACCGTCTGGAAGGGGAGTACTACCGCGGCCGCCAGAGCCTCGGGGCGCGCTCCACGGAAAGCGCCACCCTGGCCATCCTCGGCCTGCCGGAGACCTTCCGGCGGGACGTGCTGGAAAAGGCCTCCCGCCTCACGCCTGCCGACGTGCAGGAGGCGGCCCGCAAGTACCTTGCCCCTGAGGCCTGCCGCGAACTGCTGCTGACGCCGGAAGGGGCCGCGGCGGCTCCGGCCACGCCGGCGTCCGGCAGCTCGCCGGACGCTTCTCGCTAGAGCGTTTTATCTTTGAAAAAGATAACACGCGAGGCGGCGGCACAGCGCCGCCCGGCCGAAAGTGAGCGGAAAAGCCGCGCTTTTCCCGCGAAACGACAGGCCGTATGGTTTGGAACGCCAGGCGTTCCAAACTGAAAATGCTCTCGCGGCACCATCCGTAACGCATACGCTCACGCCCCGGCTTCCCCGCCGGGGCGTTTTTCTTTTTTCGACACGCCGGTCAGGACTCAGGGCACGGTCCGCAAGCGGGTAACAGCTTGACTTTACAGCGTCTGCGGCATGGGCTACACCTCGACAAGGAGCGTGTCATGACGACAGATCAAACCCAGCTTTCCGCACATGACGACAACCTTTGCCTGTGGTGTCCGCCCATCACGACGGCCCTGCTGTGCGCCATACAGCAGCGGGCATTCCTCTGTCTGAGCTATCCTGACCGGCCCCGCGAGCTGGGCCCGGTGGAGTGCCGCCTTCTCGAGATGGACAGGGACCGCGCCACGCTGCTGTGCCGGGCGGCTGCGCTGCCCCAGTCCTTTGCGCAGCAGGAATGCAGCCTGTACTTCAAGGTGCGGGAGCCGGAAGCCGGTCAGGTGGTCGAAGGGGTGGACATGCGCATGCCGCTTTCGGCAAGCGACCTGCTGCTGACGACGCAGGAACGGCTCACGGGACGCCGCTACGGCTTTTACAGCAGGACGGCGGTCATGGAGGTTGGCCCTGCGCCGGCGGGAGCCGCGGCCATCTGGCCGGACGCCGGTGAAGAGCTCCTCGCCCTGCGGATCAAGACGCCTTTTCGCTGCGTGCAGCGCGAATTGAGACGGCATGCGCGGTACTGCGTCTCGCCGGAGCAGCTCTATGCGGCCTGCTTCTGGTTCGCGCCCATGCTGCCGGTGGAGGGGGCGGTCATGCTGGACTCCATTGCCCGGTACACGCCGGAGATGAAGGCGCGCACCGAGATCGTGGACATCTCCGCCGGCGGCGCCTTCGTGCGGCTGCACGATGACCCGCTGCTGAAAGACATGCAGATAGACCCCTCCACGCTCATGCTCCTTTATCTCGCGCTTGAGGACGAGCAGGAGGAGAGCGCCAACTTTTTTGCCGCGGCTCGTTGCGTGACGCTGAACCGCAGCAGGCGCGAAATGAGCGCCAATATCCATATGCGCTTTATCCGCCATGCCGTCCTGCCCCTGCGGGAAGGCCCCATCCACTGGCTGGATGTGGATGACGACAAGGGCATCCCCTTGGTGGACCGCTGGATCGCCCGGCAACGGACGGAGGACCTTTCGCGCGGCGTCTTTCGCCTTTGAGCTTCCCCGGAACCCGGCCTTGCCGGAGGTCATCCGATACGCAGACTGCGCGGGCTGTCCCTGCCGTGAGCGGGGCAGCCCGCTGTTTTCCGGCGTGCGGGCCCCGCTGCGGAGAGCTCCGCTTGACATGGCGCGCATCGTCGGCTTGGATAGGGCTTTCTTTCACCTCAGCGACGGAGTTTCCTCATGTCCAGACATGCCCTGAAATACGGCGATAGCGAATGCTTCCTTGATGTGCCCGATGGCTGCCTTGCCGCCGAAGTGCTGCCCAATGCCGTGGACCTGCCGTCTCTGCCGCCGGCGGAGGTGGTGCGCCGCGCCCTGCGCGAGCCCGTGGATTCTCCGACTCTGGAGGCCATCGTGAAGCCCGGGGACAAGGTCTGCATCGTCATCCCCGATATTTCCCGCCTCTGGCAGTCGCCGCAGGTCTATGTGCCGGAAGTGGTGGCCGCGCTCAGCGCCTGCGGCATCCCCGACGCGGACATGACCCTGCTGGTGGCCACGGGCGCGCATCGCCGCCATACGCCGGAAGAGCATGCCCGCCTCGTCTCCGCCGATGTGGCCGGCCGCATCCGCATCGTGGACCATCAGTGCCGCGAGGATGCCGACCTCGTCCAGGTGGGCACGACCTCGCGCGGTACGCCCATCGTGGTCAACAAGACCGCGCTGGAAGCGGACAAGATCATCCTCTGCGGCGGCGTGGTCTTCCATTTCCTCGCCGGTTTCGGCGGCGGGCCCAAGATGCTGGTGCCCGGCATCTGCGGCTACGAGACCATCCAGCGTCACCATCATCTTGCCTTCAATGCCGCGGCGGACAGCGGCACCAATCCGCTCGTGCGTGCGGGCATCCTTGAGGACAACATCTTCCAGGCCGACCTTGCCGAAGGCGCGGCCCTGCTCAAGCCCTGCTTCAGCCTCAACGTCATCACCAACGCCAAAGCCGAGATCATCGCCGCCTTTGCCGGGCAGTGGCTGGCGGCCCACCGTGCGGCCTGCGCGCTGGTCGACCGCATGGACCGCGTGGACATCGCCCGCCGCACGCCCCTGGTGGTGGCCAGTGCGGGCGGCGCGCCTCGCGACATGAACGTCTTCCAGGAGATCAAGCTCCTCAGCAACGCGCTGGCGGCCGTGGAAGAGGGCGGCACCATGATCCTGCTGGCCCGCAATCCCGACGGCTTCGGCAATGCCGAGACGGAACGGCAGCTCACCGCCTACCCCGATCACCACGCGCGGGAGGCGGCCCTGCGGGAGACCTTCTCCATCGGCGGTTATGTGGGCTTCCTGCTGGCGGAAGCCGCGGAACGGCATAACGTCATCCTCGTGGCGGACATGGATCCGGCTCTCTTTGTCTCCACCCGTCTGCACGTCGTGCCCAGTCTGGACAAGGCGCTGGAACTGGCCGCCGGCTTCCACGGCGGCAGTCTGGCCGTGCCCACCACGGTCATGCCGCAGGGCGCCGTGACCCTGCCGCGCGTCGTCGGGTAGTTTTTTCTCTTCTTTCTTCCGCTTGTCGCTGGATGGCGGCTACCGCCCAGAGCCTGGGCGTGGTCGCCTTCCGGCGGCATCTTTTTTTGCGTTTTTTCTTTTTTTCTTTCTTATTTCTGCTGTTTGCTCACGGCTTCAGCCCGGCATCCGGGCGTGGTCGCCTGCGCGGCGGGCGGCAGGGGGTGAGAGGGGCTAGCCCCTCTACACCCCCTACGACCCCCGTACTCCCCCTTGTCCGTGTGGCAGAGGGCGTCACTGTCGCATGTCGTGTTCCCTGTCCGCCGCTCGCCGCAGGGGGCAAGTCGGCGCGCATCTTCCCGCTTCGCGGGCGATATGCGCCCCTGCTGCGGCGCTCCCGCTGCGCGGGGATCGCCTCCGCGCCCCGGCTCGCTGGGCTGGTGGGATTTTTTTCGGCTTTTGCGTTGAGCGGGGAAGCGTCTTCTCCGGCATGAAGATTCCCTTCTGACTGGGAGAAAGTAATTTTCTTTGCTTTTACGGCATGCAAGCGATTTTTTTGCCACTGGCTGGCGGCTTCAGCCCGGCATCCGGGTGTGGTAGCCTGCGCGGCTGGCGGCAGGGGGTGAGAGGGGCAAGCCCCTCTACACCCCCTACGACCCCCGTACTCCCCTTGTCCGTGTGGCGGAGGGCGTCGCTATCGCATGTCGCGTTCCCTGTCCGCCGCTCGCCGCAGGGGCAATCGGCGCGCATCTTCCCGCTTCGCGGGCGATATGCGCGCCTGCTGCGGCGCTCCCGCTGCGCGGGGATCGCCTCCGCGCCCCGCCTCGCTGGTGAGGCGGGATGTTTTCGGTCTGCACGTTGAGCGGCGGGAAGTAATCTTCTATTCCCGGGACCGCCTTTCCGGCACAGTGCACCGACTCAACAAAGGAAAGCCGTTTTCCCACTCTACAGCAAGGGACGACGTCCCGCTTGCAAAGCAGGAACAACGATTCTGCCTTGTTGATGTAAGCGCGGCAGGGCGCGGAGGAGATCGCCGCCCCGAAAGGGGCGGAAGCTCCGACGCCGGACGGACGCTCGCCCCGCGCTTGAGCGGGGCAGCGGGAGTCCGAACGCCCGCTGCCGTGCGGCAGAGAGGAGGAAGGGGGACGCTCTCCGCACGTGGATCACGCGTCAAGGATGGCTGCCCCAACGCGGGGTTTGGGGTCGTAGGGGGCAAGGGGCTGCGCAAGCCCCTGCCCCCTGCCGCCCGCCGCGCAGGCGACCACACCCGGATGCCGGGCTGAAGCATCCAGTCAGCGGCAGAAATAAGAAAAAAGAAAGAAAAAAGGGGGACGCCCCGCAAGACGCCCCCCTCACGCTTCGCGCAAGACCGAGGTCTACCCGGCCTTCATGTTTTCCACAAGCGTATTGAGTTCCTGCGACTGCCGCGCAAGCTCGCTCACCGCCTGCGCACATTCGCTCATGGCGGCCGAGGAGCGGCTGGTCAGTTCGTTGACGTTGTTGATGGAATTGTTGATCTCATCGCTGGTGGCCGACTGTTCCTCGCTGGCCGTGGCGATGGACTGGATCTCGTTGGCGGCATTTTCCGCATCACGGACGATGCTCTCCAGCGACTGTTCCGCCTGTGAGGCCAGCTCAGTAGACGTCTCGATCTGGTTCACTGCCGTTTCCACAGCATGCAGGCTTTCATTCATGCTGATATTGATGGCGGAGATGGCCTTTTCCACATCCGCCGTGGACGTCATGGTCTTTTCAGCCAGCTTGCGCACTTCATCGGCCACCACGGCAAAGCCGCGTCCGGCCTCACCGGCACGGGCCGCTTCGATGGCCGCATTGAGGGCCAGCAGGTTGGTCTGATCCGCGATATCGCTGATGACGCTCATGATGCCGGTGATGGCCGCCGTCTTTTCCTGCAGGTCGCTCATGTCACTCTTGAGCTTGACGGAAAGGGTGTGCAGGGTCTGCGTGCTCTTGAGCGAACGGCGCACCACGTCCTTGCCCTTGATGGCCTGTTCACGGGCCTGGGCGGACATGGTGGAGGCGGTGGAGGCGTTGCGGGCCACTTCCTGCACCGTGGCGGTCATCTCGTTCATGGCCGTCGCCACTTCCTGCAGGCGCTGGGCCACTTCCTGGGCATTTTGCGTGGAATGCTCGATCTGGGCGGAAAGTTCCACCGAAGCCGAACTGATGATGTTGACGCTGCCTTCCAGATTGCCCGCCGCGCTCATCATGCCGTCCCGGCGGGCGGTCTCGGCCCGCTTGACGGCTTCCTGCGCGTGCGCCGTGGCCACCTGCGCGCGTTCCGACGCTTCACGGGCCTCTTCGGTCTTCTGGTTGGCTTCAGCGATCTTCTGCTTGAGGTTACGCACCATCAGACGCAAGTCATCGGCAAGCATGCCCGTTTCATCCGAGCTCACCACGTCCAGCTCCCGATCCAGATCGCCCTGGGCCACGGCCTGGGCAAACTTCTGGGTACGGGCAAGCGGGCCGGTGATCATGCGGGTGATGGTGAAGGCAAGCAGGATGCCCAACAGCAGGATGACCACCACGGCGCCCACGACGACCCTGGTGGAGTTGCTGAGCAGCTTATACGTGCCCTGGACGTCTTCGATGGTGTGCCGGGACAAAAAGTCCGTCATGGCGGCGGCTTCGCGGTAGGCGGCATTATAGCTGTCCACCCGCTCCTTGTTGAGCTCCGCGCTCCGGATCTGGAAGGTGATCAGCTTGTTGACCGCCGCGCCAAAACTCGCAAAGGACTTGGCCGCCTCATCGAACATCTGGCGGCACTCTTCGCGCAGGAGGCGCTCCCGGATCTTCTTGGCGTCGGCATCGATGCCGGCAAGCGTCCCGGCGAGCTCCTTGAAGGCCTTGATGTCCCTGCGGCGTTCGGCCAGCAGCAGCTCACGCTGCACGTTCTGCACCCGCATGCCGATATCGCTCATGTCCACGATATTGTGGGAGTACTGGGCGACTGCGGCCATATTGTACTCTTCCAGGAAGGTGCGCTGGGTCTCGCCCATAGTGCTCACGAGCTTTTCCACCATACCCAGAGCGACGCCGGCGCTCTTCAGCATGTCCTGCGTGGCGGCGTCGGTCTTGCGGCTGATGTCCAGGCCCTGTTGCGTGGCGTCCAGGTAAACGGCGTACAGCTTGCTGAAGCTTTCTTCAAAGGCATTGCCCTCAGCTTCGGGATACGCGTCATTGAGCGCCACAAACTCATCGAAGCACTGCTTTGCCTTTTTCAGGTAGTCCTGCCCCTGCTGGAAACTTTGCATGTCGCCCGTCTCAAAAAAGACGCGCGTCTGATAGCTGCCGAGCAGAAGATTGCCCTGGATGCCGTTCAACGCCACCAGCTTTGGCATACTGTCCGCCGCGGTATCCTCGGAGACCCGGATGCCGCTGTACATGGCATTGATGGCGATGTACGAGACGATACAGGTAAAAATGATCAGGATGGCAAAACCGCCCCCGATCTTCCTTGTCAGATTTAACCGCATGCACCCTCCGGTATCTGTCGATCCCTCATGAACCGAGCCCATATTCCTTCATCTTTTTTGCCGCTGCGCAAAACGGAGTCATCACAAGGCACTTTCTCAGGGGGGTGAGAGTTCGTCCCAAGGCAAAAAGGGAAGAAAAATTGTTTCGCTGTTTTGCCGTCAGCATGTTTGCCTGCTTTTTACGTCTATCGGTCAAACCAGCTTTTCTATTTAGAGCTATTAGCCTTTTCAGGAATTTTTTTATTAGTCGGTTGTAGGGCTGGTGCTGTTGCCGTCCGATAGTTGCGGGCAGCCCGCCGGCCGAATAACGACGGAGGGCATTCCCCACCCGGGGAGAATGCCCTCCACATGTACATTTGGAGGCTGGCGTCTCAGACGCCGGCATCCGCCTTGGCAACGGGAGCGGCCTTCCGGGCTTCCCGCAGGCGGCGCATGGCCTCCCTGTTCAAAAGACGCTGATTGTCGCTGCCACGAAATTCCAACTCCAGGTTGCGGCGGCTTTCCACGTATGGCCCGTCCACCAGGATGTCCGCCTGCTCCAGCAGACGGCGCACCGCAGGGTCCTGCCCTTCCTGTTCGAGCAGCTGCTCGAAGGTAAAGCCGGAATAGACCATCACGTCCTTGCCGCGCGCATGGACGGCCTCGGCCAGATCGGCCAGCGCTTCCGGCTGCAGGAAGGGTTCCCCGCCGGAAAAGGTGATGCCGCTCAGCAGAGGGTCTTCGTCAAAGCGCGCCAATATGGCGTCCGTTGGCATCATAGTGCCGCCGTCAAGGGCATGGGTGTGCGGATTATGGCAGCCGGGGCAATGGTGTTCGCAGCCCTGCGTGAAGACCACGAAGCGCACCCCCGGCCCGTCCACCACGGACTCTTCCACAATGCCGCTCACCCGCAGATCAGGCATGCTTGACCCGGTCGTGCTCTTCGGCGCGCTTGGCATTGTTGAAGCGGTCCAGCGTGCCCACCAGATACCCGGTGATGCGGCGCACCCTTTCAAAGGCCACGCCTTCACCCACCAGTTTTTCCTGCAGGGCAGGCTGGGGTTCTTTCAATTTGGACGGCATCAGCATGTCGCAAACTCCTCCTCTCGTTTAGTGTTGCTCATGATGACAATGACACGGGGCCTGGGGCATCCCGGGGAAACGGCGGCGCAATTCGCGCAGTTTCTCCTCACTGATCGGCTCGCCGTCGCGACGGCCGCAACGGGGGCACTGATCATTGATGACGCCCACATAACCGCACACGGGGTCACGATCCAGCGGGTGATTGATGGAGCCGTAGCCCACGCCCTGATCGTGCATGTAGCGGATGATGTCTTCAAACGCCTTGAGATTTTTGCAGGTATCCCCATCCAGCTCCACATAGGTGATGTGCCCGGCATTGGTGTAGGCATGGTACGGCGCCTCGATCTGGATCTTGCGGAAGGCGCGGATGGGGAAGTACACCGGCACATGGAAGGAATTGGTATAATACTCCCTGTCCGTGATGCCGGGGATCTCGCCGTAACGGCGGCGGTCGATGGCCACGAAGCGCCCGCTCAGGCTTTCGGCGGGGGTGGCGATGAGAGAAAAGTTGAGGCCGGTGGCCTCGGATTCGTCGTCACAGCGCTTGCGCATGTGGGCCACGATGTCCAGCCCCAGGCGCTGGGCCTCCTCGCTCTCGCCATGATGCACGCCGATGAGCGCCTTGAGCGTCTCGGCAAGGCCGATGAAGCCCACCGTGAGCGTGCCGTGCTTGAGCACCTCGCCCACGCGGTCCTCCCAGCCGAGCTTTTCCGAATCCAGCCAGATGCCGTTGCCCATGAGGAAGGGATAGTTGCGCACCTTCTTGGCCGCCTGGATCTTGTAGCGGTGCATGAGCTGGCGGAAGACCAGATCGATCTTTTCGTCCAGCAGGCGGTAGAAGGCCGCCACGTCGCCGCGGGCTTCCAGGCCGAGACGCGGCAGGTTGATGGAGGTGAAGCTCAGATTGCCGCGGCCGCAGGTGACTTGCCGGCTCTTGTCGTATACGTTGCCCAGCACGCGGGTACGGCAACCCATGTAGGCCACTTCGGAATTATAGCTGCCGTCGTAGTATTGCAGGTTGAACGGCGCGTCGATGAAGCTGAAATTGGGGAAGAGCCGCATGGCCGAAGTGGCTATGGCCAGCTGGAACAGATCGTAATTGGGGTCGCCGGGATTGTAGTTCACCCCTTCCTTGACCTTGAAGATCTGCACCGGGAAAATGGAGGTTTCCCCGCCGCCCAGGCCGGCCTGCGTGGCCAGCAGCAGATTTTTCACCACCATGCGGCCTTCGGGGGAGGTGTCCGTGCCGTAATTGACCGAGCTGAACGGCACCTGAGCCCCGGCGCGGGAGTTCATGGTGTTGAGATTGTGCACGAAAGCTTCCATAGCCTGATAGGTACGGCGGTCCGTGCAGGCAAGCGCCTCTTCCGCCGCGTAGGCGTGCGCCGCCCGCAGCAGCGGGCGCATGTCCTCGGAGACGAGCTCCTCTTCCCGGCGGCCGAATTCATCGCAGTTGTTCAGGCGTATGCCGTCGCCGGTGGCCACGCGGAGCTTTTCGGTCAGGGCGCGGGCCTCTTCGGCGGGCATGTCGGCCCGGATGCGCAGGTACGAGGTGAGCGCGCGGGCGTATTCCTTGCGGAAGGTCTTGGCCACGCCCCCGGCCATGCAGTAATCGAAGTGCGGCACGCTCTGGCCGCCGTGCATCTCGTTCTGATTGGCCTGGATGGCGATGCAGGCCAGCGCGGCATAGCTTTCAATGGACTGCGGCTCGCGCAGGTAGCCATGCCCGGTGGAAAACCCGTCGTGGAACAGCCGGATAAGGTCTATCTGGCAACAGGTCTCCGTGAGCATGTAGAAATCCTTGTCATGGATATGGATATCGCCATTGCGGTGCGCGGCCGAGGCGTCCTTGGGCAGGACGTAGTTGTCCGTGAAGTACTTGGCCCCCTCGGAACCGTACTTGAGCATGGTGCCCATAGCCGTATCCCCGTCGATATTGGCATTTTCCCGCTTGATGTCCTCCTCGCGGGCCGGGGCATAGGTCAGGGTCTTGTAGATCTCCATGAGGTAGGACTCGGCATTGCGCAGCTTGGCATGCTCCGCCCGGTAGAGGATGTATGCCTTGGCCGTGCGTGCGTAGTCGTAGCGGATGAGCGTCTCTTCCACCACGTCCTGGATCTCTTCCACGTGGGAGAGGCCCTTCTCGTCCAGCTTGGCGCACACCTTGCCCGTCAGGAACAGCAGATCCGTGGAACTCATCTCCTCCCCTTCCACCGCACGATTGGCGCGGGAAATGGCATTGAGGATCTTTACGGAATCAAAAGGCGCGACCGTACCGTCGCGCTTGACGATGCTGACAGGCATGACATTTCCTCATGGTTATGGGCGGATTCAAGACCGGACGTACCTCCCGCCGGTCCTGACGGCGGGCGGCACGCCTGCTTCCCCGCGCGGCAAATGCCCGTTGCCCGGAGGATGTCCCAGAGACGACGCAAGCAGGTCTTCCGGCTCATCACCCTGTTCCCGGTCTTCCCGGCCCGGCAGCGGGCCAGTGACGCGCTGGAGGGGAACAGGTCTACGTGATTTACGGCGGCGGGTCCGCTCCCGCTTTGCACGGGATTCCCTGTCAGGCCTTGCGGCACTTGCGTGCCCTCAACATGGCCCACCCCCCGCCTGCCTGTCAACGCAGAAAAAAATCTTGCATTAGCAACATACTGAAATTAAAAATAAAATCTAGCAAGCCCCGCCATTGCTGGCATTGCGGGCACCCCTTCCAAAAAAGCCTTGCCGGACGCGGCCTTCCCGCTTCCATAAAGTTTATGGATACCTGAAAACAGGTAGGCAAGAGGAGAGGGAAGTCTCCATCCCCTCAAGTTATACATCATTTTTTATGATGTATAACGCTGGATACTTACTGAGTTAGTCAGTAGGCCGGTATCTGTTTTTGCCGCCACGGGCTGGTGGCGGTTGTCCGGTATCGGGAGGTGGGAGCTTTTCTTTTTTTCTTTTTCCCGTCGCTGGCTGGTGGCTTCAGCCCGGCATCCGGGTATGGTCGCCTTCGCGGCGGGCGGCAGGGGGCAGGGGCTTGCGCAGCCCCTTGCCCCCTACAACCCCAAACCCCGCGTTGGGCCAGCCATCCTTGACGGTTTTCAGGAACAAGTCAGCCGCCCCCCTGCCTCCTTTCTGCCGCGCGGCAGCAGGCATTCGGACTCCCGCTGTCCCGCGCAAGCGCGGGGCGAGCGTCCGTCCGGCGTCGGAGGTGGGAGCTTTGCTTTTTTCCATTTTTTTCGTCGCTGGCTGGCGGCTTTTGCCCGGCATCCGGGCGTGGTCGCCTACGCGGCGGGCGGCAGGGGGCAGGGGCTTGCGCAGCCCCTTGCCCCCTACAACCCCGTACCCCGCGTTGGTGCAGCCATTCTTGACGGTTCTCAGGAACAAGTCAGCCGCCCCCCCTTCCTCCTCTCTGCCGCGCGGCAGCGGGCGTTCGGCCTCCCGCTGCCCCGCGCAAGCGCGGGGCGAGCGTCCGTCCGGCGTCGGA
>DWYJ01000088.1 GCA_019118745.1 Candidatus Desulfovibrio gallistercoris | reverse complement strand
GCAGAGCGCGACCGAAAGGCGGCCCACAGGGCCGTGCCCGTTAGGCGACGCAGGAGCCTTACGGGCATCGACAGCAGAGCGAGGGGTTCCCCTTCCCCCCAAGCCCCCCATCCCTTCCCCAGCGCGCTTTTATCAGGGGAAAAGCAGGGGCGAGGGGCGTATTGCCCGTCAGGGCAGGCGGAATATGTGACTTTCTGTATATATTGAAATAATTAATAAAATTTGTGTTAACAGGCCCTAGAGCATTTTCAGTTTGAAGCGCTTTACGCTCCAAACCATACGGCCTGTCGTTTCGCGGAAAAAACGTGGTTTTGCCGCCTGGTTTGGGCCGGGCGGCGCTGTACCGCCTCGCATCGTGCCTTTTTCAAAGGCACGATGCCCAAAAAAAGCAAAATTGCGGCGGGCGGGATGACGCATCCTGCCCGGAGAGGGAGGAGATATGGCCGCAGTATACCGGCATTTCAAGGGAAAATATTATCAGGTGGTGGGCGAGGGACTGGATACCCGCGACGATTCGCCCATCGTCATTTATCGGACGCTCTATCCGTCGGAGCACGCGCTTTTTTCGCGGCCGCGGGCGGAATTTCTGGGCATGGCCCGCCTGCCGGACGGCCGGGAAGTACGGCGCTTCACGCCGGTAGAAGTGGACGAACTGCCGGAAGAGGCCCGCGCCCGCCTGTGCGCGAACCTGCCCGTGGCGGACGAGCCTCTGGCGTAGGGAGATGAGCGCGAGCTTTTCGAAGAGACATTCTGCCCCGGCGAGGCGAACGAAAATCCGTTGTGCGGCCGGAGAGCGAAAGGGGGAACTGTATGGAACTTCACGTGCGCGATATGGCCGAACAGAGAGCCGGAGCAAAGGAAGAGTTCGCTTGGACAGTGTTTTATATGGCGATAGCCGACAAGCTCCTGACCTTTCGGAAAAGGCGCGGGGAACTGATCGAGGGCATCCACAAGATCGCATCTGATGTTGATTGCCTTTCCATCCTGCAGGACAAGCTGGCGGATGGGACGTCCGTCCCCTTGCAAGACATTTGTCCCTTCACGACGATCGGTATTTTCAATCGAGGCATAACATCGGCTAATCGGCGTCTTCTGGCGGGACGGCTTGCCCGGCTACTGGGCGTTTCCGAGGAGGTCCCGCATAATTTCGACGGGATTCCTCTTCTCAATAATCAGAGGTCGTGGTTTTTTGCCTACAGCAGGGAGCGCGGGGAGGACGACATAGACGTGCTGTGGGACGTGTTCGCCAAGGCCATCGCCCTTGCCGACTCCGGCGAGGAAGCGGCGAGGGCGGACTTTTGCGCTGCCTATGATGAGGCGATCTCCCGTCCCTATGTCAGATGGAATCTCAGCATCGGGCTGTACTGGACGCGCCCCTGGTTCTTTCCGCCCCTGGACAGTCCGTCCCGGAACTATGTCGAAAAATACTGTGGCATCCACATAGAATATCCCTCCTCGGGGTGCTGCAACGCGGAAAAATATTTGGAAGTGCGGAACAAGCTTGCGGAGCAATTCCATAAACCGGACTCCTCCATCAATTCCTTTCCGGCCTTGTCATTTGCCGCTTATGCAGGGGAGCAGGCAATCCCCACCCGGAAAGCGGCCCCGGAAGTTCCGGATATGCAGTCTGCCGCCTCCGCCGTGTCGGCGGCTGATGCGTCCGGCAGCTATGACGTGAAGCGCATCCTGAAGGAGGGGTGCTTTGTTCCGCGGGAAAAACTGGAGATGATGCTTGCCCGCTGGCGCAACAAGAAAAATCTGATCTTGCAGGGGCCTCCCGGCACGGGGAAAACCTGGCTGGCCCGGCGGCTGGCCTATGCCCTGATGGGAGAGCGCGACGACGGCCGCCTGCGTGCCGTACAGTTCCATCCGAACCTTTCCTACGAGGATTTTATCCGCGGCTGGCGTCCGGCGGGCGAGGGCAGGCTCACATTGTGTGACGGGCCGTTCCTCGAGATGGCGGACATGGCAGGGAAGTCCCCCGACAAGGTGTATGTCGTCCTGATCGAAGAGATCAACCGCGGCAATCCGGCCCAGATATTCGGGGAGATGCTGACCTTGCTGGAGGCGGACAAACGGACGCCCGATGCGGCGCTGGAGCTTGCGTACCGTAACGCGGAGGGTGAGCGCGTCTACCTTCCTCCGAATCTCTACATCATCGGGACCATGAACATCGCGGATCGCTCCCTTGCTCTGGTGGATCTGGCGTTGCGCCGCCGTTTTACCTTCATGGAGCTTGAGCCGGTCTTTTCGGATGCATGGCGGGGCTGGGTCCATGCGCATTGCGGCGTGCCGAAGGATGAACTCGAAAGGATAGGCCAAAAGCTTAAGACGCTGAATGACACGATAGCCCTTGAGGCTGGCCTTGGGCCGCAGTACCGGGTGGGGCACAGCTATGTCACGCCACCTGCCGACAGCAAGATCGAAAATGCGGGGGAGTGGTTCCGTCAAATCGTGGCAACGGAGATCGGTCCGCTGCTTGACGAATATTGGTTCGATGCGCCGGACAAGGCCTACAAGGCCAAAAAATTGCTGCTGGAAGGATACTGATATGCAGACCTCCAGCAGACGGGAGGTCATCCCTGGCGAATGCGAGAAGATCGGCACCATTCCTGTACGCAATCTCTGGCTGCTCATGCTCTACGCCTCGCCGCTGTTCCGGGAACTCGACAGCGCCCGTGTGGCAGTGGAGGACATGCCCGATGAGCTCCCGGACATACTGGCGGAACTGCTGTGCCGCCGTGTGGAAAAGCGCATCCGGCACAGTCTGCGTCCGGGCTATCAGCATCGCGAAGAGGTGCTGTGCCGTCTGCGGGGACGCGTCGATCTGCTGCGGACGGAGCGAGAGCATCTGTTGGAGCGTGGCAAGGTGGCCTGCCGCTATGACGAGCTGACCGTGGACACGGTGCGCAACCGTTTTGTGCTGGCAGCTTTGGAAAAAGCCGCCGGGCTTGTCCGCAGGGAAGAGCTGGCGTGTCGCTGCCGTTCGCTGGGCCGCGCGTTGCGGCACATGGGCGTACGCGGGGAACGGCCGACGCGTCAGGAGGTATCCCGTGAGCGTATCGGCCGGCATGACGCGGAAGACGGCGCCATGCTGGCGGCGGCGCGCCTGATCTTCGACTTTGCCCTGCCGTCGGAATCGGCGGGGGATGTCCTCCTTTCCCGCCCGGACAGGGAGAATATGCACTGGCTACGGAAGCTGTTTGAAAAGGGCGTGGCGGGCTTTTATGATGTGGCGCTTTCCCCTGACGGCTGGCAGATCGATCCCAATAAGCCGCTGGAATGGCAGCAGCGGTCGGACCTCTGCGAGGGGATGAACGAGATATTTCCCGGCATGCGTGCCGACATCATCCTGACGCATCGAGGCAAGGGGAGGCGTATCGTCGTCGATACCAAGTTCACGGCCATGCTGGCGGGCGGCTATTATCGGGAAAAGACGCTGCGCAGCGACCATATTTATCAGATGTACGTTTACTTGCGCTCTCAGGAGGGAGGGGAGGAAGCGCTTGCCGATACCGCCACCGGGGTGCTCCTCTATCCGGCAGTGGGCGAGCGGAGACAGGGTGCCGTCGTCATCCAGGGGCACGAACTCCGCTTTGCCGCGGTGGATCTGGCGGCATCGGCCCGCGAGATACGGGAACAGCTCCTGCAGGCTGTGGGTGAAACTTCCCACTTCCTTGCCGCCTGCGCTCCATAGTGTATTTTGCCTTTTTCAAAGGCAAAATGCTCATGCGCGGATAGCCTTCGGGGCATCGTTGCGGCGGGAGCCGGGAGGATATGCTCCCGACAGGGGCGGAAACGGGCATCCCCGTTAGGGGCCGTCCCGCCGGGCGGGCATGTCGCCTCCGCAGGCGCTGTATGAAAAAAGCCCTCACGGGGATACCGCAAGGGCTGTTTTTCTCTGGTGGGCCATCAGGGACTCGAACCCCGAACCAACTGATTAAGAGTCAGCTGCTCTACCAATTGAGCTAATGACCCGCTGTGCGTGAGTTGTCTTCTACGCGCAGGGGCGCTGCTTGTCAACGCTTTTTTTGGTGAGGAAAAAATTTTTTTTTTGTGGTAGGGAGGGGCAACGTTCAGAGGGGGGTGTCCTCCCCTGCTAGGAGCCGCCGGAGGAGGGCGGCCCGGAGAGCGCGCCTGCCGGGGCTGTTCGCGGCGATCCCGCACAGGCCGCAGGCTACTGCATCAATATTCGATATGCCATCCCCCGTGCTACCCTTTCTCCTGAGGGGAGCACGCCGGGGGAAGGGGCCCTGGGGGAAGGGGCCCGTCGGAACACGCTGCGTATCGTGCTGAGACGAGAGCGTTCTTGCCAGTGAAAAAGCAAAGCGCGGCGGCAGCACAGCGCCGCCCGCCCGAAGCGGGCGGAAAACCCGCGTTTTTTCGCGAAACGACAGACCGTATGTTGGAGGCGCGACGCGTTTCCAACGGAAAATGCTCTCAAGAGGGGAGAGGGGAGTCCATCCCTGGAAAAACTATGAAAGATGATATGAAGTTTTGGCAGGTGCGGCTGGTGCTGCTGCTTGTCTTTTTGCTGCTGGGAGTGGCGGCTCCCGCCGGCGCGCAGGATATCGGCGTGCGGGTGGAGGCGGCGCAGGACGGCGGCAGACGGCTGCTCGTCGTCGATCTGGCCATCCCGCGCGGATATCATGCCTATGCGCATAGGGCCGGGGACGCGGGCCGTCCTACAACGCTGCGGCTGTCGGTCGATGGCGGCAGGCCGTTGCCGGTCTGGTATCCTGACGGGGCCATGCAGCGAGACATGTACGATCCCGAGGCCACCGTCTTTGTGTATGAAGATACGGTGCGGCTCTTCGCCGAGTTGCCGGATGGGGAAGGCAGCCAGCCCGGCACGGCGGGGCAGAGCGTTGCCCTCCCGTCCGGGGCGGCCATGCCCCTGTCCGGCGGCAGCGTGGCCCTTTCGGACGGCGCGAAGGAACAGGCCCTGCCGGACGGCAGCCCGGCGGCGGAGCAGCTTTCCTATGAGCTGAACATCAGCCTGCTGCTGTGTTCATCCCGGAACTGCCTGCCTGTGGATCAAAAGTTGAGCGGCGAGCTGCCCGCGCTGCCCTGGCCGGAGGCCGCGCAACAGCCCTGGTACGGACAGTGGCAGGAACTTTCCCGCCGGCAGCCAGTGGAGGCGGATGCCGCCTACGAGAGCGGCCCGCAGTTTTCCGCTTCTGGCGGCGACACTATGGCGCAGTCCGTGGAGGCCTTCCTGGGCCGCAGCCGTCAGGACGGGACGCTGCCCGCACCGGCGGATTTCGACTTTGTGCTGGAACCGCGCTACGAGGCTGAGACCTTCGAGATCTCCAGCTTTGGCATGGCCGTGCTGGTGGGCCTGCTGGCCGGTCTGCTGCTCAATGCCATGCCCTGCGTGCTGCCGGTGCTCACCTTCAAGGTCAGCGGCCTGCTCCTCATGGGCGGCACGGCGGACAAGGAGGGCCTGCGCCGTTTTCGGGAGCACAACCTGCTCTTTTCCGCCGGGGTGCTGACGCTGTTCACCGTTCTGGGCCTGCTTTTCGGCGCGGCGGACATGATGTGGGGCCAGCTCTATCAGCATGAGAGCATCCTGCTCGTGCTGCTCGTGCTGGTCTTCCTCATGGGGCTTTCCATGCTGGGCGTGTTCACGCTGCCCATCATCGACTTGAAAGCCGGGTCGGACAGCCGCAATCCCCGCCTGCAATCCTATCTGACGGGCCTTGTCTCCACCTTCCTAGCCACGCCATGCAGCGGCCCCATGCTGGGCGGCGTGCTGGGCTGGGCCTTCACCCAGTCCCTCGTGGTGCTGGTCGTCATCTTCTGGTCCGTGGGCGTGGGCATGGCGCTACCGTACATCATCTTCAGCATCTGGCCGCAGTTCGCGCGCGTCCTGCCGCGCCCCGGCGCATGGATGAAAGTCTTTGAGCGCTTCCTCGGCTTCTGTCTGCTGGGCACGGCGCTCTACCTCCTTTCCATTCTGCCCGTGGCCAAGCATATGCAGGTGCTCATGGTCCTGCTGCTGGTTTCCCTGGGGGCCTGGCTCTGGGGGCAGTTCTGCGGCCCTGCCGCCCCCGCCCTGCGGCGGCGGCTCGTGGGCACGCTCTGTCTGGGCATCCTCGTGGCCGCCGTGATCTGGGTGCTGCGTCCCGTGGCCCCTCTGCCGCACTGGAAGGACTTCTCCTCCAAAGACTTTGTGGCCGAACTGGGCACAAAGCCGCTGCTGCTGGAATTTACGGCGGATTACTGCCCCAACTGCAAATTCCTTGAGGCTACCGTCCTGACCGACGAACGCCTGCGCAGCCTCCGCGCCCGCTACGGTATGGAGCTCATCCGCGTCGATCTGACCAATCCCGACGCCTTCGCCATGCGCCTGCTGGACTCGCTGGGCAGCCGCAGCATCCCGCTGACGGCGCTCTTCCCCGCTGGCGACGCCGCCCGGCAACCCGTCGTCCTTCGCGACGTCTATACCGCCAGCCAGCTCGAAGATGCCGCGGAGCGCGCCTTCTCCGACTCCTGATGCGGTGGGGAGTTTTTTTCTGGGGGGAAGGGGAACCCCTCGCTCTGCTGTCGATGCCCGTAAGGCTCCTGCGTCGCCTAACGGGCACGCCCCTGCGGGCCGCCTTTCGGTCGCCGCCGGCGCGGGAGGGGTTCCCCTTCCCCCCAGGCCCCCCATCCCCTCCCCAGCGCGCTTTTATTCAGGAGGATGGAAAAACGACGCATCACAAGGTCCGCCGCTCCGTCTGCCGGTCTCCCGGCGGGGCAGGGGGGCTTTTTTCTTTTCTTCTTGCGCTGGCTTGCGGCTTCAGCCCGGCATCCGGGTGTGGTAGCCTGCGCGGCTGGCGGCAGGGGGTGAGAGGGGCGAGCCCCTCTACACCCCCTACGACCCCCGTACTCCCCTGTCCGCGTGGTGGCGGGCGTCCCTGTCGCATGACGTACACCCTGTCCGCCGCTCGCCGCAGGGGGCAAGTCGGCGCGCATCTTCCCGTTCCGCGGGTGATATGCGCGCCTGCTGCGGCGCTCCCGCTTCGCGGGGATCGCCTCCGCGCCCCGGCTCGCTGGGCTGGTGGGCTTGTCGCGGCTCGTGCCCCGGCCAGCGGGGAGTATTTCCCTCATCACCAGCACCGTTTTTCCGGCACAGTGCACGGAATCAACAAAGGAAAGCCGTTTATAGGGGGTCAGGATAGATGAGAATGGGGAATATGGCGGGGGGCATCTGACGGATGCTTGACTTTACCTTGACTGGCGCGGGCTTGGCACTTGTCCAAGTCGGAGGTGGGTCGGAAAAAAAGGTTTGAGAACGGTGGGCCGGAACGTCGTTTGATTGTCACGCAAGATGAGAATGAAAAAAGCCACGGTGTGTGTCGATTGTGACACATACCGTGGCTTTTTTTCGACTATGGCTGTGGGTTCACACGTCGGAGTGGCTGGCGGACTCTTCACTGGGCCGGGTAGCGTGATGCTCGTCAAAAAGAGAAGGGGTGCGCGCGAGGTCTCCTTCCAGGCGCGCGATCTTCTCGCGAAGCGATCCGTTTTCGCGCAGCATCGCCTCCTTCTCTCGCAAGAGCATTTCCTTCTCCTGATAGAGTCTTCGGTTTTCTGCTGCGAGTTCTCTCCGCTCGTCTTCGAGCGTCTCGACTTTACGTTCCGCCTTGTCCAAACGGGTTTCCAGCTCCGAGCAATATTGCCTGGCGGAGAGGGAGATCTTTTTCCGTGGACTTTTTTCTACCGGAGACAACTGGTCTAAATCTTCACCTTTGAGCCAGTCTAACGAAACACCTGTCTTTTCCGCCACCTCCTGGAGGAATCGCTCGTCGGGCAAGCGCTCTCCCCACTCATAGCGATAGACGGTCTGCATGCTGCAACCCATAAGCGCCGCAAACTCCTTTGCACTGCGCTTACCACGTACCTGTTTCAGCCGCGAGGCGAGGTCTCTCATGGTACACACTTCCTTCGCCCGAAGCTTATACCGAACATAATACCGGGTTTATTTGCATAACATATAAATTTTATTTGAAAAATTAAAAAACAGCTCTTTTTCAAACTTTATACCGGATTATTGTTGACTGTTCGGTTTAAATTGGTCTAAATAAAACCACGGGCGGTTGACAAATTACGCGACGAGTAAGCCATAGCAGGCCGCCCTTGTTTTCGCAATACGCGCACACATACCCGGCTGGAGAAAATGCATGAGCAAGCTGCAACCTTACGGGCGGAGACGCGCTGATTCCAAGCGTGAAATCCAGCGAATCCTCGATAGTAAGGGCAAAAACTTTGTCGATGTCGCGATGGCGGCGGGAGTTACCCGGCAAACGGTCTCGGCGACGATGAACGGTTACCGGCATAGTCCGCGCGTCCTGGAGGCTCTGCGGTCGTTGGGGATTCCGGAACGCCTGTTGTTCGATCCCCGCCGCACGGGCACCGCGGCTTAGGAGGGGTCATGGCGCTCAGGGAAGCATATACGACGAAAGAGCTTGCCGCGGTACTTGGCTACGCGACGACACGCAGTGTATTTCTGCGCGCGGATCGCGAAGCATGGCAGTCCCGCAAGCGTGCCGGTCGTGGAGGGGGCAAGGAGTGGCTTGTCGCTTCCATGCCCGAAGAAACGCGGCTGGCCATACGCACGGCAGAGGAAAAGCACGCCGCCGCTGTATGCTCCGAACGCCACTCCGCCCTTCCCCTGACCACGACCACGGCCATCATGGATGACAGCCGCCGCTACAAGGCGCTGGCCAAGGCGGATCTCGTCCGGCAGTACCTCGCCTGGCAGCGCAAGTTCGGCGCCACCAGAACGCAAAAGGATGCCTTCATCACCGCCTACAAGGCGGGGGCATGGCCCAGGCTTCTGGAGGAGGTCGGGCCGGTGTCGTGGCAGACGCTGGAGCGCTGGAAGCTGGAGCAGGAGCGCGCAGGCAGCGTGCTTGCGCTGGCGGACAAGCGCGGCATCGCACACCGAGGCCGCACTGCGCTGACCGAGCGTCACCAGATGGTCATCCTGGGGCATGTCCTCAATCCCAACGCGCCCAATGTCAGCCAATGCGTTCGGGAAGTACGGAAGAAGTTCATGGCCGAGGGCCTGTACATCCCCTCAGAGCCGACGATCCGCCGCTTCGTGACCCGTTACACGTCGGAATGCTTCGACGAGTGGACCCTGTTCCGGGAAGGGAAGAAGGCGTGGAACGACAAGTGCGCCATCTCCCTGCTGCGCGACTGGAGCCTTGTCGATGTGGGGGATGTCGTCATCGCCGACGGCCATACGCTCAACTTCGAGACGTTGAACCCGGAAACGGGCAAGCCCAAGCGCATGACCATCGTGCTGTTCTACGACGGAGCCAGCAATCACCCGCTGGGGTGGGAGATCATGCCCACGGAAAACACGGCCAGCATCTCCGCCGCGTTCCGCCGGACCTGCATCATGCTGGGGAAGTTCCCCCGCGTCGTCTATCTGGACAACGGGCGGGCCTTCCGCGCCAAGTTCTTCAAGGGCTGCCCGGACTTTGAGCAGGCCGGTTTCCTTGGCTTGTACCGCGACCTTGGCTGCGAGGTCATCCATGCGTGGCCGTATCATGGCCAGTCCAAGCCTATTGAACGCTTTTTCGGCACCATGCACGAACTGGAAGTGTGGATGCCCTCGTACACCGGCAACGATATCGCCCACAAGCCCGCGCGCATGAAGCGCGGGGAGGAGCTGCACCGTCGTCTGTACGACAAGCTCGGCGGCCGTCCCCTGACGCTGGAAGAGACCCACGCGCAGGTCGTCCGCTGGTTCGCCGAGTACGAGAACAGGCCGCAGCCCCGTACCCATCTGCATGGCAGGACGCCCGCGCAGGTCTTTCAGGACGGACGCGGCGAGGGGCTGTCCCCCCAAGACGAGCAGCGACTGACCCTGCTCATGATGCAGAAAGAGATCCGCACCATCACGAAGGACGGCTTCCGGCTCAATGGCCGCCTGTTCTGGCATGAGCGGCTGGCGTCCCGGCGTCATCCGGTGCTTGTACGGTATGACGAGCATTTCAGCCCGGATTCCGTCCTTGTCTACACGCTGGACGGGGATTTCCTCTGCCGAGCGCTGGATCGGGAGCGCCACGGCATCGCATATGGCCTGCACCCCGCTGCCTCCATCCTCGGCACCCCGGAACAGGAGGCCGAACTGCGTACCGCTCTGGAACTCAAGAAGCGGCAGGAAAAGAACAGCGCGGCGACCATGCGCAGCCTGCTGCAGGACGTGGTGCTGCCGGAAACACGGGCACGCATGACGGCCCTCACGGCGGAAACGCCGTGTGTGGCCCCCGCGCGCATCATCCCCCTGCCGAAGCCTCCCGCGGTCACGCCGGAGGCGGAGGCAGCCCTCGCGGCGGCCAAGGAAGCGGCCCGCAAGGCGCTGGACGCCGCGCCGGACTACACGCCGTCCGACCTCAAGCGGTGGAAGGATGCGCAGGAGCGGTACGCCTACCTGTTCACGACCCGCTATGAGCGGGGGGTGGAACTGGTGCCTGCCGATGCCGCCTGGATGGAAGGTTATGAAACCACCCCTGAATATGAACGCTACCTGAAACGGCGCTATGACGCGCTGCGCGACATGTACGCACGCCGGCGCGGAGAAGCCGTCCAGTCAGCCTAGAGGAGAAAACAATGCGCGAAGTCATCATTGAAACCGACGCCATGAGCCGCTTCGACAGCGCGGTGGACGAGGTGGCCGGTGCGGACAGGACGCTTTCCGGGTTCGTCCTTGCCTACGGGCAGGCCGGGCGCGGCAAGAGCGTAGCGGCCGACCGGTATCACTACCAGCGCGGAGGCGCTTACGTCCGCGTCTGGCAGGGCTGGAGCCAGACCGCCTTCCTGCAGCGCCTGCTGTTTGAAGTACGCGGCAAGAACATGGACATGCCCCGGCATACGGGCAACCGCTGCAAGGAGCTGGTGGTGCAGCTCCTGGAGGCTGAACCCAGGCCCATCTTCATCGACGAGGCCGACCGCCTGCG
This sequence comes from Candidatus Desulfovibrio gallistercoris, assembly GCA_019118745.1. GTDB lineage: Bacteria > Desulfobacterota > Desulfovibrionia > Desulfovibrionales > Desulfovibrionaceae > Desulfovibrio > Desulfovibrio gallistercoris. Next base: position 7,268 of record DWYJ01000088.1, on the reverse strand, counting down.
CATCGACCGTATCGAGGATCTGCGGGACATCCACGAGATGACGGGAGCCCCCGTCGTCCTCATAGGGGAGGAAGGGATCTTCGGTCTGCTCCATGAACGCCGCCGTATCTGGTCGCGCGTCGCCTACGAGGTGGAGTTCGGCCCGGTCAGCCCGGCGGAGATCGCCCTGTATGCCCAGCAGGCCGCGGGTCTGGACATCCCCCTGAGCCTTTCCACGGAGATCGCCCAGAAGACGGAGGGCGACTTCCGGCTGGTACGCAACATGTGCCTCTTGCTGGAGCGGTCCGCCAAGGCGTCAGGGAGCTTCGCCGTGGATCAGACGATGCTGGATACGGCCCTTTCCGCCCGTTCATGGCGGCGCAAGTAGGAGGGGATATGAAGGAGCTGACCAGCGAAAGCATCCGGCTGGCCTTGCGTCATTTCGGAAAGGGCGGGCAGGAGATCAGCCATGCCATGCTGTTTGATGCACTCGGTCTCACGGAGGAAGGAGACAAGGCTCGCCTGCGTAACCGCATCAATGACATGGCCCGCATGGGAGAAGTCGTCAAGATCCGGCCCGGAGCCTATACCTATAACTTCAGCTATCGCCCCCGCGAAAGCCGCGCACTGCCGGCCATCTGGCGCTTTGTCCGCAAGGCCAAGCCTGGCTGGTGCCTCAAGGAGTGCGCCCTCATGGTGAGGGTCCACTACACGCATGTGCTGCGCTACGCGACGTGGCTTGAGGAAAATGGATACATCCGCCGCGTGGGACGCAACGAAAAAAGCGCCGTCACCTACCGCGCCACAAGCAAGGCGGACATGACGCCGGAGACCCCTTACCCCCCGTACAAGGAAACGGATCCCTTCCAAAAGGAGCGTGCCGCCGCGGCCACCATCACGCGACTCCTGCTCTGCGCGGATCCTTACGCGAAAAAAACGGCGCAGAGCATCACGGACGCCTGCAAGGTACTGCTGGCACGCTTTGACAAAGGCACTGCCACCCAAATCGAGAATGAAGACATCCAGGAGGAAGATCATGTTGCATGAGGAACTGTTGAGCATTCGGGAGTCGCTCGCGCCCATCATGGGCCGGGTGAGCGCCGATGATGCGGCCATCCTGCGCGCGTGCCGCCGTAATCTTGAAACAGCGGCGGACGACGCCCTCGCGCTGGAGACCCGCTTTCTGCCCGCCGAGGAACTGGTACGGCAGATGAGTGGACAGGGGGTGCGGGCATGACGCGCATCAAGCCTGATCCGCATATCGTGGCCGACCGTGCACAGTGCGAAGGCGCGCTGGCGGAAATGGCGGCCATCGACCGCAAGCTCTCCGCCATCGAGAACGAGATGCGGGAAGCCATCGACGCGGCCAAGTCCAAAGCCGGTCAGCTTGCCGGGCCGCTGCAGGCCCGTCGCAAGGAACTGGCCGACGCCGTGGCGATCTTCGCCAAGCTGAACCGACAGGAGCTGTTCTCGAAAAGCAAAAGCCTGGACATGGGCTTCGGGGTCATCGGCTTCCGGGCCAGCACCCGGATCGTCCAGCTGCGCGGGGTGACGGCGGAAATGACGCTGGAACGCCTGCATCAGTACAACCTGGCCGACGGCATCCGCGTCAAGGAGGAGATCAACAAGGATGCCGCGCTGGGCTGGCCGGACGAACGGCTGGAGCTGGTCGGCCTGAAACGGCAGCAGACGGACACCTTCTTTATCGAAATCGCGCGGGACGATGTGCCGGACAATGCCTGAATGAAGAAAAACAGGGAGGAATGGAATGACGAAGCAGGAACTTGTCAAAACGGTGGCGCAGGCGCTGCAGGAGAAGCATCCCGACAGGGACGTGAGCGCCGTCATGGTGGAGGCCGTGCTGGAGGCGCTGGGCGACGTGGCCGCCGCCGAGCTGCTGGGCGGCGGGGAGATCCCGCTGCCCGGCCTGGGCAAACTCAAAAGCAGGGATGTCACGGCCCGCAGAGGGCGCAATCCGCGCACCGGGGAGACGCTGACCATCCCGGCGCACAAGGCGGTGGCCTTTGCCGCCTGCAAGGCTCTGAAAGAGGCCATGATGCCCTGAAACTGAACCGGGCTACGTGTCGAAATTGACACAAAAAACAGAGTGGAAATGCGAAACGGCCCTTCGGGGCCGTCGCCGGAGCGTGGCGGCTCCGGCCTGACGAGCAGCCGAAAGATGGAATCATGGTGGAGGCAAAGCCCAAACTCCCCCGCACGAGGCGGGACGGCAACGTCTACATAGGCGAAGGCGTGAAATTCGAGCGCATCCGCCGTATCACGGGCTATCTGGTGGGCACGGTGGATCGCTTCAACGACGCCAAGAAAGCGGAACTTCGAGACCGCGTGAAGCATGGACAGGGGTGAGGCATGGCGCAGGACAAGCGGAAATTCACAGGCTCCATCAGCGTGCGTACCTGTGGGGAGCGCGTCAAGCTGGAGCTTTCCCCGGCGTCTTTGCACGGAGGCCCGGAGGGCTTCTACCGGGTACGGCTGGCCCGGCGCTGGCTGGATACGGAAGACGGCTCGCCGCGCTTCTTCGACCGGGACGGGATAGCCCGGCTCGCGGCGGAGCTTGCCCTGTGCGGGCTGGAAACGCCCGCTCCGGCCCCGGCCATCCCCTGCGATTCCCGCGTGTCCGTGCGGCGCGCGGACGGCTTTTATGAAGGCACCTGGACGAATTCCGAGCCGATCCTGGACTACGCGGGACGCTGGATGGTCAACGTATCGCTGGGAGGACGGCGCGTGTTCGTGCCGGTGGAAGATGTGACCGTACACAAGGAGCGCCGCCGTGGATGATCAAAAGATGAGACTCGGCCTGTACCGCAAGATCGAGATCGCCCGCAAACAGCTCCCGCACATGGACGAGGAGGCCTTCCGCGCCCTGCTGCGTTCGGAGTTCGGGGTGGAAAGCCGCAAGGATATGCCTATCCATCAGCTTTCCCGGCTGGTGCAGTTCTTTGCCGCGCAATACGGCGTAAAATACACCGCCCCCCCAAACCGCAACCGCCGCGTGACGCCGCTCAGTCGCCCGGACTGGATAGAGATCACGGACGCCATGCCCTTTGCCGCCGAAAAGCGGCAGATCCTGGCGATATGGCGCAAGCTGGGCTACTCCATGACCAGCCTGGACACGCGGGTCAAACGGGCGTTCGGCGTGCCGTATTTCGTCTGGCTGCAGAACGGCGAGCAGGTATCGACGCTGCTGTCCGACCTGCAACGCCGGGAAAAGGCGTTCGACAAAAAGCGCAGGGAAGGCAGGGCCGGTGAAGAGCGAGGTTGACGGCCTTCAGGCGCGCATCCTTGAGCGTCATCCGTCCGTCCATGCCTTCTGCCGGGCGCATCCCGAACTGAAACGGGCCACGGTCTATCTGGTGCTCTCCGGGCGCTATCCGGGCAATGCGGGCAGGCAGGCCGCAAAGATCCGGGCGGCGCTGGCCGAGGAACGGGAGCCGCATACGGGAGCGACGGACGGACATGGCCCGCAGTACGTGGAACGGGAGGTCGTGGTGGAAACGCTGCGGGAGATCCGCTGCGCTCATTGCCGCCGTCTTGACCGGCGCGAGTGCGTGGCCTGCCGCCAACAGACGGAACGGGAAGGGGATGAGCTGTTCAGCAGATTGTTCGACAGGAGAAGCGAGGATGAGATCGCGAATACTGGAAATCGTGACGCTGACCCGTGAGGGCTGGCGGCCGTATGACGCGCAGCCCGAGCGCGGCGTCTACGAGAAACTGGGCTGCCCCCACGTTCTCAAGGGGCGCACGCGCACGCCGTTCTGGTTCGTGCGTGAAGACGTCTTCTGCTGCATCGGCTGCGCGGATCATTGCACCCTGAAACGGCCGTCCGGCTTCCCGCTGCCCCTGCCCATCCGCTACACCCGGATCCCCGGAGAACGCCCCTTTACGCTGACGCCGCAGGAAATGCTGGCGCGGCACGACCTGCTGAACGTCCGGCAGGCGGCTTACTGCCTCAACGTCTCGGAACGGAAGATCTACGATTATATCGCGGAGGGTAAGCTCGTGAAGCTCAGGGACAATCCCGTCCGTGTCCGGGCGGCGGAGGTGCAGGAGCTGCGCAAGGACTTTGACGAATGACCCCCTGAAAAATCGTTCGCATGGAGCGCGCCCTTTCCGGGCGGCTTTCGGCCCGTCATGGCAATATGCGTATGACGGGCCTTTTCGCGCCGGTCCGTCCTCCCTCCCGCTCCGCCGGGATCCCCCCGGCGGGGCGAACAGAGAGAGAACCCGCGAAAGGTGACACATGCTTTCTTCTCTTGCCCGCGATCCCCGCAAACTGGCCGTCCTGTTCATCTGCGCCGTCGCCGTTCTTGTGGGATCGGTGCTGTCCATCTCTCCCGTCCAGCTCCCCGTCATCCTGTACAAGCTGGCCCTGGTGCTGGTGTCCGGCGTGGCCGGCCTGATCTTCGACTACCTCTTTTTCCCCTATGCCGTGCCTTCCGGCTACCTGAGCAGGGACTGGCGCAGGGATCCGGATGCCAACGGGGATGACGGCATCCCCGACTATACCATCTGCGACGGCTATGTTCCCGCCTTTTGCGCGTCCCTGCTGCGCCGCGCGCTGATCGTGGCGGCTTTTGTGCTGGCCGGGGCCCTGGGGCTGTGATGAAAGCGCGTCTTTTTCCGCCATACGGCGTCAGGCGGCGCGTTTTGCCGGAGTCATGGACGTCTGTGTCCACTCCCCCGGCAAAATGCTTGTCTTCCTTGTCTGGCGCAAAAATCCGGGCTTTCATCCTGACGATGACGGTGCTTTTGGCAAGCATTCAGGCCCACGCCGCCGAGGTGACGATCCCCCGCGCGGCGGAAGCGCACCGGGCAATGCTTGTCCGGGCCGCCCATGCCGTATGGGGACTGGACGCGCCGGTGGCCGTCTTCGCGGCGCAGATCCATACCGAAAGCTGGTGGCGCAACGATACGGTCTCCCATGTCGGAGCGCAGGGGCTGGCGCAATTCATGCCCTCCACGGCAAAGTGGCTGCCGTCCGTGGCCCCGGAGACGGGCAGGCCAGCGCCGTTCAATCCCGGCTGGAGCCTGCGGGCGCTCTGCGTCTATGACAAGTGGCTGTGGGATCGTGTTGCCGGTCGCACCGACTTTGAACGTATGGCCTTCACGCTGTCCGCCTACAATGGCGGCCTGGGCTGGGTGCAACGTGACAAGCGCAAGGCCCGTGCCCAGGGACTGGACGACCGGGTGTGGTTCCATGCCGTGGAGACCGTGAACGCCGGGCGCGGCCGGGCGGCCTTTGCCGAGAACCGCCAGTATCCGCGCCGCATCCTCAAGGAACGCCAGCACGCCTACATCCGGGCGGGCTGGGGGCCGGGGATCGAGGAAGGAGGCCGGCCGTGATCCTCCGGCTGCTCGGCATGGGGACCGTGATCGCACTAGTGGCCGTTTCCTTCGCGCTGGTGCTTGCCAGGGGCGCGCTCGACGCGGAAAAGCTGCGGCACGCGGCCACGGCGCGGGAGCGCGACCGCTGGCGCACGGCGGCGGAAGCGTACCGGAAGGACGCGGAAGCGCAGGCGGAAAACGCCCGTCAGTGTCTCGGGCGGGAGGCGAGAGCCGCGCGGGACGCGGCGGAACGGGAGGACATCATGCGGCAGGCAAGGCCCCGCGCCCGGACCGCCGAGGAAAAGGTGGTGGACGATGCGACCCGCCGTCGCGCTGTCGAGCGCCTCAATCGCCCGCTGTAGGCGCTGCGCCGCCGGCATCATCCTGCTGCTGATGTGCTGCGGCTGCGGCCGGCAACAGGCCGCGCCGCACATTCTCAACTTGCCTGACTGTCCGGCCCCGCCTGCCCCCGTCCTGCCGGAACTGGACGCGGCGGAACCGCTGGACAGTCCTGAAAACGTGGCCCGTCTGCTGACGCGGGACGACAGGATGCGGGCTTACATGGACGGCCTGAATGCGGCCCTGCGCTGCCATCAGGCACGGGGGAAGATATGAACGACATGTCCGCCGCCGTCAGCGCGGCCCTGCCGTTGCTGGAAGCGTTGTTTTCGCTGGGCGTGCCCGGCATCCTGCTTGTGCTGGCCTCCATCCCCGCCCTCGTGGTGGTCGTGGTCTTCGCGCTGGACTACAAGCACGGCAGGCGGGTGGCGCAGGTGCTGGAAGCCTATCGGGAAGACACGCAGGAGAGCCTGCGCGTGATGACGGAAAAGTTCGAGGCCAGCCTGCGGGAAATGAACAGGAACCATGAGGAAGTGGCGGAATATTACCGCAGGAACGTCTCGCTGGTGAAGAACTACGAGCGCCTGACGGATGCCCTGCAGACGCTGGTGGTGAACAATACCCGCGCTGTGGAGCATCTGTCCACCATCGTGGAAACAAGGAGCAAGTTATGAGCCGACTGGAAGATATGGGCCGGCGGGAGGAACTGCGCACCCGCCGGAAGATCATCGCCGCGGAGATCGCCAGTCACCGCGATTCCCTCCGCCATGCCCTGCCGCCGGCGGGCGAGCCGGAGGACATCGACGGCGAGTACGTCATGGCCTTGGGCATCAAGCTCAGTGAGCGGGTGGCGGAACTGCGGGGCGTGATCCGCAAGATCGCCGTGCTGGAACGCGATCTGGGCCTGTGACGGTGCGCCGCATGGGCAGGGAATATCCGACGGACGTCCTGTGGCGCGCGCAGGAACTCTACTGCGTGGATCGCCTGAGCTATGCCGCCGTGGCCGAGGCCACGGGCGTTTCCGCGACCACGCTCAAGGCGTGGGGCCAGAAGTACGCCTGGGCGCGCCGCCGGGAGGAGATCGCGCAGGCGGAAAGCGAGATCCGCGTCAACATCATCAAGGGCCGCCGGAAGGCCCTTGAACAGCTTTTAGCCGCCGCCGACGCCAAGGAAGCCGCCCCGATGGCCTTCGCCGTGTCCAGTCTGGAATCGCTGGCGCTGAAACGACTGGAACTGGCCGCCGCCGGGAAGATCCCCGACGCATCGGCCCCCGCGCGGCGCAGGATAGCCACGCGGGCGGACGCCGTGGCCGCCCTGCGGGAAGCCGTGGAACGCAAGCTGGGGCTGGCCCTGGCCGACCCGGACAAGATCTCCACGGCCACGGTGCAGGACGTGAAGCGTTGCCTCGATCTGGTGGCGGAACTGGAGGCCGGGCTGCCGAAGGAAGCGGAAGCACCGCGCGACAAGGCGTTGTCGCTGGAAAACGCCCAGGCCATCCGGGAGATACTCGGCACAGGTTAGGGCCTGTTAACACTATTCGTTGCCTGTTGGGGGGAAGGGAAACCCCTCCGCCGGCGCGGGAGCGGGTTTCCCTTCCCCCCAAG
>DWYJ01000087.1 GCA_019118745.1 Candidatus Desulfovibrio gallistercoris | reverse complement strand
GTCAGGCGCCAAGGCCTTTTTTCGATAATTTGCCTTTTGATTTTTTATTATCTGTAACTCGTTGTAATAATATATTTTTCAAGTATTTCCATCACAAATCACCATGGTTGAAGGCTGGTCATCTTTGCCCTTGTTCCTCTTCCCGGGCACATCCTGTCCGTATTGACGAAAGGCCATGAAGAAAGGAATATCCCCTTCGCAACGTATATCTGTCCGTATCCCCTGCCCCGTTCGGGCGGGATCTCCAAGGAGACAATGTGACGCTTCCCGACAGCAAAAATCGTCAGCGTTCCCGCAGCATCGCCCGCGTCCTCAACGATGACGCCAGCCTCATCAACATCAAGACCTTCGCCATCGCGGCCCGCTACATGAGCTTCAAGGCCGCGGCCCGGCATCTTGGCCTGACCTCCGGCGCTGTCAGCCACCGCATCGCCCGCCTGGAAAAAGAACTGGGCTTCCCCCTGTTCAACCGCCTGACCCGCGCCGTTTCCCTGACACCGGAGGGGGAACGCCTGCGCGACGTCTACCTCAATGCTTTCCAGAAGATCTATGAGGAGATCACCCAGCTCCTGCAGGACGACTTCAGCTCCCTGACCATCTATGCCGCCCCCAGTCTGGCCCTGGCCTGGCTCATCCCCCAGCTCAGCGACTTCCAGCAGCGCTACCCCTCCATGCAGCTGCATGTGCGCACCGGCAACGCCCCCATCGATTTCCACGGGGATTCCACGGTGGACGTGGCCCTGTATTATGCCGAAAGCCACGTCAGCGGCCTGACCTCGCGCAAATTCATGGACGAGGCCACCCTGCCCGTCTGTTCACCCGAATATGCGCAAAAGCACGACCTGATAGGCCACCCCGAGAACCTGCCCGCCTGCACCCTGCTCCATGACTCCGCCGCCTGGCATTATGCCGCCACCACGGCCGAATGGCAGGAATGGGCCGACAGGAACCATGTGGACATCTCCAACTGTCTGAACTTCGTCACGTTCGACCATACCTACGGGGCTTCCGTGGCCGCCAGCCACGGCCTGGGCGTGGCTCTGGGGCGGTGCAGTCTCATCGCGCCCCTGCTGGCGGAGCAAAAGCTGGTCACTCCCTTCCCCGACCTGCCTCCCACCACGGCGTTCCGCTCCTACTACGCCGCCTGGCCCCGGCATACCAATCCTTCCCCCAAGCTCCAGGGCTTCCTGGACTGGCTGGAAGAAAAAGGCCAGCAGAGCAATGCTGCTCTTGCCCGCCTGATGCACGCCTAGCGGGCGAAAAGTTTTGAGCGAGGGGGAACGGAGACCTTTTTGGAAAAAGGTCCTCCTTTCCCCCCTCGCGCTCCCCTCTTTCCTCCCAAAAACTTTTATCAGGTCACAAAAAAAGGACGCTAAGGCGTCCTTTTTTCATGACCACTGGCATGGTCTCTGTTATCTCCCCTGTCTGCTTTGCCCGGAAAATGATCTCCAGATAACGTGTGCTTGAGGTACGGCTATATGCCTCCGTATAGCGGGTTTTGGGGGAGGAGGGGGCACGGGGGAGGAACCCACTTTTTGCCGCAAGCAAAAGGGGGCTCCTCCCCCGCTCAGATCCCTACTTCTGCCAACGGGCCGTGTAGCGGGCCAGCAGGCGCAGTGACGGCCGGGAGAAGCGGTCGAAGTCCGCGGTGAGCTCCAGGCCGGGGACCAGGGCACGCACCACAGGCATGTCCAGATCCTTGCGGGAAATATCCACATACAGGGGCGTACGGCCCTGGGCAGACAGCGTCTTTTCCAGCAGCTTGCAGGAGGCTTCGGCCGACGGCAGGCTGTAATCGGGCAGATCTTCCAGCCAGCGCACCGGCAGGCCGCCTAGGGCAGGCCCCGTCGGTTCGCCATAGGGATAGGGCCAGGGCACTTCGGTCAGCGCCGCCAGCGCGGCCCGGCTGCCGCACAGATTGGCGCCCGTTGCCTGCGCCACTTCGCCGCGACGGCTCATGACGAAGCAGCGGTAGACCGGCACGCCCAGCTCCGTGGTGATGTCCTGGAACTGGATCTGGATGCCGCGGGCCGCATAATCGTCCAGCAGGGCCTGCAAACGCTCGTCACGGCTCTTGAGCACGAAGCAGCCTTCACGGCCGAAGGGCGTGGTGGCTTCGGCGTCACGCTCCACGATCTCCGTGAGCGCCGCCAGCTTGGCTTCGGCCTCGGTGTTGCCGGAAGCCAGGCCCGTGGAGCCGCCGGCCAGGAACAGGGACTGCTCGTCCAGGTTGCAGAACAGGAAGACCGCCTGCGCGGGCACCAGCACGGTCTTGCCCTCCGGATCACGGGCCTCCAGCCAGTACAGGGGCACATAATCCTCAAAAGGCGTTTCCAGCGGCAGGGACGAAAGGGGAAGGAAATCCTTGCCCTGGGAGCGCAGCTTGGCGCAGGAAGCATGGATCAGCGGCATGGGCCGGCGACGGTTCGTCACCTCGAAGGTGTGCTCGCCGGTACGGGCCACGCTCACATAGCTGCTGGCCCGCTCCACGATCTCCATGGCGTAGGAGGCCCGGGCCGCCGCCAGGGAAAGGCCGCGCCCGTAGGCCGTGGCCTCGCCACGCAGGCTGTGGCGCATGCGGCCGCAATCCACATCCAGATCCACTTTCCAGGAACGCAGCAGCGCGATGGGAGACAGCGACGCCTGATGCCGCATCTCCTGACCGGCCAGCACATCGTTCTCCAGCAAAGCATTGACGGCCTGCTCGTAGGTCTCCTGCGCCGGACGGCGCTCAAGGCGCGGCAGGTCTTCCGCCTGCATGCGGGCGTGTTCCCGCTCCAGCATCCCGGCCCGGGCACGCAGCCCTTCGCGGCAAACCTCCAGCTCCTCTTCGCTGTAGGGCAGCTCCAGCTCCAGTTCTTCCCAGTGCGGCAGCATGTGGTGCCGGGCGATGTTGTCGGCAAAATGGGCGCTCCAGGCCTGCATGAGGCCAAAATCCTTCCGGCTGGCAGCGCGCAGGTAGATCAGGGAGGACGACAGCGTCAGACGCTGCAGGGCATCCTCGGGAAAGCTGTCGCAGCAATGGGCCAGTTCGGGCACCAGCAGCGAGCATTCCAGCAACAAACCGGCAAGCCCCATGCGCCGGAAGCTGTCCGTCTCGCGGTCGTACAGTTCCTCGGCCAGATTTTTGATCTCCTCCGGCGAACGGCGGCTCAGCTGGCGCAGGCAGTGCTGGCGCAAAAAATCATCAAAGGGCGTGGCCTCCAGACGGGCCAGCGCCTGGGGCAGGGTCAGGGATGTGGGCGGCTGGCAGGAAAAATAGCCGGTCGTGGCCTGGGTGGTCTCGTGGGTATAGGCATAGGCGATGCCTTCGGGGATCACGGGCATGGCGTGGAAAACCTCATGGCAAAAAGATGGCGACAACATCCCGGGGCGCGATCCGGCAGGACCGGAAGCACATGGTGCCTCGACGACCCATCGTCAACCAGACGGCATGGAAGAGGCCGGTGCGGTCCGGCAAGGAGCCAGGAGCACGGACGGCAGCAAAAGGCGCGGCCCGGCAGGAGCGCGAAAGAAAGGGCGCGTACTCCCGTCCCCCGGGACAGGACGGGCGCAAGATAACAGAAAAGGGGTGGGCCAACAATGGCCCACCCCTTGAGGTTCCGTAATCCGGAGTGCGGATTAACGCTTCGAGTACTGGTAACGAGCGCGGGCAGCGCGCAGACCGTACTTTTTGCGTTCCTTCTTACGCGCATCGCGGGTCAGGAAGCCGGCCTTCTTCAGGATAGGACGAAGGGCGGGATCCACCAGCAGCAGGGCGCGGGAAATACCGTGACGCACGGCTTCGGCCTGACCGGCCACGCCGCCACCAGCCACGTTGACGCGCACGTCCAGCTTTTCAGCCAGCTTGGACAGCACGAGGGGCTGACGGATGATCATCTGCAGGGTCTTACGGGGGAAGTACTCCTCGAAGGAGCGGCCGTTGACCGTGATGTTGCCGGAACCGGCATAGATGCGGGTGCGGGCAGTAGCCGTCTTGCGGCGGCCAGTACCGTAATCGAATTTGTCGCTCATGACGTGCACTCCTTAGTAAGGCAGGGTCAGCGGCTGCGGGTTCTGGGCGGCATGGGGATGCTCGGCGCCCGCGTAGATCTTGAGCTTCTTCAGCATGGCGCGGCCCAGACGATTCTTGGGCAGCATGCCGCGAACGGCGGCCATGAGCACACGCTCGGGCTTTTCAGCCATCATGTCAGAAAGGACGGTGGTCTTGAGGCCGCCGACCCAGCCGGAATGACGGTAATATTTCTTGTCCTGCATTTTCTTGCCGGTGACCTTCACCTTGTCGCAGTTGACCACGACGATGAAATCACCAAGATCCATGTGGGGGGCGAACTCGGGCTTATGCTTGCCACGCAGGCGGTGGGCGATCTGGCTGGCCAGACGGCCCAGCACCAGATCCTGAGCATCGACCACATACCACTGGCGGTTGATGTCCTTGGGGGTAGGGCTGAACGTCTTCATGGGGATGAACTCCTCTGCAAAATACAGTAGCCGTAATGCGGCGGAAAATCCTTCATGCGACGTGCCGCCTAACGGGGGTGACGACAATATCGCTGCAAAGAGAAGGCTACATAGCCTTTCACGCGCAAAATGTCAAGCCGTCTCCCGCCACACTCACGGAGACGGCCCCTTTTGGTGCGCGCTTGAGCATTAGCCTATTCTTCCCTATAATGCCAGCACTTTTTTCACCGTTTCCGTGCGCGCCGTCCTGCGCGCCGCCGTTCCGCGAGGAGCTCCCATGCCGTCCATCCGCAAGAGTCTGCTGCAACTCACCTTTTCCGGAGCCTACCTGCTCCGCTGGAACGACAAGCTCCGGCCTGCCGAACTCGTGGAGATCGACAAGCAGGCCCACAAGATGCTGGTGGCCTGCGCCCTCTGGCACGAGAACAGCCGCCACCTTCCCGCCGAGGAGCGCCTTGCCCTGGCGCAGGAGATCATCGAGGGAGGCCTGTTCGACTATTATTACCGCCTCATCATCACGGACATCAAGCCGCCGGTCTTCTACCGCATCAAGGAGAACAGGGAGCATTTCCAGCAGCTCACCAGCCATGTGCTCAAACGGCTCGAACCGGCCCTCGCCCCGCTGGGCGACTTCTGGCAGCGCATGCAGGCCTGGCATACCGACGACACGGACAGTCCGGCCCGGCGCATCCTCACTGCGGCCCATCTCTACGCCTCGCAGTGGGAGTTCCGCCTCATCAAGCCCCTCAACGGCTTCGACGAGGAGATGGACGAGATCGACGTCTCCTTCCGGGAGCGCCTCGCCGGTTTTGCCGACGTGCGCGGCATGCCGGACATCGTCAAGGGCAATACGGCGCTGGCCCGCTTCGCCAATATCTGCGGACAGCTCCGTTTCCAGATCCGCTGGACGCAAGCCCCCCGCATCCCGGCCACTTCCGTGCTGGGGCACATGTTCATCGTGGCGGCCTACGCCTATTTCTTCAGCCAGTCCATCGGGGCCTGCCGGGCGCGGGCCATCAACGATTTTTTCTGCGGCCTGCTGCATGACCTGCCGGAACTGCTGACCCGCGACATCATCTCGCCGGTCAAGCAGTCCGTGGAGAGCCTGCCGGAGATCATCCGCGAATACGAGGAACAGGAGCTGGAACGCCGCATCTTCGCTCCGCTGCGGGCCGAAGGGCTGGAAGAGCTCGTCGGCCTGCTCTCCTACTATCTGGGCCTGGAGACGGGTTCCGAATTCGACGAGACCATCCTTGAAAACGGCCATGCCAAGAAAGTCCGCGACTTCGCCACCCTGCACGGCAGCTGCAATGCTGACGCCCTCCAGCCCAAGGACGGCCGCCTCATCAAGGAATGCGACAAGCTGGCCGCCTTTCTGGAGGCGCACAGCTCCATCCGCAACGGCGTCTCCTCGCCGCACCTGCAGGAGGCCCTTGCCCGGCTCAAGGGCGATCTGGTCAGCAGCCCGCTGGACTGCCTGCACCTCGGCGCGCTGCTGGCGGATTTCGACTGACGGGCTGCCCGGGGAGGAGATTTCGCATGCTGCGCCGCCTGTACCTTCCGCTGCTCTGCCTGACCCTGCTGCTGCCGTGCATGCGGCCGGCGGCCCATGCGGCCACGCTGGCCGACCGAGGCCTTGCGGCCTACGCCGCCAGCATGGAATATTATTACCGCAAGCCGCAGCCGCAACTGCTGCCCACCCTTCTGCAGCGGATGGATGATGCCGGCCTGCTGGCCGATGGGGAAAAACGCCTTCTGGTCGCCGCCTTCCTAGGGGAATGCCTGCGCAAGGACGCCTCCACGCGGAGCCTGCTGCAAAACGCTCTGGCGCACGCCGGGCAGGAGCCCGGCCACAATATCCGGCGCACGCTGGCCTGGGCCGTGCATCTGGCCGGCCTGCGCGATGCCCCCGCCCTCGTGCGGCAGCTCCTGCCCAATCGTGCCGACCTGACCCTGCGGGAACACATCCTCTCCTCGCCGAGCCCGCTGCTGCGCTGGAAGGCGACTGCGGACAGCAGCGTGCTGCACATGTACTGGACGGCCTTCATGGCCGGAGGCAACACGGCCTACGTAGAAGCGATCATCGACGCGACCCGCCGTTATGCCCGGCTCAAGGCGAGCGGCCGCCAGTATGAGGATGATTTCGACCTCTGCCGTCAGGCCGCGGCCAGCCTTTACGAATTCACCCCCCGCCATACGCTCGTGCGCCGCTGCGTGGAAAAGGCGCTGGCCGCCACGCAAGATCCCGCGGAGATCCAGACGCTGCGCCTCATGCTGCGCTGAACCAGCCCTGCACTCTCCCTGAGCCCACGCCCCGCATGGGCTTCAGGCTTTTGGGCGTGTCCGCCGGATGTGGGACACGCGCCCGACGTCCTCATGCCCTCTCGTCCCTGCCGCGCCGCAGCTTGCGGTACAGCGTCGGACGGCTGATGCCCAGACGGCGGGCGCAGAGGCTCATGTTGCCTTCGCAGGCTTCCAGCATGTCCTGGATGAGCCGCAGCTCCCGCTCCGCCAGACTGCCGCCTTCAAGGACGGGGGACGCCGTTTCCCCCTCCGCCGCCTGCCCGAAGAAGTGCTCCGGCAACAGCTCATTACCTTCGGCCAGATGCATGGCCCGTTCCACGCGGCTCTCCAGCTGCCGGATATTGCCCGGCCAGGCATAGGAAAGCAGAGCCCGGCACGTCCGTTCCGGCAGGGGGAGCGCCGGCCTGTCCAGCAGCTGCGCCTGCCGCCGGATGAAATGCTCGGCCAGCAGAAGGATGTCCTCCGGGCGTTCGCGCAGGGGCGGGATGCCGATGGTCAGCGTACTGATGCGATAATAGAGATCTTCCCGGAACTTGTGATCCACGATGGCCTGCCGCAGATCCCTGTTGGTGGCGGAGATGATGCGCAGATTGACGGCGATGGTCCGCAGGCCGCCCACCCGCCGTATCTCCCCGGATTGCAGCACCCGCAACAGCTTCACCTGCATGTCGAAGGGCATATCGCCTATCTCGTCCAGAAAGAGCGTGCCGGAGTCGGCCAGTTCCAGCTTGCCGGGCCGTCCGCCCCGCTGCGCGCCGGTAAAGGAACCCTCCTCATAGCCGAAGAGCTCGCTTTCCAACAGCTCCTTGGGGATGGCCGCGCAATTGAGGGCCACGAAAGGCTGATGCGCCCGCTTGCTGCTGTTGTGGATGGCCTGGGCAAAGAGCTCCTTGCCGGTCCCCGTCTCGCCGCAGAGCAGCACCGGCGCGCCGCCGCCCGCCGCGATGCGGGCATGGTGCACGGCCAGACGCAGCCTTTCGCTCTTGCCGAGGATGGACTCGAAGGTGAAGTGCGCCATGTTGCCCGTGACCTCAACGGCCATGCGCATGACTTCCTTGCGCTCCTGGATGGTCAGCAGCCCGCCCACCACCTCCCCGCCCGGCATGCGCAGCGGGTCCAGAGAGACGAAGTGGATGACGCCGGACTGCCGGGCCACCGCCTCCTTGGCGCGCAGGCTACTGCCCGTGGCCAGACAGTGCAGCAGCTCGCCCGACTCCATATATCCGTTCAGCAGCTGTCCCTCACAGGCCGAAGGCAGGCCCAGCAGGCTGCGCGCCCGCCGGTTGCATTCGGCTATGCGCCCTTCGGACGTGATGGTGAGGATGCCGCGCGGGTCCGCGTCGATGATGGCCCGCAGGGACTGCCGCTTGATGGCCAGCTCACGGAAACGGCCGCGTTCGCGCAGCTGCGCCCGCACGGTCTCCGCCGCCTGCCGCACCAGCCCCAGCGTATGCACATGCATCCTGCTGGACTGTCCGCTCAGGGAGATGGCTCCCAGCACCCGCGTGCCGTCCGGCGAGAAGACGGGCGCGCCCGCGTTGCTGATGTCCCGCGCCGGGACGGAATACATGCGGCTGCCCGGCAAAAAGACCGGGATACGCTCGGCCAGGGCAAGGCCTATGGCGCAGGTGCCCACATCCTGCTCCGTCCAGCGGTAGCCCGGCAGGCAGCGCCTGCGGGTAAAGTGCTCCATGAGGTCGGCATCCCCCACCACATAGAGCACGTAGCCCTCCCCGTCGGCGAGCGCCATGCAGAAGCCCGTATCCTTGAGCAGGCGGTACAGGCTGTCCAGTTGCTCCCTGGCCAGCTGGAAAAATTCCTGCTGGGCGGCGATGCGTTTGCGCAGGGCGGCGGGGCCCAGCTTCGTCGCTTCGGAAGCGCCGCCGTGATGCGGGTCGATGCCGTAGGCGGCGGAACGGGCAAGCGAACGCTTGATGACGGCATCCAGTTCGGGAAGAAAGGGCGGTGTCTGCATGATCTGTAATATCCTGAAACAGCGTCTCAAAAAATTACACCATTGGACGGCATAGCGCAAGCCTTCAGGATAACAAGCTTGTTTTGGCTAAAAGCGGACTTTCGCCAGCACGATAATGTAATGAAACATTACACAATGGACAGCCCCTTACGGGACAGCCTTCAAAAAAATTACCGCAACATATCGAAATAAAACAATAAAACACAAAAGGCACACCCCTTGCTTTTTGGCGTCCAACAGCAGCGGCAGGCCGGAGCGCCTGCAAAGGAGTATGCCATGTCCATTCAACGATTCGGGACCCCGACCACGCCGGGCGCACTGCCCTTCTCCAAGGCTGTCGCCGCCGGCGGCTGGCTGTACGTCAGCGGGCAGGTGCCCCGTGATGCCGACGGAGAGATCGTCAGCGGCAGCATCAGCGTACAGGCTCGCGTCACCCTCGACAACCTTGCCAAGGTCCTCGAACAGGCGGGATACAGCCTCAACGACGTGGTCCGCGTCACCGTCTACCTTGATGATCCCCGCGATTTTGCCGGCTTCAACAAGGTCTATGCCCGCTATTTCTCGGCGGAACATGCCCCGGCCCGCGTCTGCGTGCAGGCGTCCATGATGAGCGATCTGCGTGTGGAAGTGGATTGCGTGGCCTACCGGGAGCCCTAGGGGGAGCGTATGGCGACGCATGCACAGGATATCCTGATCGTGGGCGGCGGCATCACCGGCGCGGCGCTGGCCTACGGCCTGGCCGCACCGGGACGCCGCATCACGGTCCTTGACCGCCAGACCCCCACCAACCGGGCCTCGCGTACCAACGTCGGCCTCATCTGGGTGCAGTCCAAGTTCCTCCACCTGCCGGACTATGCCCGCTGGGGTTTCCTCTCTTCCCGCGAGTATCCGGCGCTGGTGAGCGAACTGGAGGCCCTTACCGGCCTGCGCATCCCCGTGCAGTTCCGGGGCGGGCTCATCCCCGTACTGAGCGAAGAGGAATACCGGCAGCGCGGGGAATACATCGACAAGCTGCGCGAAGCGCTGGGCGAATACCGCGGCGGCATGATCGACCGCGGCGAACTGGACGCCCTCCTGCCCGGCATACGCTTCGGCAGGGAAGTCACGGGCGCGGCCTGGTGCGAAGAGGACGGCGTCATCGACCCGCTGGCCCTCCTGCGGGCCTTCCGGGCGGCGCTGCCGCGCAAGGGCGTCGAGGTGCTGGACCGCGACGTGCTGGACGTGCAGCCGCACGACGGCGGCTACCGGGCCGTCACCGACAACGGCATCTACGAGGGCGGCACGCTGATTCTGGCCGCCGGTCTGGCCAACAGGCGCTTTGCCCGCTTCGCCCTGCCCTCGCTGCCGGTCTATCCCGACCTGGGGCAAGTGCTGCTGGTGGAGCGCATGCCCTACGTCATGCCCATACCGGTGCTGGGGGCCACCCAGACCTTCGGCGGCACCACCATCATCGGCTTCCGCCACGAGAACGCCGGCCATCGGATGACCATCGAACAGAAGGGCGTTTCCGGCGAAGGGCAATGGGCCATGCGCGTCTGGCCCGAACTGGCCGGCAAGCGCGTCATCCGCGCCTGGACGGGCCTGCGCGTCATGCCCGACGACAGCATGGCCATCTACAGCCGTCTGCCGGGGCATGAACATGCCTACCTCATCAACACGCACAGCGCCGTCACCATGGCGGCCGCGCATGCCCGCCTGCTGCCGCCCTTCCTGCTGGGCGGGGAGCTCCCGGAGACGGCCCGCGGCATGACGCTGCAACGCTTCGGCTTTGCCTGTTAGCGCGGCCCATCTGCAAAGGAGAGCATTTATGAGCAATACCCCCGCCAAAATCGTGCACATCATCGTCAACGGCACGTCCGTCGAGGTGCCGGAAGGCGTCAGCGTGGCGGCCGCGGTGCTCGGTCACAGCCATGAGCGGCATTTTTACGAACACAGCCTGGACGGCAGCAAGCGCTCCCCGTGGTGCCTCATGGGCGTCTGCTTCGAGTGCATGCTGGAGATAGACGGCAAGCCCGACGTGCAGTCCTGTATGGTGCCGGTGGCCGAAGGCATGGTGGTCAATACCCAGAAGCGGCCCGCCGTTCCCGGCGAAAACGGATCGTCCGATCAGGGAGGCAGGGCATGAACGTCACCAATTTCGACTGCATCGTCATCGGGGCCGGCCCTGCCGGACTGGCTGCCGCCTGCGCCGCCCGGGACTGCGGACTGGAAGTGGCCCTGCTGGACGAGCAGGCCGCGCCCGGCGGTCAGCTCTTCCGCAATGTGGAATCCCCGCTTGCCCAGCGCCTGCTTGACGAGAAGGACAGACGCACCGGCCTCGATCTGGTGGCCCGCTTCCGGGCCGGCGGCACGGACTACCGTCCGCGCTCCACGGTCTGGGCCATCGACGGCAAGGCCGTCAGCTATTCCCGCAATGGCGTTTCGGAGCGGATCACCGCCTCCCACATCATCCTGGCTCCCGGCGGCATGGAGCGCCCCGTCCCCTTCCCCGGCTGGACGCTGCCCGGCGTCATGGGCGCGGGCGGCATGGACATCCTGCTGCGCTCGGACTGCCTGCCGCCGCTGGACAGGCAGCACCCCGTGGTGCTCTGCGGCAACGGCCCGCTGCTCCTGCTGCTGGCCTGCCATCTGCTGGACGCCGGGGCCCCCGTGGCCGCCTGGCTGGATACGGGCGACACCCTGCGCCGCCTGGCCGCCCTGCCCCACATGCCCGCCGCGCTGGGGGACCGGCCCTATCTTGCCAAGGGCCTGCGCATGGCCCGCCGCGTCCTGTCCTCCGGCATCCCCATCATCCGCAACGTACGCAGCCTGCGGGCCGAAGGCGACGGCCATGTGGAACAGGTACGCTATACCGCCGGCAAGGGAGAACAGCGCCTGCCCGCGGGCATGCTGCTGCGGCACGAGGGCATCATCCCCCGCACCCACATCCCCAACGCTCTGGATCTTGCCATGACCTGGGACGAGGTGCAGCGCTGCTGGCATCCCGCAACGGACATCCACGGCCGCACGAGCTGCGAATATATCTCCGTGGCCGGGGACAGCGCCTTCGTGCACGGCGGAGACGCCAGCCTGCTCAAGGGCACGCTGGCGGGTATAGATGCGGCGCGCCGCCTGCGCGTCATCAGCGAGGCGGAGGCCGCCCGCCGGGGCGATGCCGCCCTGCGTGAGCTGCGCCGCATGGAATGGGCCCGCGGCTTTTTGCGCCACATCTTTGCCCCGCATCCCGACATCTTCGATGTGCCGGACGAGACCATCATCTGCCGCTGCGAGAACGTCAGCGCGGGCGACATCCGCGCCGCCGTGAAAGAAGGCTTCACCAACGTCAACGAGATCAAGCGCTTCACCCGTTGCGGCATGGGGCCATGCCAGGGACGCATGTGCGGCCCGGCGCTGGCCGAACTGGCCGCTCAGGCCTCCGGCCTGCCTCCCCGCCAGGTGGACATGCTGCATGTGCGCATGCCCTTCCGCCCCGTCCCGCTCAATGAATACTGCACGCTCAATGGCCTCGGCTACGAGTGAGGATCATACAGCGTAACCGCGTCCGTAAATAAGGAAGAGGTTTTCCCCAGCTACGACAGCATTTCAGGAGGTTCCCCATGCCCATTCATTGGCTAGACTATTCCATCATCATCCTTTACTTTTTCGTGATCGTCTACATCGGCTGGTGGTCCATGCAGAAAGTTTCCAGCTTTGACGATTATGCCGTGGCCGGTCGCGGCATGCCGCTCGCCATCTTCTTTGCGGCCATCGCCGCCACTCTCTGCGGGGGCGGCGCCACCATCGGTCGCGTGGCCTATATGCACACCACGGGCGTCGTGGTCTTTGCCGGGCTCATGGGCGTGGTCATCAATCAGATCATTTCCGGCCTCTGCATTGCCGGACGCGTCCATTCCATCCCCAACGTCTACACGGTGGGCGACCTCTGCGGCATGTATTACGGCCGGGCCGGCCGCCTCGTTTCCAGCGTCGTCTGTTTTCTGTTCTGTCTCGGCCTGTTCGGCGTGCAGATCCTGGCCATGGGGGCCATCCTGCAGACGGCCACCGGCATAGACCTCATCCCGGCGGCGCTCATCTCCTCCGCCATCACACTGGCCTATACCTGGGCCGGCGGCATGCTGGGCGTCACCATGACCGACGCCATCCAGTATGTCATCATTGTTGTGGGGGTGAGCCTCTGCGGCTATCTGGGCATCGAGCGGGCCGGCGGCTATGACGCCATGATCGCTCAACTCCAGTCCATGCCGCAGTATGTGAACAACCTCAAGCCCTTTGCCGACTGGGGCGTCATCCAATTCGCCGGCCTGTTCTTCGGCTTCCTGTTCGGGGAATTCTGCGCCCCCTACTTCATCCAGCGCTATGCCTCCACCAAGTCCGCCAAGGACAGCAAGACCGGCGTGCTCATCTTCTCGGTACACTGGCTCTTCTTCCTGGCGACCACGGCGGGCATCGGCCTGGCTTCCATGGCCCTGCAGCCCGACGTCAAGCCCGACCTGGCCTTCACCAACCTCATCCGCGACGTGCTGCCCATCGGCGTCACCGGCATTGTGCTGGCGGCCCTGCTGGCGGCGGTCATGTCCAGCGCCGCGGCCTTCATCAATACGGCCAGCGTCGCCTATACGCGCGACATCTATAACAAGTTCATCCATCCCGGCGCGTCGCAGCAGGAGATGCTGCGTCAGTCCCGGCTGTCCACCCTTCTGGTTGGCGGCGGCGCCATCGTCGTAGCCATCCTCTTCCAGGATGTTTTCGGCCTCATGCTCTACATCTTCAAGTTCTGGCCGTCCACCGTGCTGCCGCCGCTGCTGCTGGGCATCTTCTGGGGCAAGGTCTCGCCCCGCGCCGGCGCGCCGGCCATGGTCGTGGGCGGGCTGGCCTTCCTCATCTGGAGCGACAAGATCCTCGGCGAACCTTTCGGCATCCCGGCCAATCTCGTCGGCATCAGCCTGAACTGTCTGACGCTCTTCCTCGTCCACCAGCTGACCAAGCGCTCCGTGCCGGTCTCCGGCCCCTATGCGCCCGAAGTCCTGTAGGAGACATTTGCCATGCATGAATTCTTCAAGATATTCATCCTGCTGTCCTTCGTCCTCAACATCGCCTGCGGCATCTGGGTCTTTTTCGGCATCATCCAGTGGATACGCGAGCTGAGGCACAAGACCCGGTAGAGCGTTTTGCCGTTGAAAAAGGCAAAACGCGAGGCGGCGGCACAGCGCCGCCCGGCCCAAAGTGAGCGGAAAAACCGCGTTTTTTCGCGAAACGACAGGCCGTATGGTTGGGAACGCGAAGCGTTTCAAACTGAAGATGCTCAAAAGAAGAGGCAGGGGGAGCGCCGCTGACGCCTCCTGCGGCGCTCCCGCTCCTCCTCAGTTTCCCCATACGTACGACAGGAGATACACGACATGATCCTTCAGGGCGGAAAACTCTACTACGACACCCCGGTCGGCATCCTTTGTCTGGATTCGCAATTCCCCAAACCGCGCGGGCATTTGCGCAACCCGCTCACCTATCCTTTCCCCACGGTGCAATATCTCATCCGCGGCGTGGACGTGCCCCGGATGCTCTTCAACCCCACGCCGGAACTCATCGAACCCTTTCTGGAAGGCGCGCGCGAACTGGAGCGCCAGGGAGTGCTGGCCATCGCCGGTTCCTGCGGCTTCATGGCCCGCTTCCAGCAGCGCATCGCGGCCGAAGTACGGGTGCCGGTCCTGCTGTCCAGCCTGGTGCAGCTCCCGCTCCTGCGGCTCATGCACGGCGCGGACGCACGCATCGGCGTCCTGACCGCCAGCGCGGCCTCCCTGACGCAGGATCATTTCGGTAACTGCATGACCGACATGCAAAGCGTCTGCATACAGGGCATGGAGCATAATCCCGAATTTGCCGAGACCATCCTGCAAAGCAAGCGCACCAGTCTTGACCTGGACCGCCTGCAAAAGGAAGTTGTGGACACGGCCGCCGATTTTGCCGCCGCGCAAAAACTGGACGCCCTCCTGCTGGAATGCACGGATCTGTCCGCCTTTGCCGCACCGGTGCAGCGGGCCGTCCAGATACCGGTCTATGACATCAATACGCTGGTGGCCTACACGGCCTCGGCCGTCGTCCGCCACGACTACCTGTAGACACGCCACGCTATCGGGCGGCGGACACCCCCTTTCGCCCCCGTCCTCCCAGGGCTTTCCCGTCCACGCGGGGAAGCCCTTTTTGCGTACGAAAGAAAGGCTTGCCTTGTCCGGGCAAGTATGCAAAGCAGAGACGTTCCGCAGACCCTGAAGCCCCTTTGCCGGCAGGGTCGCGTCCTCTCACCCCTGTGTCCGGTCGCCATGCCCCATCTCTGCCGCTTCTGCCTGCTGCTCGCCGTCTGCTTCCTGCTCTGCTCGCCCGCCCGTGCGCGCGATCTGGAGATTCTGGCGGCCGGGGACGTGATGCTTGGCGGTGGCATGCTGGATGCCCCCATCCCCTCCCTGCTCTTTGCCCCGGAGACCCGCCGCCGCATCGAACAGGCCGACGTTTTTCTCTGGAATTGCGAGAATGCCGGACCGGCCTCCCATTCCAAGGGAAACCTCTACATCTTCCATGCCGATGAGCTGTTCTTCCCGCAGATGCGCTTTGCCAACGGCGCAGCCTGCACCGCCAACAACCATGTGTTCGACGGCTATGAGGAAGGGGCCGCGAACCTCCTGCATATGCTGGAACAGAACGGCATCGCCCAGAACGGCCTGCATCCGCGCGGCCGCTACGCGCCGCTGCCGCTGGCCTTTGGCAGCCCCACGCCCGTCTATCTGCTCACCGGCTCTCCCATGTCCCAGATCGGCAGCGGCCCGCAGCTGGTCACCCTGAGCTACCCGCTCCTGCGCGAGTGGATACGCACGCTGCGGCAGGCCGTGCCGGAAAGCCTCATCATCGTCTACTCGCATGACGGCGTGGAGGGACAGCTGGAGCCAACGCTGCGGCAGCGCCAATGGGCGGATCTCTTTGCCGCGGCCGGAGCCGATGTCGTGCTGTTCGCGCACAGCCATCTGTACGGCGGGGTGGAGATCCTCTGGGACAGTCCGCGCAGGACGCTGGTCGCCTGGAGCCTGGGCAATTTCCTTTTCGGCGGCAACCGCAAGTGGAAGAATCACCGGGATGTCCGCCTGTTGCGCGTCCGTATTGATCTGACGAACGGCAACAAGGAGGCGGTATGGCTGCTGGGGCATACGGACAACTGGCAATATTCCTTCTATCCTGCCCGCGGCAGCCAGTAGCCTTTTTCAGGGCGCGCCGTCAGCGACCGGTGCGTCCGCTCTCCGGCAGGATGCGGCGGCGCCCATGAGCGGAAAAACGCATTTTTCCCGCGAAATGACGAGCCGCAGGATTTGGGATGCGGAGCGTTTCGACAGGAAACGATGATGCGTCCAGAGGCTAGGAAGCGCTTTTTTCCTTTTCGCGCAGGTTCTTCATGCGCGCCTGCTGGGCCCGCTGCACATTATGCCGCATCTTGCGTTCGAAGTTCCCGGACATAAGCTTTTGGTCTTCGGCATAACCGCACAATTGCTTGTACTCTTCCACGCTGATGCCATGCTGCGCCAGATGACGCGACGTCAGGGAAGAGCTCTCCTTGCCGCAGAGGCAGCACTTGATGTACGCATCCGTTATGGCCTCTTCCGGCTTGCAGACAAGATCCCCGGCATCCGGCTTTCTGGACTTGGGAGCTTCCTGCGCTTTCTCCTCTTCCGGCGCCGCCGTTTTCGTCACGCTTTCCGGCAAAGGCTCACCGGCTTCGCAGGCCTGCCTTTCCGACAGACGGCGCTCGATATCCATATTCATGCGTTTGGCGATCTCATACTGGGCCATGATGAACTCAACAGGCTGATCAGAGAACCTGTTGAATACGGCGTTAAGGATATCCTTGTCTTCAAGAGCCATACTCTATTCTCCTCTTCATTTTTTGCCAAATTTACATAAAACTATATAAAGCTCAAGCATTTTTCAGACAAATATCATATCGCCTCGACAAGAAGTCCATCAATATCGGAAAAAATCTAGAGCGTTTTGTTTTTGAAAAAGAAAGAACGCAAAACGACAGGCCGCAGGATTTGAAGCGCCAGGCGTTTCAAACGGGAATCGCTCTAAGAGACAAGAGGTTTCCCGAGAAGAACAGATGTGTCTGTAAGAGGGCCGCAGACAGGGGCGGAGACGGGACAGGTCTGTCCCGCCTGTAATGAACAGGCGGACGGCCATGCCTGCCGTCGTGCGCTCTGCGCGGCACGCAGGGCGAACGGCGTTCCCTCCGGCCAGGAACGAAGAGGCTCCCCGGCTCCCGCGCCGGCGGGAAGGTCATCCTTCCGGCATGGCGGGACTGGCGGGGGGACAGTCGCGGCGGCCGCGGATACGGGCTTGCGCTTCGTCCACCTCGTCCTGCCAGCCGTTGCGCGTTTCGGTCAGGCAGTCGAAACGGCGCGAATAGGGCTTGATGTCCAGCAGCGGGGTGCCGTCCAGGATATCCAGAGCGCCCACATGCAGGATGTTGCCCTCCACCCGCAGGAGGGGGACGATGCTCATGCCGATGGGATTGGGGCGGCACGGCGCGCGCGTGGCAAAGACGCCGCGCTCCACATCCTGCAGGAAGGGCTTTACCGCAAGCCGCGGTTCTCCCGCCCGGTCAAGGACATAGAGCAGATAGATGTGCGAATAGCCGTCCAGATCCCTCAGGCCGGCGGCAAAGGCGGGAAAGACCTCCACGGTGCCGGGGAAATCGGCGGCATAGACGGGCTGGATGGGCGTCTGCGCCGCCACATGGTGGCGGCTATGGATGACGCCGATGGGCTGGAAGGAAAACCGCTGCATGGCGCTCCCTCTTTCAGGCCCCTTCCCCCTGCACGATGAACGGCGTGACCAGAGGACGGCTTTCCGTATACACGGCAAAATGGCGGGCCGTCAGGGCCAGGGCCTCTTCCAGCTGCGGTTGCGTGGAGAAGCCGTAGATGACGGTCAGGCAGGCGGCCGTGGTCTCGGTGATCATGGCGCGCGTGGAGTCGCTGGTAGCGCCGCCGAACGGTCCCTGCTCATCCACGAGCAGGGGCAGGCGGCAAAGGTCGATGCTGTCCTTGCCGATGCCGGTGTACGCTTCCCCCTCGCGCCCGAGACGGAGCACGATATCGCCGCTGATGGCGTTGAGATCGTAGGAGCCGATGGAGAAGCCCGTCTCCAGGGAGGCCAGATTGTTGGCGTCCACGATGCTGTTGATGCGGTAGAGCTCCTTGCCCTGCCGGATACGGCGGTACAGGGCTTCCGACGAGATGCGGTAGCGGCCGGGATCCTTGTCGAAGGCCTTGTAGGCGGCGCGGGATTCGCTCAGATTGGGGATATCCGCCAGGGGCGTCTCCTCGAGCATATGCCGCAGGAAGGGAGCCATCACCTCGCCCAGGTAGGTTTGCAGATCCTCGCGGGAGGGCTCCACCGTCACCATGTGGGCAAGACAGCCCAGGCGCGTATGCGGACAGCGTTCCAGCAGGGCGGGGTCGATATGGATGGCGGGCAGCATGGTCATCTCCTGAAAAAACGTACGGCGCAAGGGATCCGGCCCCACGGCCCGGCATGCCATGCCGGCGGCGGTGCGGCCTTCCCCGTTCTTTTACGTTATCGGGAACATGGCTTCAACAGAAAATACGGCCGCGTACGGCACGGAGGGAAGGCGCGACGGGCAGGGACGCAGCGCTCAAGACGCCCGTTGCGCCTCCATGCGGCAAACACGTCGGGAAAACGTCGCAAAAAAGCCTTTTCTCCGCATCCGGCCTATGGCATACTGCCTTCTGTAAAAGAAGGAGTCCCCTTTATGCAAGCTCGCAGCCGTTCCATACATCTTTCCGTACACATCCACAAAAATCCGGCGGCCATGGCCGAACGCGCCGCGCACATCCTTGCCGCCGCCTGTGAGGAAGCGGTCAGTGAACGCGGCGTCTTCAAGATCGCCCTTTCCGGGGGGCAGACCCCCATCCCGCTCTTCCGCCTGCTGACCGCCCATGACTGGGCGGATCGTCTGCCGTGGGACAAGATCACCTTTTTCTGGGTGGATGAACGCTGTGTCGGGCCGGATCATCCGGACAGCAATTACGGTCTCGCCCGGCGTGAGATGCTCTCGCATCTGCCGGTGACGCACTTTTTCCGCATGCGCGGCGAACTCGATCCGGTGAAGGCCGCCACCATGTATGAAGAGCAGATCCGTGCCGACTTCAACATCGGCCCCACCGAGATCCCCCGCTTCGACTTCATGCTGCTGGGCGTCGGCGATGACGGCCATACGGGCTCCATCTTCCCCAACTCCCCCGCCCTGCTGGAACGCAGACGCCTGGTCATCGACCAGTACGTACCGGAACGCAAGGCCGACCGGCTCACCCTGACCCTGCCGGTCATCAACAACTCCCGCTGCTGCATGTTCCTCGTCACCGGCAAGGAAAAGCATGCCGTGCTCTCCAAGACGCTCAACCTGCTGGACGAGCCGACCCTGCCCGCCCAGTTCGTGCGGCCGAGCGTCGGCGACCTCATCTGGGTCGTGGATGAGGCCGCGGCCACCGGAGAATAACGCCCGTCAGCCCCGCCCCCTTCGGCACGCCCGCAGGCAGCCGAAGGGGGTCTCTTTATTTTAGAGGAGCCGCCATGCCCACCTATGTCGATCCCGCCAAGTGCGACGGCTGCAAGGGCGGTCAGCGTACCGCCTGCATGTACGTCTGCCCCAATGACCTCATGCTGCTGGACAGCACGAGCATGAAAGCCTTCAATCAGGAACCGGACGCCTGCTGGGAATGCTATTCCTGCGTCAAGATCTGCCCGCAGGGGGCCATCTCCGTCCGTCCCTATGCGGACTTCGCCCCGCTGGGCGGCGTCTGTCTGCCCCTGCGCGGTTCGCAGCAGATCTCCTGGACCGTCCGCTTCCGCAACGGCCTGCAAAAACGCTTCAGCTTCCCCATCCGCACCACGGCCGAGGATTCCATCGAACCGCCGGCCCCCCTGGCTCAGGATGCCTCGCTGGAAGACAACCGCCTGAGCACGGAAGCGGCCCCGGCCGCCGGGCCCGCTCAGGCCATGCAGACGAGCGCCGCGGTCAGCGAGCCGGACAAGCAGCGCATTTTTCGCACGCACAGCCCCCGCCGGGAGGACGCATGAGTTACGAACAGTCCCCGCAGGCCGGCCTGCCGCTGGCTACGCCTGACATCATCGAACACGATCTGGATATGCTCATCATCGGCGGCGGCATGGGCGCCTGCGGCGCGGCCTATGAAGCCGTACGCTGGGGAGACCGCCACGGCCTGAAGATGCTCATGGTGGACAAGGCGGCGCTGGAACGCAGCGGCGCCGTGGCGCAGGGCCTTTCCGCCATCAACACCTATCTGGGCGACAACAGCCCGGAAGACTATGTGCGCATGGTGCGCACCGACCTCATGGGCCTTGTGCGGGAAGACCTCATCTATGACGTGGGCCGCCATGTGGACGATTCCGTCCACCTTTTCGAGGACTGGGGCCTGCCCTGCTGGATCAAGGGCGAGGACGGCCACAATCTGGACGGGGCCGAAGCCAGGGCCGCCGGCAAGTCCCTGCGCAAGGGAGACAAGCCCGTGCGCTCCGGCCGCTGGCAGATCATGATCAACGGCGAATCCTACAAATGCATCGTGGCGGAAGCCGCCCGCAAGGCGCTGGGGCCTGAACGTATCCTTGAACGCGTCTTCATCGTCCGGCTGCTGACGGACAAGGACGATCCCGGGCGCATCGCCGGGGCCGTGGGCTTCAGCGTCCGCCGCAACGAGGTGCACGTCTTCCGGGCAAAGGCCGTCCTGCTGGCCGCCGGCGGCGCGGTGAACGTCTACCGCCCCCGCTCCTGCGGCGAGGGCTTGGGCCGGGCCTGGTATCCCGTGTGGAACGCCGGTTCCACCTACGCCATGAGCGCCCAGATCGGCGCGGAAATGACCATGATGGAAAACCGCTTCGTCCCGGCACGCTTCAAGGACGGCTACGGTCCGGTGGGGGCATGGTTCCTGCTTTTCCGGGCAAAGGCCGTCAACGCCCTGGGCGAGGACTATTGCGAGACCAACAGGGGCATGCTGCGTCCCTATGAGGAACGCGGCTACGCCCGCGGCCGCGTGGTGCCCACCTGCCTGCGCAACCATATGATGCTGCGGGAGATGCGCGAAGGCCGCGGGCCCATCCTCATGGATACCCGCACGGCCCTGCGCAGCACCTTTGCCACTCTGGACGAAAAGCAGCAGAAAGCCCTGGAAAGCGAAGCCTGGGAAGATTTTCTGGACATGTGCGTGGCGCAGGCCAATCTCTGGGCCAGCACCAATACCGCACCGGAAGAACGCGGCTCGGAGATCATGCCCACCGAACCCTACCTGCTGGGCTCGCATTCGGGCTGCTGCGGCATCTGGGTCTCCGGTCCGGATGAGGACTGGGTGCCCGCCGAATACAAGATCCGGGCCGCCAACGGCAAGGTCTACAACCGCATGACCACCATCGAGGGGCTGTTCACCTGCGGGGACGGCGTGGGCGCTTCCGGACACAAGTTCTCTTCCGGCTCACACGCCGAAGGCCGTATCGCCGGCAAGCAGATGGTGCGCTGGTGCGTGGACCATGCCGGGGAAAAACCGACCCTGGCGCAGACACCGCAGGCCCTGGCCGACATGATCTATGCGCCGTGGCGCACCTTCCAGGCCTACAAGGACGCCAGCACCGACGTCGAGGTGAACCCCCACATGCTGACGCCCCGCCACTTCATGCTGCGGCTCATGAAATGCACGGACGAATACGGCGGCGGCGTCTCCACCTTCTACATCACCTCGCAGGCCATGCTCGAGCGCGGTTTCGAGCTGCTGGACATGCTGGAGGAGGACTCCGCGCGTCTGGCCGCCCGCGATCTGCACGAGCTCCTGCGCTGCTGGGAGAACTATCACCGCCTCTGGACCGTCCGCCTGCACATGCAGCATATGGCCTTCCGCGAGGAGACCCGCTACCCCGGCTTCTACTACCGCAGCGACCATATGCCGCTGGATGACGCCGCGTGGAAGTGCTTCGTCAACTCCGTCCATGATCCGAAAAGCGGCGAGACGCGCCTCTTCAAGCGGCCCTACATCCAGCTTGTCCCCGAGGGGGACAGCTAGGACACTTCCCGTTTGAAACGCTTGGCGTTTCGCGGAAAAAGCGCGGTTTTTCCGCTTGGTTTGGCCCGAGCGGCGCTTGTGCCGCCGTCTCGCGTTCGCCTTTTTCAAAGACAAAGCGCTCCAGCCGCAGACAAGGGCGGAAAAAAGATTGACATGACCCCGCGTTTCGGTTAGATACCACTCTTGTGTGAACGCACAAAAGGGGAAGTAGCTCAGCTGGGAGAGCATCGCCTTCGCAAGGCGGGGGTCGGGAGTTCAAGTCTCCTCTTCTCCACCAGAAAGAACAAGGGATCACGGTCAAGCTCCGTGATCCCTTTTTTCATTGCAGCGCACTATGCCGGCGCAGGGGCGGTCCGCCATTGCTTCGTCTGCGGATGGCCTGCGAGAACTCGTCACGCCGGGGCGTTTTGCCACCGAAAAAGGTAAAATGCTCCATCCCTTGCGATATACCGATATATTATCTTCTACAACTATTGCTTTCATTGAAAAGGGGTTCTATCCTTTTTTCAGGAATGACCTGAAGATGGGCCATGCGCCCTTCCCCGTCCGGCGAGCCCGGCCGGCCCCTGCGCCTCCATCTTCAGGCACGGGCAACCGTCGTCAGGGCAACACGACATTTTCAAGATCGCATCTCTTCTGTGAGGAACCACATGACGTGCATGCATCTTCTTCAGGGACGCGGCCTGGGCCTGCTGCTGTCCGCCCTGCTCCTGCTGGGTGATCCCGCCGTTGCCGGAGCGCAGGACAAGGTGGGCAACGGCAGCCTGATCATCTCCGACGGCAGGTGGGACAGCGTCTACGCGCTGCAGCTCCGGCCCAAGACCGGCAACGCGCTGGCTGAAAGCGCCCGGCTCGTCATCAACGGCGGCTCCGTCAGCAGCAGCATCTACGGCGGCTATGCCAGGAGCGACAAGTCCACGGCACGTGCCGGCAGCAACAACGTCATCATCAGCGGCGGCCTGACTGGCAATAGCCCCGGCATCTACGGCGGCTACGCCAGGAGCTCGGCAAGCGCCGTCGCCGCAGCCAACAGCCTGTCCATCAGCGGCTCGCTCGCGCTGGGCGACATGGCCTCAGCCTATGGCGGCTATGCGCGTGCCGACGGCGGCGACGGCGGCGACGGCGGCCTGTTCATGACGTCGAACAACCGTATCGCCATCGGCGGCACGTCCCGGCTCATGCAGGCATTCGGCGGAAGGACCAGCGCCATCAACGGCGGGAGCGATACCGTTGCCGCCGCCTACGGCAATATGGTCAGCGTCGCCGGAGGAAGGGTGGACGAACTCTACGGCGGCTCGGCCACCGGCAAAGGGACGGCAGAGGCTTCCGGCAATACGGTGACCATTTCCGGCGGTACGGTCGGGCATGCCGTGGGCGGGCAGGCCTTCAGCACCAGCCGGGAAGCCGTGGCCAACGACAACGTCATTTCCGTGACCGGCGGCCGGATAACGGAAAATCTCATCGCCGCGTCCGTCCAGAGCGATGCGGCCGGCGCTTCCGCCAGCAACAACGCCGTCTATCTGCGCGATACCGTGGTGGAGCAGAACGTGACCGGCGGCTTTGCTCCCGACAATACCCTGCCGGTCAGCCTGAACGGCAACAGCATCGTGGTGGGTGCAGGCGCGACCGTCCAGGGGGCTGTCCACGGCGGCGATGCCGCCGGTACGGCCGGCGGCAACAGCGCCAGCTACAACACCATCAGCGTGGTGGAGGGCGGCCGCGTGGACGGCGACCTGGTGGGCGGCAACTTGGAAAAAAGCGCGGGCGAAGCCTCGCACAACACCGTCCTGGTCAATAACGGCAGCGTGAGCGGCGATATCTACGGCGGCCGCACGGCAGCGGGGGGCAGCGCCACAGGCAACAGCATCATTATCGGCCGGCAGGCAAAGCTGCCGGCCGGCATCCGGCTTTTCGGCGGCGAAGTGGGCGGTGCCGCCGTCGCTGCCCGCGGCAGCGGCAACACCCTCTTTGTGGACAGCTGGCAAGGGACGGTGGAGCGCGCGGCGGGCTTTGCCAACCTGCACTTCGTCCTTCCCGCGCCGGGGACAGCGACGGCGGGCGTCCCCATGCTGACCATCAGCAATGCCCGGGCGGAGGACTTCGACGGCACGACGGTCACGGCCCAGCTGCCGGACATCATCACCGGCGGACGCGCCCACCTCGGCGAGACCTTCGAGCTGCTGCACGACGGCAGCGGGGCCATCGCCAAAGCCGATACAGGCAGCCTCATCAGCCTGCTCCAGGGCTACGCCGTCCTGTACGACGGCGCCATCTTCAGCAGCAGCGACTCCATCTATATCCGCATCGACGGCACCCGCCCCAATCCCCTTGCGGGCGCGCTGACCGAAGCCCGCATCGGCGCGTCCGGCCTGCTCAATCAGGGCGGGGATCTGGTGGCCGGGGCAGCCATGCGCGAGGCCCGCGCCGCCGCGCGGCAGACCGAAGGCACAGGATGGGCGGCCTTTGCGACCATCTACGGCGGGACGGCGAGCCTGACGACGGAGACCGACGTGACGACCCGGGGCCTGTCGCTCGTGACCGGCCTTGCCCGCCATGCCGAGACCGTCTGGGCGGACGTCCTGCTGGGCGCGTTTTTCGAGGCGGGCTACGGCAGCCTTGCCACCTCGCGGGAAGTGACGGGCACGACCGTATGGGGCAACGGCGACACCCATTATACGGGCGGCGGGCTGCTTGCGCGCATCGACCTGACCAGGGGACTGCTGCGGGGCCTCTATGTCGAGGGCAGCGGCCGTGCGGGCGAAGTGGCCACCTCCTGGAACAGCGACGACCTGCTGGACAACCTGGATCGTCCTGCCGACTATGACCTGTCCACACCCTACTATGGCGGACACGCAGGCCTGGGCTATCGCCTGCCCCTGGGCGAGACCTGGACGCTGGATGTCTACGGCAAGTATCTCTTCACCCATCAGAACGGACAGGAGACCGGCCTCCACGGCGACAGCATCCATTTCGATGCCGTGGACTCCTCCCGCCTGCGACTGGGGGCCCGACTCGACGGCAACATCCTGCCGGCAGCCTCCGTCTACATGGGCGCGGCCTGGGAATACGAATATCTCGGCACGGCCCGTGCCGCCTCGCGCACAAGCGACATGAGCATCCCCTCCACGACCATGACGGGCAGCAGCGCCCTCTTCGAACTGGGCCTTGCCGTCACGCCCGAAACCGCCCCGCTGCGCCTCGATCTGGCATTGGAAGGAGCGGCAGGCACACGGCGCAGCATCGGCGGCCGTGTGCAGCTGGTCTATGAGTTTTAGGGCCATCCCGCCGGAACGGTCAGGGGCCGCGGGGATATGCTCCCTGCGGCCCCACTCTTTTCTCAGCCTCTTTCCCCGGCAGCGGCGCGGCTACGCGCCCCCCTTGCCGCCGCAGGACTTGCACGGACGGTAGCCGGCAGCCCCGGCTTCTTCCGCCGTCTTGAAGACCTTGCTCGCGCCCTTGCTGTTGTAGTAGCGGCACGACGGCAGATGGTAGACCTTGCTGCCCGGATTGCCGTGTATCTGCTGACCGGCGGCCTCGCGTGCAGCCGGGGCAGCCTCAGCGGCAGGCCCGGAAGGAGCGGGCGCAGCCTCCTGCGCGGCGGGAACAAGGCAGGGGGATGTCAGCAGGGCAAGTGCCGCCAGAGCGGCCAGAACGTGTTTTTTCATACGTGAATTTCCTCTTTTTCATATGGCGTTGACGGGCTGTGCCGCCGGATATGGCGGTTTCAGGCCCCATGACGGTGGAGCATACACCCAAAGCCGCGGACTGTCAGCCGGGCGTCCCGCCCTTCCCCGGGAAAACCCGCCCGAAGATGACGTGCCCTTCTTCTTTCCGCCATGTTGCCCGACATCCCCCGATATTCCCATTGGTTCCGAAAAGTTGTCCATCCGCCCCGCATCTGGAATTGACTTGACACTTCCGGAAGATTAGCATGTCAGCAAGGTTTTTCTCCAGTATGACCCATTTCCCATTTCGAGGACGACAAGGAGTGGCATCGCGATGGCCAGACGCTCTCCGCAAAAAGCATGGAAAACCGATGCCCGGCTGCCCGGCGGCATGCCAAGAGAGAGAGAGAGAGAGAGAGAGAGAGAGAGAGAGCATGTGTAGAGGCTTTCATGAGACGCCATGCCTTGCCGGACCCGAAGCAAGCCTTTCCGATATCGTCGCCTCCTCTCTGGACGGCATTGCCTATGTCAACGATATCGAGACGTACGAAGTCCTCTGGCACAACGAAGTCTGTCTGCGATACTTCCCCGCCGGGCAAAAACTGATCGGACGGAAATGCCATCAGGTCTTCCAGGGGCTGGACGCTCCCTGTCCCTTTTGTCCAATGCCGAAGCTTACCCACTCTTCATTTTATGTCTGGGAACACCATAACGCGCATCTGGGAAAAGTCTTTCGCGTCAAAGACAAGCTGATATCTTTCAGGGGCAGGCCGCTCCATCTGGAATTCGCCACCGACATCACCGACCTCCGCAATGAGAACGCCTCTCTCCAGACCAAGCTTGACATGGCGGATGCCCTTCTGGCTTGCGTGCGGACGCTGCTGAAGGACGAGGAGTTCGGCAAGACCGTGAATAATGCCCTCCAGCTGGCCGGGCAGCTTTACAAGGCGGATCGCTGCTATGTCTTTGAGGTGCGGCTGAGCGCAGCGAACGAAACCATCATCGTCAATACGCATGAATGGTGCGAAAAGGGCGTCACTCAGGAAAAGGACGGGATGCAGCACGTCCCGTATGCCGTTTTCGCGCCGTGGCTGGCCGCGCTCCAGAAGCGAAACCATGTATCCGTCGGCGACCTCGAAGCCATCCGGGACGCTCACCCCGCTCTGTATGCCCTGCTCAAACCCCAGGGCATCGTCGGGATTTATGTGGTCCCGCTCCGCATCAAGGGGCTGCTTGCCGGATTCGTCGGTGTGGACAATCCCCGCGCCAACAGCAATGACCTCTCTCTGCTGCAATCCCTTGCCCACTTCATCGGCGAAGCCATATCCAGGGACAAGGTGATTCAGGGGTACGCCATGCGCGGCCTGCGGGACGACCTGACCGGTCTGGCCAACCGCAACGCCTACCTTGATGCCTGCCAGGCCTTTTCCGCGGCCCCGGCGCGCAGGATGGGCATCATATTTATTGATCTCAACAATCTCAAGGAGATAAACGACACTCTCGGCCATGAGGCGGGCGATGCGTTCATTCAGGGCATGAGCGCCATCTTCACCCAATATTTCCGCAGCGAGGACATCTTCCGCATTGGCGGGGACGAATTCGTCTTTATCTGCAAGAACATCCGTGAGGATACCTTCCAACTCAAGCTGGAAAACATGCGCAAGGAATGCGAGGCCGCCTATCCGGGCGGGCTGGCTCTGGGCTTCCTCTGGGAGGAAGCCCCCCGCGACATCGCCGAGCTTGTCCAGCGGGCCGACGAACTCATGTATCAGGAAAAGATGCGCATCAAGGCAAGGCAGTCCCAGGAGCGGCCCGTAAAGTGAAGCGCTTGTGACGGACGCGGCCCAGTGGAGCCAATGGGCCGTTTTTGCCGGGAAAGTCTTGCCGTACGCTGTAACAGGCTGCGGGCAATCCAGCGAAAAAACACCATAAAGCAATTTGGCATACTCCTTGAATACTGATGGGGACAAGGAGTATGCCATGCAAATTCTTCCTTCCGATTACAGCATCCAGAGTCAGGATACGGGCGCGGCCAGCGCGGCATCCGCTTCCGGCAACTTTGCCGGCATTTTTCAGAGCTCGCTCGACGCCGACGATTCCGATCCGGTGGCGAACTTCCTGGATTCCGTGCATTCCGCCATCGATGCCGTCAATCGGGGCGAAGCCGACAGCGTCGATGAGGCTATGGAGGACGACGAGACCAGCGGCCCGCTGGTGGATGCGCCCTACAGCCGCCACACGCTCAACGGCGTGCTCTACACCCTCGATGAGGTGACCTTCACCAAGAAGGAACTCCAGGAGCTGCGTGCCTCTCTGGTCAAGGCCGGCGCACCGGAAGATGCGCTGGGCGGGCTGGATGCGCTCATCCAGTCGCCTGACGGCGCCATGCTGGCGCAGGTCATGGCCAGTCTACAGATGAACAGTGCGGTGAAGCTCAGCGACAGCGACAAGGACGCGCTCACCGGCCTGTTCAACCAGATCGACCCCTCCGGCGAGCTCGCCATCAACGCTCTTGACCTCATGCAGCAGGGCAAGGGGCTCCAGGCGCTCTCCCTCATCCAGAAGACGTTCAATGATGCCGCGCATAACGGCACCATCGACATTTCCCAGAGCGACATGGCCGCCCTTGCCAAGGGGCTCGGCCTGCCCGATTCCGTGCAGCAGCAGCTCATGAGCAGCTTTGGCGGCGCGGACGGACTGCGCTGCACCAGCGGCCAGTTCGGCAATCTCATGAACCCCGCGCGCGCTCACCTTGCCGACAAGGAAAACAAGCAGGCCAAGCTGGATGAAGCCGCGGCCCAGACGGTGCGGCAGGTCATCAAGAAGGCCCGCGAGCGCATGGAAAAGGAAGCGCAGGCCGAATCCCTGCAAAGCCGTGAAGTGCAGCAGAGCAAGGCCATGATCGAGCGCACGGTGCAGAAGCAGACCCGTGAGAACCTCGAAGCCGCTCTTGATGCCTCCCAGAAGGAGAACGCCGCGCGCGAACAGGCCGCCCGTTTTAGTGAGGCCGGAGGCCGCAGCGCCGATGCCCGCCAGAGCGCCGTCATCAACAAGACGGATAACGGCCTTTCCGCCACCGGCATGGGCAAGGCCGGAGAAGACGAGCAGAACGCCCGCGCCAATGCCCGCCGCGGCAATGCGGCGGACATGACCGGCATGCGCATGCGCTACAGCGAAAGCAGCGAAGCCACTGAGGACGGCCTGCGTCGCCTCCAGCTGGCCAAGCAGGGCCTTGAAGATGGCGAGGCCGCCCGCGCCGACGGCAAGACGGATGCCGAGCGCATCGGCCTTGTGCAGGATGCCCGCCATGCGGTCACCGCATCCGGCGACGGACAGAAGCAGTCCGCCCAGGGCGATCTCGGCGGCAATCTGCACGGCGGACAGGACAAGACTGCCGACCTCGCCGCGCAATTCCAGAACATGCGTCTTGATGCGGCCCGCTTCGAGGCTACCCGCCTCGATGCCGCCCAGCAGAATTCGCAGTCTTCCCTCTCCCGCCAGGTGGGCCAGCAGGTCCAGGACGGCTTCCTCCAAGCCATGCGCAGCAACGTGCGCCGCCTCGACGTGGAGCTGCACCCGGCGGAACTGGGGGCCATCACCCTGACCCTCACCATGCGCAACGGCGAAGTCAGCGCGCAGATCCGCTCTGAAAAGAGCGAGACCGCCGAGCTCGTGAGCCAGCAGCTGGAAAACATCCGCATCAACCTGGAACAGCAGGGTTTCAAGGTCGACAAGCTGGAGGTGGGCCTCCAGAATCAGCAGAAGGATCTGGCCGAAAGCAACGACAGCCAGTGGCAAAATATGCAGCAGCATAACGCCCGGCAGGAAGAAGATGCCCGCCGTGAAGAACTTGCCCACCTGCATAACCTTGCAAACCTGCGGAATTCAAGGATTTACCCGGAAGAAAATGACTTGGCACAGCCTATGCATATAATAGGTGAAACGGCAAGATATGCCACCCGATCCCTTCATGTGGTGGCGTAAGGATTGCCGGCACGGAGTGAACAATGCCTGCCAATTCCATCGGTCAAGTCAATAACGAGTTCAACCAGGCCCTGGCTAACAATACGAGCGGGAGCAACCTGGACAAGGAAGCCTTCCTGCTTCTGCTGGTGACCCAGTTCCAGTATCAGGACCCGCTGAACCCTATGGACGACAAGGAATTCATCTCGCAGATGGCGCAGTTCTCGAGCCTCGAACAGATGATGAACCTGAACGAATCCATGCAGGGCATTACTGATGCCGTCAACAACCAGTCCATGTTCAATGCTACGAGCTACATCGGCAAGTACGTGACCACGACGGGTAACGTCATCGGTAAGACGAGCACGTCGGTGACGGGCGAAGACGGGCAGGTGACCACCACCTCCACCATTACGCCGTACTACTACACCTTCAACGGTGACGTCGCCAAGGCGACCATCCAGGTCTTCGACAACAACAACCAGCTTGTCTACACCGAAGAACTGGGCGGCATGTCGCAGTACAACAGCGACGGTACGCTGGCCGTCTACAAGTTCGCCTGGAACGGCATGAACTCCAAGGGCGAACTGGCGGCGGACGGCACCTACAAGATCACGGTCTCCGGCGAAGATCACAGCGGTTCTCCGGTTCTGGTGGGAACGCAGCTGGTGGCCGACCGCGTGACGGACGTGCTCCGCAACGGCACCGAGATCATGCTCCGCCTGCAGGGTGGTCAGTACATGTCCCTGGGCGATGTGGAGCAGGTCTCCGAATCCGATCCCGAGATCTCCACCGTCCCCGGCTCTGACGGCGAAGGTGACGGCGGCGACGGTGGCGATGGTGGAGACGGCGGTGATGGTACCGACGGCGGCGACGGAGAAGGCGCCGGTGACGGTACGGAGACCCAGAGAGTTTAACCAAGGTATCCAGAGGCGGTGCACGGCCGCCTGAACAATATAACCGCAGAAGTTTATTTACGGAGGAAAATCATGAGCGGTCTTTCTGCGAGTATGTGGACAAGTGTTTCAGGCTTGCTTTCTCACAGCAAGAAGATGCAGGTCGTCGGCAACAACATTGCCAACGTTTCCACCATCGGCTTCAAGGGTCAGCGCATGGACTTCAACGACTATCTGTACACCAGCGGCTCCAGCGCCAGCGGTTCCGTGCAGATGGGCGCGGGTGCCAGCGTGTACGCCCTGCTCGGCGACTTCTCGCAGGGCTCCTTTGAGTCCACCAACAGCTTTTCCGACCTCGCCATCGACGGCAAGGGCTTCTTCGGCGTGCGCGACCCCAACTCCCGCACCATCAACTACTCCCGCGCCGGCGACTTCTACTTCAATGAAAAGGGCCAGTTCGTGAACCCGCAGGGCTATGTGGTGCAGGGCCGTCCCGTGGACAACAGCGTGCGCCTGACCTTCAACAACGGCGTCACCGACCTCGGCACCACCGCGGACATCCAGTCCGCCTATGTGGGCGGCGGTTCCCCGCAGGACGTTCTCTTTGAGAGCTGGAACATCAACGCCCAGCGCACCACCAGCGTTTCCACCGCCGGTACCGGCCTGCTGAACAACATCAGCGATCAGGACAAGAGCACGTCCATGACCAGCCCGCTGACCGCCCTGTTCGACAGCTGGAACGCCAATGCCGAGCCGCCGCTGGCCCGCTCCGCCTATGCCCAGTCCTCGACCATGAGCGTCTACGACGAAGGCGGCAGCACGCACGACCTCACCATCTACTACGACGCCGTGTCGCTGGAACGCAACAGCAGCGACGGCAGCATCGGCTATGCGCTGGAAGGCCTGCCCGCCGGCTGCAAGGTGTACGAATACCTCGTCACCATTCCCCCGGATCAGGACATGCGTTCCTACGGCGGTGAAGGTTACGATGTGAACAACGAAAACTGGGCCAAGGAACCCACCCGCTTCTATAACGACCCCATCGAAGGTACCTGCAAGAATGCCGGCGTGCTGGCCAGCGGCATCCTGATCTTCGACTCCGCGGGCAACCTCATCGACCAGACGGCCTACTCCTTCGGCGCGACGGAAACGCCTGATCCCAACAATCAGGTCAGCCGGAACCCCGACCTCAAGACCGCCTGGCAGCCCACCAAGATCTCCAACAACGGCTTCCCCACGTTCACGGCCAACTTCACCGGGCAGCCGCTGGCCAACAGCGTGAGCGAGACCATGACCTCCGCTGAGGGCGTGACCCCCTACAGCCAGGCCGAAGAGTACATCATCGAACTGGATATGGGTCTCAAGCAGATCGCCCAGCCCGCCTGGGAAAACTCGGAAGCCAATTCCGTGCTGCTCAACGCCAACGGCAAGCCGTATTTCACCAACGCTGCAAATACCGAAGTGGAACTGGGCACGGATTCCCCACTGGGTTACTACTACATTGATACTGTTACCCACCCTGGTGAAAAGATTTTCGGCGACAGCGCCAATCCTGCCACGCTGGTGTATGGCGACGACTTTGGCTACTACCGCTATGCTGGCACCAACAAGTACTATGGTCGCATCAATATTGCTGGCGCCAACAAAAACATCATGGTGGAAAATGGCAACTACTATGTGACGGGTACGCCAGCCTCCGTACACTACCAGTATACTAACGGTACAGATCTCTTTAACAAGGACGGCAACGGCTTCTACATGGTGGCGAACGCTACCACTATTGCCGCCAATCATGGCGGAGCTCAGGCCAACGAAAACGTCTACGGCACAATTAATGTCCCTGGTCAAACTCCGACGTCGCGTGCCGTGCTGCATGACGCCCAGGGCTACTTCTATCGGGATGATACCGGAAACAGGGTCGCCATCGACCAGGGCCTGAAGGATCCCAACGTCGACAGCTACTCCACCGGCGATGTCAAGGGCGTCTATGAATATGCGGCCGCCAAAAATGATGCGCAAAACTACATCATCAAGCCCCAGAAGTTCATCACCCCCGTCACCGGCAATGACGGCAACAGCCTGGCCAGCCTCATGACCCAGCTGGAACAGAAGGGCGACGGCAGCTGGCAGGCCACGGTCAACCTGAACACCAATGCCGCCACCATGACGGCCGGGGAAAAGCAGGACAACGCCATCGTGGCCAACAAGGACACCTATGTGAACCAGACCGAACAGAACGGCTACGGTTCCGGGCGCATGACCAACATGGAGTTCGACACCAACGGCGTGCTCTATGTGACCTACAACAACGGCGTGACCCTGCCCATGTGGCAGCTGTGCATCTACGACTTCGAAAACTATCAGGGCCTGTACCGGGAAGGCGGCAACCTCTACTCCGCCACCACCGAATCCGGTAACCCCATGCTCGGCGTGGCCGGCGACAACGGCTTCGGTAAAGTGCTCGGCTACAACATCGAGCAGTCCAACGTGGACATGACCACCGAATTCGTGCAGATGATCGCCACCCAGCGCGGCTTCCAGGCCAACTCCAAGGGTGTCACCACCACCGACACCATGCTGGAAACCGTCATCAACATGAAGCGGTAACAACAGATAACCTTCGGGCGGGTGAGCTTACGGGCTCCCCGCCCGATCCAGAGGCTTTCTCCACGACTTCTCGCAGAGAATCCGTTTCCTCCGTGCAGGGCGTTGGCCATTGGGGTCGACGCCCTTTACGTTTTTATTTTCCCGGCAATACCTGCCTGTGGCGGCCTGGAGGGTCGCACGCCCCTGCCCTCCTTCCCAAGGACAACGTCCCGCCCGGCGGATCCTGTCCGCTCCGGTGCGGGAAACGTTTTCTTTCTCCGCAAGCCAGCGCTCCCTTACCACCTCATGCCGCGGGCCGGGCGTCCCGACCATACGCCATGTCCCTTGTCCCGCAGAGCTCAAGGGGAGGAGGCCTGCGCGCCACCTCTCCAAAGCAAAAAGCTCTTCCCCGGCATCGCCTGCTCCACAGGCAGAAGCTCCCTCCGCTACCGGTAAACAAAACGCCACGCCAGGCTCTCCGCCTGCCCTGTCAGGACTGTTCCTGTCCGGCAGAAGGAAAAAACGCCCTGCAAGGACGAGATGCCTTGCCGTGCCGGGACAAAAGGCCTTCTCTCAAGGCCAGCCTTGTTCCGTTGGAGCTTTTCAATTTGAAGCGCTTCACGTAAATCCTGCGGCCTGTCGTTTCGCGGCAAAAAACGCCGTCTCTCCGCTCACGTTCGGCTGGACGGCACTGTGCTGCCGTCTCGCCTTTTGTCTTTTCACCGGCAAAGCGCGCCAACACCCGCAGGGCGCAGTGAGCCTGATAAGCTGACGCGCATGGGCGGAGCGGGATACAGGCCGGCAGAAAAATCCTTCTTGCCGGTATGGCACGCACGGCATCGGCAAACAAAAAACGGATCACCGCGCTAGCCCCAGGGGCAGGACACATCCGCATCCAGAAAGACGCAAAATTTTCCCCCTGCCGCCTTCACCGTTCCAGCCTTTTTCAGTGCCCTTTTCTCGCCCTGCCCTGCGGCCGGCAGATACGCTGGCAGCGTGTCCTCCTGCCTTATCTGGGAACCGCCTCCGACAAAAAAACTTCTTCCGGCGCTCCGCATCACTTGGCCGTTCTGCTTGCGGTCCTTTTTTCCCACCAGACGCGGGCAGCCGTGACCGCGACCGCCATGCCTCCAGCCATTGCCCCGGCCCGCGGCAACGGAAAAAATTTCTACGTGCCAGGCATGGATCACCCGATCCCCCCTGCCCGGCAAGGATATGGAGCCTTCCTCGCCACGGGATAGGACCGCGGCGGGCGCATAGAGCATTTTATCTTTGGAAAAATAAAATGCGAGGCGGCAGCACAACGCCACCCGGCCGAAAGTGAGCGGAAGACCGCGTTTTCCGCGAACGCCAGGCCGTATGGTTTGAAACGCAAAGCGTTTCAAGCTGACAATGCTAGAACACCGGTGCGCAGCGCTGGAAAGTATGTGCCGCCTGCGGCGAGCGGCAGCGAAAGATGCTACAGGGCCAGTAACGCCCTGGCAGGGGGGCAATTTCTTCCCCGGCAGATCAAAGGTTCTCCAGTACAGCACCGGATCCGGCAGGAGGGCAGCCCCTGCTGCTGGTCCCTATGCGGGGCGGCTTGGCGCTATGCGGAAAAAACGGCCAGCCTGCCTTGCCGGTGGAGATGCGGCAGGAAGGAAGGATCAGCACAAGTTTACCGTCCGTCAGAGGCGGCTGCCTCACACGGACAAGGGATCATATGGCCTGCGCAGCTACCTGCCCGCCAGCGCCCTCTTTACCGCCGTTAAACCCGTAACTTCCTCTGCCGTAACGGACATCGACTGTAGAGCGAGGATTTTCCCTTTCCCCCAAATAAGAGCGAATAGTGTCAACAGCCCCGAGAGCGTTTTCTGTTTGAACCGCTTGGCGCTTCAAAGCATACGCCTGTCGTGTCGCGGAAAATACGTTTTTTCCGCCTGGTTTGGGCCGGACGGCGCTGTGCCACACCTCATGTTTTCCCTTTTTCAGAGACAAAACGCTCCAGCTGGCAGTAAAAGAGAATTTTTTGCCTGCCGTTCTCAAGACGCCGGCCCCTGCCCAGTGGACCGGGGCACGAAACCTTTACCCAACGCGGGAACTCCGCAGTTCCGCCATGATGGACGGCAGCAAGGGGCACGATTTACGGCACTGACGCCTGCCATGTGGAGCAATTTTCCTTTGGCCAGCGGAAAGACCCGCCAGCACAGCGCACGGGATCAATGCGCAGCCGTTTTCCCGCTCCGCGGCTGAGGGAACCTGAACGGCTGTGGAGAAAGACGAATATGCCACCCTGACGCAGCACGCACGGTAAGGGAAGGGGCCAGCCTGC
Source organism: Candidatus Desulfovibrio gallistercoris (assembly GCA_019118745.1). Classification (GTDB taxonomy): domain Bacteria; phylum Desulfobacterota; class Desulfovibrionia; order Desulfovibrionales; family Desulfovibrionaceae; genus Desulfovibrio; species Desulfovibrio gallistercoris. The sequence goes on along the minus strand of DWYJ01000087.1, from coordinate 93,977 downwards.
ATAACTGCCAGCCGGCAGGGATGGCTTGCCTCGCGTGCGGCAAGGATCGCAGGAGGCAAATGGCTGCGCACGCCTCTTGCCTTATCGCTGCCCCCGTAAGAATTCGCCCCCACGCCGCGCCCACGCCAGTCTCTCTGCCACGCTGATCGCGCCCTTCCGGGCCAGTACCGCCGCTCTCCGGCAAAAAAAATCCACGCAGCCCCAAAACAGCGGCTCCTGCCCCTTCCGCACGGGCAGCTTTTGCCGTTTTTTGCCCCCAAAACTGCCTCATTTTGCAAGGAAAAAATTTCCATCTCCAAAAGCAAATTTTTAATACATTGAAATAAAAAGATTTTTTAAGTTTGGCACGCGAACTGCATTAAAGAGGGCACAGCTTAACTAATAACCACCGTAGGAGGTGTCCCATGTCTTTGGTCGTTAATCACAACATGATGGCTATGAACGTTTCGAGGAACCTGAATGCCCACTATGGCAATCTGTCTACCTCGACGCAGCGTCTTTCTTCCGGTCTCCGCATCAACAGCGCGGCTGACGATGCTGCCGGTCTGGCTGTCAGTGAACTCCAGCGTGCCGATATTGCAACCCTGCAACAGGGCTCGCGCAATGCTAACGATGCTATTTCTCTGATTCAGGTTGCCGACGGCTCCCTGGGCATCATCGACGAAAAGATCATCCGCATGAAGGAACTGGCGGAACAGGCCGCTACCGGTACCTATGACTCCACCCAGCGCCTCATGATCGAATCCGAATATCAGCAGATGGCTTCGGAAATCACCCGTATCGCCAACTCCACGGACTTCAACGGCATCAAGCTGCTCGACGGCACCCTGTCCGCTCTGAACCGCGGCGACGGCAAGATCCACGATGGTACCGGCATGACCAGCATCGGCGCCCTGAAGGTCCACTTCGGTACGGCCAACGACTCGGCGGAAGACTACTACTACGTCGTCATCGGCGACTCCACCGCCTCCGCCCTCGGTATCGGCAATTCGGCCTTCTACCGCGCTGCCGACGGTTCGCTCCAGCCCCGCGCCGGTAACACCGTCTCCACGCAGGCTCAGGCCCAGGAAGCCCTTGAAGCCCTGAACCAGGCCATCATCTCCAAGGACAAGATTCGCGCGCACCTTGGCGCCATGCAGAATCGCCTTGAGAACACCATTTCCAACCTGAACATCCAGGCTGAAAACCTGCAGGCCGCCGAATCGCGCATCCGCGACGTGGACGTCGCCACGGAAATGACCGAATTCACGCGCCAGCAGATCCTTACTCAGAGCGCCGTGGCCATGCTCGGCCAGGCTAACTCGCTGCCTCAGATGGCTCTGCAGCTGATCGGCGGCTAAGCCATCTCAACATAGGCTGTGGCAGACCAAAGACGGGAGGTCCGGGGGGGTTGTCCCCCCGGACCGGAACAGAAAACGGTGTGCCGCGAGCCAGGAGCCGCAAGCGTTCCGTGCCGTGCATGGACGGCGGCATGACAAGAAGATGTGTGAAGTTTACCGGGCCGTCGCCTGCGGCAGCAGATGTTCTGCCGCCAGAGCCAGACGTGCGGCCTCTTGTTCAGCCTTTTTGCAGCTCGTGCCGCAGGCAGCATATTCTCTGCCGTCCGGCAGGCTCACCACCACCTCGAACACCTTGGCGTGTTCCGGTCCGTGGCTTGCCGCCAGCCGATAGAGAGGACGATCCCTGTAACGCTGCTGCATGACTTCCTGAAGGAGTGTCTTGAAATCCTTGTGCCGGGGGGAAGTTTCTTCCTGCTTCGGCCAGAGTGGAGAAAACAATCTGCAGACGCACGCATGAGCCGCCGCAAAGCCGCCATCTTCATAAATGGCCGCCAGCACCGCCTCAAAGGCGTCACTCAGTACGGCATCACGATCTCTCCCCCCCTGCCGTTCTTCTCCGCGACCCATAAGAAGTGCACTCCCCAGATCCAGACTCCTCGCCAGCCGGGCCAGGCTCGGGGTGCTTACAAGCTGCGAGCGCAAACGCGTCAATTCCCCCTCGCGCAGCTGTGTGAAGCGCTCGAAGAGCTCCTTGGAAACAGCCAGCTCGAGCACGGCGTCGCCCAGGAATTCCAGACGTTCATTATGCCGGTGCTGCGATCCCCCCTCGTTGGCCCACGAACTGTGCGTCAGGGCCAGCGCCAGCAGGGTGCGATCCGTAAAGCGATAGTCCAGCGCCATTTCCAGCCGACTGGCCACAGTCTCATCAAGCATGTGCAACGCGGTCTTTTTCATGGGCAGACGGTAGCCCAAGCCCTTGCCGCTGGCAACAGAAAAGCCTTGACACGTGCCCCCGCAATGCCTATTTGCTAGACAGTCCGACAGCGGAAACGTCCCTTCCGTTGCCGGGTACGCTCTTGCGTCCGGGCGTTGCGGCGTATGCGCGCCATGGCGGCCATCCCCGCAGATCCGGCCCCGCTCCTTCCCGAGAGGGCAGCTCCCGGCGTATATCCTGGCGGGCATTCCCGCCGACTTCGAGGAGAGATCAATGGCCTACGATATCCGACTCATGAAGCTTGTCACCGGCGAACTGGTCATCGGCAAATATGACGCCGAAAAGGACTGTCTCAACGAGACCGCCATCATCCAGAGCATCCCGACCCAGCAGGGCATGCAGATGATGATCCTGCCCTATGGCTATCCTTTCGAGCCCAATTTCGAAGGCACCATCGAGGGCAAGCATTTCCTGTATCGCTATGCCGATACCCCCAAGGAGATGCAGGACAAGTATATTGAAGCCAGCACCAATCTCACCGTGGCCGGCGGCCTCGGCAAGCTCAAGTTTGGCGGCGGCCCCGCTCCCACCTCCGGCGGGCTGGTGACGCCGTAACGCCTGCATGCGCCGTTTCCGCGCCACGTTGCCGGAATGGCGCGTTCAGGGGAAGACTCCCCTTTTCCGATACCGGGGCGGTGGCAACCGCCCTTTTTTCATGCCCCTTTCAGCCCGGAACCGCCATGCAACAACTGCTACCGCTCCTGCCCCGTCCCAGCCGCTACACCGGCATCGAAGAAGGCGCCTGCCGCAAATCCCCTGAAACGGTCAGCCTGCGGGTCGCGCTGGCCTTTCCCGATACCTATGACGTCGGCATGTCCTACCTGGGGCAAAAGATCCTGTACGGCATCGTCAATGCCCGCAAGAACTGGTGGGCCGAACGCGTCATGGCGCCGGACAGGGAGAGCGGCGAGATCCTGCGCCGCCACGGGGCCCCGCTCTGCACCCTGGAGTCCGGACTGCCCATCGGCAGGGCGGACTGCGTCTCCTTCTCCGTCACCAATGAGCTCTGCTACACCAATGTGCTGTACATGCTGGATCTGGGCGGCATCCCGCTGCGTCATGCGGACAGGCCCGACGACCTTTCCGCCTGTCCGCTGATCTTTGCGGGCGGCGGCGCGCTGCTCAGCGCGGAACCGCTGGCGCCCTTCCTGGACTTCTGCGTGCTGGGCGACGGCGAGGAGACCCTCGTGGACGTGCTCGACCTGCTGGAAAAGGCCAAGGCTCAAGGCTGGGGCCGCGCCCGCTATCTGGAGGAAGTCCGCCACATCCCCGGCATCTATGTGCCGTCCTTCTTCACGCCGCAGGCCGACGGCAGCCTGCTGCCCCGCTTTGCCGACCACGCCCGCCCCGCCCGGCGCATCGTGGCCGATCTCGACAGCGCGGCCTATCCCGTGGAACAGGTGGTGCCCGTGGGCGCGGTGCACAACCGCCTTTCGCTGGAGATCGCCCGCGGCTGCACGCGCGGCTGCCGCTTCTGCCATGCGGGCATGGTCTACCGGCCGGTGCGGGAACGCTCGCTGGACACCATCGCCCGCCTGCTGGAAGACTGCCTGAACAAGACGGGCTATGACGAGATCTCCTTCCTTTCCCTCTCCACCGGGGACTTTTCCGCACTCAAGACCCTGTCCAACCGGGTGCTCGACCGCTGCGTCCATGAGCAGGTCAGCCTTTCCCTGCCGTCGCTGCGCGTGGGCTCCATCGACGACGACATCATGCGCCGCATGGCCGACATCCGCCGCACGGGCTGCACCCTTGCGCCGGAAGCGGGCAGCCAGCGCCTGCGCGACGTCATCAACAAGGGCGTCACCGAGGAGCAGCTCCTCCTCCATGTGCAAAAGCTGCTGGAATACGGCTGGCGGCAGGTCAAACTCTATTTCATGATCGGCCTGCCCACGGAAAACGACGACGACCTGCTGGCCATCGCCGACCTCTGCCGCAAGGTGCGCGACGCCGCCGGGCGGGGCAATCCGCGCCTTCAGGTGACGGCGGCCCTCTCCCCCTTCGTGCCCAAGCCCTTCACGCCCTTCCAGTGGGTGGAGCAGATCGGCATGGAAGAGATCGACCGCCGCGTCCGCCTGGTGCGCGAGGCCTTCAAGGGGCAGAAATTCCTCAAGCTGCGCTGGCACGAACCGGCCATGAGCCATCTGGAAGGCATCCTCTCCCGCGCCGGACGCGAGATGGCCCCCGTGGTGGAGGCCGCCTACCGCAGGGGAGCCATCTTCACGAGCTGGGTGGAAGAATTCGCCCTGGAGCCGTGGTATGAGGCGCTGGCGGAAAACGGGCTTGACCCCGCCGCCTACGTCGCCGCCCGCAGCCTGGACGCTCCCCTGCCCTGGGATCATCTGGAGGCCGGCATCTCCCCTGAATTCCTGCGCCGCGAATGGGACAGGGCGCTTGCCGAGAAGGTGACCGACGACTGCCGCTATGGCGCCTGCCGCGCCTGCGGGGCCTGCGATACCGCGGCCCGTCCCTCGCGCCTGCCCCATGCCGGCATCGCCACGGACGACGGCCCCCTGCACCGCAACCGCCTCATCTTCGCCCAGCGGGACCAAAGCGCGCACCAGCCGCACCGGGATGCCGAAGGCCGCATCATCTGCCGGGAGCTGGAAAAGAAGCCGCCGCAGATCGCGCCGGAACTCACCGTCAAGGCCGCGCAGTTCCGCGTCTGGCACAGCAAGACCGGCGGCTGCGCCTACCTGAGCCAGCTTGAGCTGCAATCCCTGCTGGAACGGGCCCTGCGCCGCGCCCGTCTGCCCATGAGCTTCTCGCAGGGCTTCCATCCCCTGCCGCTCATGAGCTTCGGCCGCGCCCTGCCCGTGGGGGTGGAGAGCCGCGCGGAATGGTTCGCCATCACCCTGCGCGAACCTCTGGAAGCGGCGGAAGTGGCCCGCCGCCTGCGGGAAGTCCTGCCGCCCGGCATGGATATCCTGCACGTGGAGAACGTGGACGGCAGCCGCCGGACGGAGCAGTCCGTGCGCGAGACTTTCCTGTTGCATGTGGACGGCATGGACGGCGCGACGCTTGCCGGCGCTTTTGCCCGCTTCGCCGCCGATGCCGAACATCCGCTGACCCGCGAAACCAAGAAAGGCCCGCGTACGGCGGACATCCGCCCCCTGCTCGGCCAATGGTCGCAAGAGGGCGATGCCGTGACATTCACGCTGGATTGGGCTAACATGTACCTCTCTCCGGCAGCTTTCTGCCTGGAGGTCCTGGCCCCGCTGGCCGGGGCCGACGCTCTGCGCCCCGTCATGCATCTGTGCAAGACGGAGCAGCACTTTGCCGCCGATCACCGGTAGGCAGCACCGGCAGACCAGATCGCCGCGCCCCCGTTCCCCGGGGGCAAAACGCCGCAGGAAACGGCCCTGCAGGAGGATAGCGAATGTCCCGCAATGTGACGGAAACATGGTTCTTTTACGGCGATTCCCTGACCCTCGGCGTCAATGACGACGCCATGCAGGGCGGCTGGGTCGGCCGCCTGGCCCGCAAGGGCAGCGCGGCGGGCCTCTATGCCCTGCCCCCGGCAACCTTTTACAATCTGGGCGTCCGCCGTCACACGGTCATGGACGTGAAAGCCCGCTGGAAGCAGGAATGGGAAGCGCGCCAGCTTCCCGGCATCTCGCCGCACATCGCCTTCTGCGCCGGCGTGGTGGACATGGTGCCCGCCGACGGCAGGCCCGTGGCTGAAGTCTGCGCCACCATGCAGGCCATGCTGAGCGAGGCCGCCGCCCTCGCGCCGGTGCTGCTCATCAGCGTGCCCCCCATCGCCAATCCCGACGTGACGGCCCGCATCGCGGACCTCAACCGTGCCTACGCCGCCCTCTGTGCGGAAAAGGGCTTTGGCTGGGCCGACGTCTTCGATACGCTCCGGGATTCGTCCGTTTATATGGAAAGCCTCCGCGACGGCATCCATGCCGCTCCCGAAGGCTGCGAATGCATGGCTGAGGCCCTTTTTGCCCTGCCGTCGGTGCAGGCTTTTCTGACCACCCAACACTAGGACATGTTGCATGGGTTCTTGTCAGCCCTTTAAAGATGATGCCCCGTTCGCCGACAAGGTGAAGACGCTGGAAGACGATGAACTGCTGGAGATCTGGGAAGAGACCCAGCAGCTTGCGGGCCTGCTTTCCCAGCAGATCAAGGCCGAGCTGCCGCTCGCCCCGGAATATGAACAGCTCATCGTCGCGGAACTGCAATTGCGGCACGGACGCCGCCTCTACGCCGCCGGCATGGGAAAATAGCCTTTCCCCCCTGCCGCGAGAAAGCCCCCGGAGCCCGATGCTCCAGGGGCTTTTTTCGTCCCTGCGCTCCGGCGGCCGCCCTCCCCGCCTGTTGCCTCGCGCAAGGCATGGGCGCGTACATGGTGACGGCATAGCCATGAAAAAAATTTTTTTGCTGGACATCACTTTCGCATCTTGCTAGTATTTTTTAACAGTCGGGAAATCCATTCCCGACCTTTCCCTTTTTTTGTCCTCCCAATATCAACCGGAAGTGGATGCCTATGTTTACAGCCGGTGAGCTCGTCGTTTATCCCGCGCAAGGGGTAGGAGAGATAGAACGCGTCAATAATCAGCAGATAGGCGGCGTCGCCTGCGAACTGTATATCGTGCGCATCCGCGCCAACAACATCACGCTCATGGTGCCGGTGGCCAATGCGGCCAATGTGGGGTTGCGTCCGCTCATCGCCGCCGAGGAAGCACGCCGCATCTGGGGTTCCCTCCAGTCCGAGACGGAAAAAAACATCCATACGGGCCAGAACTGGAACCGCCGTTTCCGCGAATACTCCGAACGCCTCAAGAGCCCCGACCTCGGCGTCGTGGCCGAAGTGCTGCGGGAGCTTTTGCTCATCAGCCGCCAGAAGGATCTTTCCTTCGGGGAACGCCGCCTGCAGGAACAGGCCATGAGCCTCGTCACCGGCGAGATCGGCGAGGTGCTCAAGCTGGATGAACATGCCCTGCGCGACGACCTCCTCCAGCGCTATGCGCCGCCCCCCGTGCCGGAAGCCGCCGCCTGCTGACAACGCCCCTTCCCCCCCGTCCGACCGGCATCTCCACGCCCTTTCTGGCGTTTGCTCACGGGAAATCCCAGCTTTTTTGCTTGCCTTTTTTCCTGACTTGCGCTAATCGCAAGGCACACATCTTTTTGTTCCATTCCCTGCAATTTCCTCATATCACACCGGGCGACACTCTCCACGTGCCGTATCCCCTATTGCAATCTCATGGAAAAAAAACCTCGTAAGCCCGTTCGCAAAAAAAAGGCCGAGCCGGAACTCCTGTCCGACAGCACCCTGAGTCTTACCGATCTCAAGACCCGCAGCATGCAGGATCTCATGGAGCTGGCGGAAAAGTACGAGATCGAGAACGCCAGCTCCATGCGCAAACAGGAGCTCATCTTTGCTCTGCTGCAAAGCTGCGCCTCCCAGAACGGCGCCATCTTCGGCGACGGCGTGCTGGAGATCCTGCCGGACGGCTTTGGTTTCCTGCGGTCGCCCCTGTGCAGCTATATGCCCGGCCCGGACGACATCTACGTCTCCCCCTCCCAGATACGGCGCTTTTCCTTGCGCAAAGGGGATGTGGTGTCCGGGCAGATACGCCCGCCCAAGGAAGGGGAACGCTACTTCGCCTTGCTCAAGGTCACCGAGATAGGTTTTGAACCGCCGGAAAACGCTAAAAATCTTGTTCTTTTCGATAACCTTACCCCCATCTATCCCGATCGCCAGCTGGTCATGGAAAATGGCGACAAAAATCTTTCCAACCGGGTCATCGACCTCATGGCCCCCATCGGCTGTGGACAGCGCGGCCTCATCGTCGCCCCGCCCCGCACCGGCAAGACCGTCCTGCTCCAGTCCCTGGCCAACGCCATCAACGCCAATAATCCCGACGTCTATCTCATCGTCCTGCTCATCGACGAGCGCCCCGAAGAAGTGACCGACATGGAGCGCACGGTCAAGAAAGCCGAAGTCGTGAGCTCCACCTTCGACGAGCCCCCGCAGCGCCATGTGCAGGTCTGCGAGATGGTGCTGGAAAAGGCCAAGCGCCTTGTGGAACGCAAGCGGGACGTGGTCATCCTGCTGGATTCCATCACCCGCCTCGGCCGCGCCTTCAATACCGTCACCCCCTCTTCGGGCCGCGTGCTCTCCGGCGGTCTGGACGCCAATGCCCTGCAACGTCCCAAGCGCTTTTTCGGCGCGGCGCGCAACATCGAAGAAGGCGGCAGCCTGACCATCATCGCCACGGCCCTCATCGATACCGGTTCCCGCATGGATGAAGTGATCTTCGAAGAATTCAAGGGCACCGGCAACATGGAGATCTTCCTGGACCGCCACCTTGCCGAAAAGCGCGTCTTCCCGGCCATCGACATCAACCGTACCGGCACCCGCAAGGAAGACCTGCTCCTGCCGGAAGATGTGCTCAACCGGGTCTGGATACTGCGCAAGATCCTTGCGCCCATGTCCCCCATCGACAGCATGGAATTCCTGCTGGACAAGATGCGGGGCACCAAATCCAACAAGGATTTCATGAACGCCATGGGCAAGTAGCACTCTTTGGTGTGCAGTGGTGCATGGAGCACCCGCCACGCAGTATCATGCTGTCATCCTCTCCTGTCGGGAAAAATCAAGAAAATTGCAGCACGACAATATATAGATGAAGGATTAATTTATGAAACCCATTATATTTTCGGAAGATATAAAAAAAGTTCTCGATATGGTTCCCATTGCCATAGTTGAGATTTCTTTCGGTGAGGGGATCACCCGTGATGCCAATAATGCCAATAATGCTTTTTATGCATTAACGGGCAGCACGCGCGAACAATACATGGAAGAAGAATTAAGTGGAAATCCGCGCAATATTCTCCACCCCGATGACCTGGTTCCCGTTTTTGAAGCATTCAAAACCCATGCTGAACAGAAAACAAATTTTGATATCCAGTATCGCGTTATACATATGGATGGCAGCACGGTCTGGCTTGATGTTCATGCCGCATACATGGGGACCAACGACGGAAAAGCCACGTTCCTTTGCACGATGCAAGTCATTACAAAAGAGAAAAGAAACCACGCCAAGCTCAGATACTATGTGTTGCGTGATGCCGCATTCAAAAGTATGACGGAAAACATATATATGGAGTACAATTTAGCAACTGATTGTATCATTTTTTCAGGAAAATGGAATACTATCATGCACAATAATACTTTTACTAGAGTTTTGGATAGCAACCTTGAAGATTTTCATTTTCTTCCTGAAAAATCAAAAAAATATTTTTTTTCCATATTGCAGCGAAAAAGCTATACGCAGAACATGCAGAAATCTTCTTCAATAAAATTTCTTACAAAGAGAAATGAAGAAATAGTGTACTCCGCAAAAAGTGTCCACATTTCTCCGTCATTTATTCTCGCGGTGTTCAGTCCCCAAAAATACATAGAGCAGATTTAGAGGATGTCCGGCATACGTTGTGCTATACGGTGTCATTATTTCTGTTCAACCGATTGAAGTTATGAATAATTTTTAAAATATAAGGTGAATAATTATCCAACATTTTCCGCGAGTTGAGCACAAAGGTGGCGACATTATCTAAGGAAAATTTATTTAATGATTTCAATCGACTGCACAAAAGTGCCCGCATGACGGATGATTTTTGTATTTCACGCCTGACGCTCAACTAACTAACAGCATAATAACATTGCGGATACCGTCAAAGCGAGTTTTCGCCAAAGAATGCAGGAAAAAGCAAGGTAAAGCAGCCTATGAAATTAGTGTGTAGACTCCGAAGCCCTTCAACCACGCGAATGTCCGCTCCACTATCCAACGATGAGTGGGACTTCACCGGTTGCGGATATGCTCCGCAAATCCTTTAACATAGAGACTTCTTCTCTGGTTCGCGGACAATTTTCAAGGGAAAAATGTTTTGAAACAAGCCCATATTCTCTTTCATAACGCAAAAAAATTGAACTCATTCATGATTGAAGATCACTTTTATAATACGCTGTAGGAAAATCGTAAAAAAACAAGATAAATAAGACCTGTATATAATTCATCATAGTTTTCCTAACGATTTATTACTTTTCTGAATTTGTCAAGCCACGCAAAAAGCGTTCGATTTTCCATCGTCTTTTATATCTGTGAAGTACCCATGCCATCTTGCATGGTTTTTTTTTCATTTTCTCTGACCACCTTTTTCGCAAGAAAAACGCTAAGGAAAAAGGAAGAGCGTCGCCAGTCCCAGAAAGAGAAAGAAGCCCGCGCCGTCCGTAATGGTGGTGAGGAAGATGCTGGAAGCCTGCGCGGGGTCGCGTCCCATAGCCCGGAAGATGAGGGGGATGGAGCCCCCGGCCACGGCGCCGAGCATCATGTCGCAGAGCAGCGCCCCGGCCATGACCAGGCCCACCTGCGGCAGGCTGGTGAATATCCAGGCTCCCACAAAGGCCAGCAGCGCCATGATGACGCCGGTGAAAAGGCCGATCTTGGCCTCGCGCAGCACGGCCAGCCAGGCCTTTTTCTGCTCGAAGCGGTCCGTGGCCAGCTGACGGATCATGACGGCCAGCGCCTGCTGCCCGGTATTGCCCGCCTGATTGGCCACCATAGGCATGAGCACGGCCAGCGCGGCCATCTGGGCGATGGTGCCCTCGAACATGTAGACCACGGAGGCGGACAGGGCCGAATTGACCATGTTGACCACGAGCCAGGGCAGGCGCTTGGCCACGCTCTCCAGCCACGGGGTATCGACGCTCTCCCCGGGGTCGGCGCCCACCATGCCCTGCATGTCGGCGCTGGCCTCCTCGTGCATGATGTCCATGATGTCGTCGTAGGTGACGACGCCCATGATGTGGCCCTCGTGGTCCACCACGGGCATGGCCAGGAAGTTGTAGTGCGACAGCAGACTGGCCACCTCGCCCTTGTCCATGTCGTACGGCACGCTGACCACGCTCTGCCCGTGCACGGCATCGCCCACCACGGTCCCGGGCCGGGCCAGCATGATGTCCCGGAGGGAGAGGACGCCGAGCAGGATGTCCGACGCGTCCACCACATAACCGTAGTAGGGGCTTTCCTTGTCTTCCATCTCGCTGCGGATGTGGGCTATGGCCTCATCCACGGTCATGTGCTCTTCGAGCAGGATCAGCTCGATGTTCATGACCCCGGCGGCGGAGTCCGGGTCAAAGTTGAGCAGGTTGCGCAGCTCTTCGGAATCTTCCTTGTCCAGCTTGCCGAGCAGGACGTCGCGGTGGCCTTCGTCCAGTTCGTCCAGCACGTCGGCGGCGTCGTCCGGCTCCATCTCGGCGATGATCTGGGCCGCCACGTCGGCGTCGAGGTTCTCCAGGACGTCCACGGCCACGCTGCCGTCCAGTTCGGCCAGCGCTTCGGCGGCGTCTTCCGTGGCCATGTGGCGCAGGGCGCAGACCTGCTTTTCCAGCGTCAGGTTTTCCAGATGGTCGGCAAGGTCCGCGGGATGGACGAACTCGGCATCGAGCTCGTCCCCTTCGTCAAGGCAGAAGTCCGGCATGGCAAAGCGGTGCTGCTCATCGGCGGGCGCGCCGCTCTGCTCCTGCTCCGAAGCCAGCGGGGGCGGCACGGCGGAAAAGGACGGCGCGGCCGGAGGGTCCAGGGGAGCCGCCTCCCTGCCGCCGGCATCACGCTGCGGGGGGGTGTCTTCCGTCCGAGGAGGGACATTACGGCTGCCGGCAGCCTGCCAGTTTTCCTGATCGTGCATACCGACACCTCCTTCTGCCCGCAGCTGTTGTGAAAAACGTCCCAATTTCCGCCCCGCCCTTGACGCAGGCGGACAGGAACTTTATCAAGGAAGCACCATCGGTCGCCGCATGCCGTGAACGGCCTGCCGCACCGGCGGAGCGTCCGCCATGACGGGCTGCCGGGCCATGCCGGCCCCGTCGCGCGACCGTCGGGCATGACTTAGCACGCACCTATGACAGGGACAAGCAAATGTTGACGCCTTGGGCTACTTTTTTCTCCGGCCGCGGAGAAGTTTTTTTACGTCGTTCCGTGGAACTTGCACTGGAAGAGGACGGGCCCGACCTGACGGCCGAGGGCCTCTTCTCCCCCACTGATCCCATGCGGGCCGTCATCCGCGCCAAGGAGGACACCCTCGTGGCGGGGCTGCCCATCATGGCGGAAGTCTTTGCCGCCATGCGGGCCGACACGGTCCGCTACACGCTGCTGGCCGAGGAAGGGCAGCGCGTCCCGGCCATGACGGAGGTGGCCGTCATGGAAGGCCCGGCCGTGGTGCTGCTCAAGGCCGAGCGGGTCATCCTCAATTACGTCACGCATCTTTCCGGCATCGCCAACCTGACGGCGCGCTATGTGCGCGAGCTGGAAGGCACGGGCGTCCGCCTGCTGGACACCCGCAAGACCACGCCCTGCCTGCGCTGGCCCGAAAAATACGCCGTACTGGCGGGCGGCGGCTGCAATCACCGCAGGGACCTGACGGAAATGCTCATGCTCAAGGACAACCACATCGATGCCGCCGGTTCCATCGAGCGCGCGGTCCAGAAACTGCGCGCCGCCTATACGCCCTGCCCGCCCATCGAAGTGGAGTGCCGCACCCTCGACCACGTGCGCGAAGCCGTGGCCGCCCGTGCCGACCGCATCATGATGGACAACATGCGCCCCCCGCTGCTGGGCGAGGCGCTGGCCCTCGTGCCCGCACATATCGAGACGGAAGTCAGCGGCGGCGTGACCCTGGAAAACATCGGCGAGCTGGCCCGTTGTTCCCGTCGCGCGCCGGACTTCATCTCCGTAGGCCGCCTGACCCATTCCGCCGTTGCGGCGGATTTCAGCATGACCCTGCAACAGGGCCGGACCTCCGGGTCCGCCCTCCCCTAAGGAAATCCCCATGCACGACACTGCTGCCGCCATCACCGACCTCAAATCCCGGCTCGGTTCCCGAGTCTGCATCATGGGCCACCACTACCAGAATGACGCCGTGGTGCGCCATTGCGACATCACCGGCGACTCGCTGGAACTGGCCCGCCGCGTGCCGGACATCACGGCCGACCACATCGTCTTCTGCGGCGTCTTCTTCATGGGCGAATCCGCGGCACTGCTGGCCAAGACCGGACAGCAGGTGCATCTGCCCGCTCCGGATGCCGACTGCGCCATGTCCCTCATGTCGCCGGCCGAAAGCGCCCGCGCCGTCCTGCGCCAGCTGCACGACGGCGGCCGCCGGGTCATCCCGGTAGCCTACGTCAACACCACGCTGGCCCTCAAGGCCGTGGTGGGCGAATTCGGCGGCACCGTCTGCACTTCCGCCAATGCGCGCACCGTCATGCGCTGGGCCCTGGATCAGGGGCAGGGCGTCCTCTTCCTGCCGGACCGCCACCTGGGCCGCAACGTCGGCAAACAGCTCGGCCTCGGCCCGGACGACTGGCATCTGCTGGAACTGGGCCCCGACGGCCTTTCCCCGGCGGAGAAGGACCCCGCCCACCGTCTCTGGAAGGCTCCGCTCCTGCTCTGGCCGGGTTGCTGCCCCATCCATGACCACCTGACCGTGGAGCAGGTCGCCGCCGCCCGTGCGGCCCATCCCGGCTGCCTGGTCATGGCCCATCCCGAATGCAGCCCTGAGGTCATCGACCTGTGCGACGGCGCAGGCTCGACCTCCTTCCTCATCGGCGAGGCCGCCCGCCTTGCCGCGGAAAAGCCCGGCAGCACGCTCATCGTCGGCACGGAGACCAACCTCGTGGACCGGCTGGGCCAGCGTCATGCCGGAAGCTGTACCGTCCTGCCGCTGGGACCGGCCATCTGCCCCGACATGGGCAAGGTGACCGAGGAGAACCTCCTCACCACGCTGCAGGCCATCGAGGCCGGTACGGCCAAGCCCCTCGTCGTGGACCCGGCCCTCTGCCCGCCGGCCCGCCAGACCCTGACCCGAATGCTGGATATCTGCGCCGCCTCCTGAGGCGACGCGAACAAGGCGTCATCTTCGCGGGGGCGTCGCGCCCCTTCCCTGCCGCCGGAGCAGCCGCGTTCCGCTGCTCCGGCGCAAGTCTCCAACCGCCTGCGGGCATTGAGGCAAGATCATGAGTCACACCCGTTGTCATGTGCCGGTCCTGATCATCGGGTCCGGCGTCGCCGGTTGCACGGCCGCGCTCACGCTGGCCGACGCCGGCCATGAGGTTCTGCTGATCAGCGCCGGGGACAACCTCGGCCAGGGGAATTCCGAACTGGCGCAGGGCGGCATCATCTATCGCGCCGCCACCGATGATACGGAAGCCGAAGCGCGCGCTCTGGAACATGACATCATGGTGGCGGGCCACCGCTACAACTCCCGCTCGGCCGTGCGGCAGCTCTGCCGCCAGGGCCCCGTCTGCGTGGACGAGATGCTGCTCGAACGCGCGCGGGTCCAGTTCGACCGCAACCCCGACGGCAGTTTCAACCTCACGCGGGAAGGCGGCCACGGCGCGCCGCGCATCCTGCACCGGGCCGATTATTCCGGCAAGGCCATCATGGACGGCCTCACGGCGCAGGTGGCGGCCCATCCGCGCATCACGCGCCTTTTCCGGCGGGCCGCCATCGACCTTCTGACCAGCCGCCACCACGACCGCATCACCCAGTACCGCTACAGCATCACCAACCGCTGCCTCGGGGCCTATGTCCTTAACGAGGAGAGCGGCGAGCCGGAGACCATCCTCGCCGACTGGACCGTGCTGGCCACCGGCGGCGTGGGCCAGGTCTTCCTGCACTCCACCAATGCCCCCGGCTGCGTGGGCGCGGGCATCTCCATGTCCGCGCGCGCCGGCGTGGCGCTGGCCAATCTGGAATTCATGCAGTTCCACCCCACGGCCCTGTATGAAGAACGCAGCAACCGCCGTCCCCTCATCACCGAAGCCATGCGCGGCGAAGGGGCGCGCCTGCTGGACGAAAACGGGCAGCCCTTCATGCTGCGGCATGACAAGCGCGGCGACCTGGCCCCGCGCGACATCGTGGCGCAGGCCATGATGGAAGAGATGCTGCACAGCGGTTCCCCCTGCCTCTTCCTCGACGTGAGCGGCGTGAAGCAGGATCTGCCCACCCGCTTCCCCACGGTGTTCAACCAGTGCCTGGAAGTGGGCATCGACATCCGCAAGGAACCCATCCCCGTGGTCCCGGCGGCGCACTATTTCTGCGGCGGCGTTCTGGCCGACGCCTGCGGCCGCACCTCCATGCCCAACCTCTACGCCATCGGCGAATGCGCCTGCACGGGTCTGCATGGCGCCAACCGTCTGGCCAGCACGTCTCTGCTGGAGGGCGTGGTCTGGGGCGTGTCCTGCGGGCGGGACCTGGCCAAGCAGGTGGGCCGCAAGCACGGCGTCATCCCCAAGGGACTCGCCGACGCCATCCCCGACTGGCAGCATGAGGGCGACGAACAGCGCGACGACCCGGCGCTGGTGGCGCAGGACTGGTTCAATATCCGCAGCACCATGTGGAATTATGTGGGGATATCCCGCTCCGAACCGCGGCTGCGCCGCGCCTTTGAAGACATGCGCGACCTCGTGCGGCACATCCATGATTTCTACAAGACCACGCGCATCTCCCGCCGGCTGGTCGACCTGTTCCACGGCTCGCAGACGGCCTATGTCATCACGCAGGCCGCCATGCGCAATCCGCACAGCCTCGGCTGCCATCACCGCATCGACTGATCGACGGAGGGGCGGCCCGGGCCGCCCCTTTCTTTCCTGCCATGAAAAAATTTTTTCTTGCCCTGTTCGTCCTGATGGCACTGCTCTGTCTGGTGGCCTACGGCTTCCTGCACCAGGCGGAACAACGCATGGAGCAGGCCCTGCTGGACGGCCTGCCGCACATCTTTTCCCGCCAGGGCCAGCCGGCGGCCGTCACGGGGGAGGTGGAGGCCTCCCTGCTGGCCGGACGCATCAATTTGCGGGATCTGGACATCCGCCAGCCCGGCGGCGGTCTGCGCCTGCAGGTCAGTGAACTTTCCGTCAAGCTCAATACCGAGCATCTCCATGCCACCCTGCAGGCCCTGGAGGGGGGACAGGGCACTTTCCCCGGTGAAGAGCGCGGACCGCTCGTGCTGGATGACGTCATCCTGAAGGGGGCGCGCCTGCAAACGGCGGAGGGGGCCTGGAGCGCCCAGCGCCAGCACATCACCCATCTGGAGATCTCCCCTTCCCTGCTCTGGGCCCTGGACCGGGGGACCGCCACGCTGGAGACCTTCCGCAAGGGACTGAGCTTTTCCGGCTATACGGCGGACTTCTGCGATTATGACGCGCCGTCCCTGCTTGCCCCCTTGCGCCTGGGCATACGGGAACTGACGGCCGAGGCCCTTTCCGACGGCAAGCTGCTCCGTCTGGAAGGTGAAGACATCACGCTGGTCAGCGCGCCGTATACGGTGGAATGCCATACGCTGCGCCATGCCGCTCTGCCGCTTGCCGACATGCTGGACGCCCCGGACATGCTGGCGAGCCTGACGCGCTGCCTGGTGCCGGCCTCCGTGGCCGCCCGCAACCTGCCCAGCAGCTACCGGGGGGACAACGGCTGGAGCCTTGAGGACGTGCGCTGCCGCCTGGCGGATGCCCCGCTGTTCGCCATAGAGCGTCTTTCCTGGGAAAAGGATGCGGACCTGGACGGCAGGAACTCGCAACGCCGCCTCGAAGGGGGCCGGCTCTATGCCGACACCCTGGCCGGCGCCCTGCGGCTCAAGCTGCCTGAGGGCGCCGTCTGGCACTGGGATATGAGCGCCCAGAGCCAGGTGACCGACGAAGGGACGGTGGAGCGGCTCAACTGGCGGAGCAGCCTGGCGGACGGCAGTTTTTCAGCCGCCATCCTCGCGGAGGGGGCGGGCGTGCGTCAGCTCTCCCTCCACTACGCCGACAAGGGGCTGCTGGCGCTTGTGGCCCTCAATCAGCCCGGGGCCCTGCGCGATCCTCTGGCCCTGCTGGAAGATCGCCTTCCCGTCACCCTGCCGCAGCCGCTGCGCGAGGCGCTGCTGCGCCTCTGGCGGCAGCCCGGGACGCTGGACGTCAGCATGCCGGACGGGACGGTCTGGAACCCCTTTGCCGCCTTGCCGGCGGAGGCGGATCCCCCCTTCATCATCACGGTGGAGCCCGGTCCGGAGACGCTGCGCACACAGATTGACAGCGTGAAGAAAAAACAGAAATAAAGAAAAAGGCGGCCGCCACCGGCCTGCAGCACCATTTCGGGAGAACATCATGAAACGAGCCATCACCTTCCTGCTTGTCCTGCTCCTCGTCGCAGGCGGCTTGTGCTACGCCGTGGACACGGCGATCCGTACCCTGCTGGCGAACGGCGTACAAAAGATCCAGGACCAAAAGGACGCCAGCATCGCTTCATGGGAGTACGATTCCTTCTCCCGCCGCCTCGTCCTGCATGACGTGCGCTATCCCCTCCCCGAAAAGGACGCCACCGTCACGGCCCGGGAAGTCCAGGCCACCGTCAGCCTGCGCGCGGCTCTGCATTCCCTGTCCGCACTGGACTTCCTCCTTTCGCCGCAGAGCTATCTGACCCTGCTGGATGACTGGCAGGGGACGGAGCTCTCCTGTGAACAGACCTCTTCCGAGGGCGACCGTGCCCTCCTGACCATCGGCAGGGTGGAAGGCGACGGACTGGCCATCTCGGGCGAACAGTTCAAAAAAATCCGCAGCGGTTCGCGAGACCTGCAGGAAACGCTGACCCAGCTCGCCGTCCGCTCCCTCCTGCTGGAAAAGACCGAACTGAACTTGATCCCGCAGGATAAACCGGATCTCAAACTGACCCTGGACAAGGGGACGCTGGAGAAATGGGACACGCAGGGGCGTATTGGCAGCATCAGGCTGGAAAAATGCGCGCTGTTGAAGGATGACGAGCCCCCTCTGCAGTTGGGCTCGCTGACGGTCACGGGCCTGATGCCGCGTACGCTGGAGAAGCTTGGCGGCCTGGAGGATGCGGCACAGATATGGGATGCCCTTATCGAGGATATCCCCTTCACCTTGCTTGCCATGACCGATGCGGATCTGCCGTTTTCCCACGAGACGTGCCGCCTTGGCGGGTTTGAGATCGCCCGCGCCGAAAAGGCGCGCAGCCTGAAGCAGATCTCGCTCCGGAAGCTCCAGCTGAACGTGGCGGATGCCGGCGGCGCCCCCCTCGACATGCGCTTTGACGAGTTCAGCGTACAGGATCTGGCCCTTCCCGAAAGCAAGCTGATAGAAAAACTGCGTGCGGTGAATGATCCTTACGTGCTGGAGCTCTTTCTGGCCGGCGTGGCCCGGGAGCCCATCTTCTCCCATGCGCTGATCAAGAGCCTGAACGTCAGTACGAACGGCATCGCCGTGGCGATGGAACTGCTGGACAACACCTGGACCCAGGATCAGGGCACGCAGACCCTGACCAGCACCATGACCAATTTCCTCATCCCCACGACCCTGCTCGCGGCCAGCCCCATCCCGGTCAAGCTTCCCGGCCTGAAGGAGCTTCGGTTCAACGCCTCCGGCACGCAGACCTTCACGGGCGAGGCCTCCCGTCTTGAAGGAAAATTCACGGCGGATTCCCTCTGCGATGTGGAGTACGTCTATGAGATGCGGGGCAAGAGCATCCTTGGCCCCTGGACGGGGCTGCGCCATCTGGATATCCGCCTGACGGACAAGGGCCTCATGCCCATCGTCGCCCTCAACGTCGATCAAGATCCGGCCGTCGCCCAGATGAGCATGGACACCCTGGCCCAGATGCTTGCCGCGAACCTGCCCAACGGCGCGGCGGTCCTGCCCGCCCTCAAGACGTTCATCGCCACGCCCGGCGAACTGAAGATAGGCATCACCGGCGACGACTGGATCCCCGTCCAGCCCGACAATCCCCTGTGGCTGCTGCAACTGGTGACGCGCCTGCAGGTGGAATCCACGCCGGGCAAGAGCCCGCTGGCCGATCTCGTCAAGGCCCAGCTGGAAAAGGCAGGAAACTAGCCGATGCAGACCCTCTGGCTCAACAAGGGCGAGGATCGCCGCCTGCGCGCCGGGCACCTCTGGGTGTTCGGCAACGAGGTGGACAGCAAGAAAAGCCCGCTTTCCGCCTTTGCCCCCGGCGAGGCCGTCACGGTGCGGGATGCCCGCGGCGGCTCCATCGGCAGTGCCTTCGTCAATCCGCATTCGCTCATCTGCGCCCGGCTCTACAGCCGCTCACCGGAGACGGAACTGGACGCCGGCCTGCTGCGGCAACGCCTGCAGGCGGCGCTGGAACTGCGCTCCCGCCTTTTCGACCAGCCCTTTTACCGCCTCTGCCACGGAGAAGGGGATCTGCTGCCCGGCCTGGTCATCGACCGCTTCGGCGATCATCTGACTCTGCAACTGGGCACGGCGGGCATGGAAGTGCGGCGGGAGGCCATCGCCGCCTGTCTGGACGAGCTGCTGCACCCGACCTCCCTGCTCTGGGACAATGATCTGGCGTCGCGCTCGCTGGAAGGCCTTTCCCGCGAGAACGTCCTGGACGGCCCGGTGCCCCGGCGGCTGGAGCTGCCCGAAAACGGCTGCACCTTCACCGCCCCGCTGCTGGACGGGCAGAAGACCGGCTGGTTCTACGATCAGCGCGCCAACCGGCAGGAGGCCGCGCGTTACGCCAATGGCGCGGACGTGCTGGACATCTTCTGCTATGCCGGCGGCTTCGGGACCACGGCGGCCGCACGCGGGGCCCGGTCCGTCACCTTCCTGGACGCTTCGCCGCAGGCCGTGGAGCTGGCAGGCGCCAATGCCGCGCGCAATGCGCCCCATCTGACCGGCGACGGCATCCGCACCCTGTGCGGCGACGCCTTCGATCTGCTGCGCGAACTGCACGACAGCGGGCGGCGTTTTTCCCTCATCTGCCTGGACCCGCCCGCCTTCATCAAGCGGCGCAAGGATGCGGCGCAGGGGCTGGCCGCCTACCG
The DNA here is from genome assembly GCA_019118745.1 of Candidatus Desulfovibrio gallistercoris. Taxonomy (GTDB): domain Bacteria; phylum Desulfobacterota; class Desulfovibrionia; order Desulfovibrionales; family Desulfovibrionaceae; genus Desulfovibrio; species Desulfovibrio gallistercoris. The sequence continues at coordinate 73,853 of DWYJ01000087.1, read as the reverse complement.
CAAGATCAACGCGCTGGCCCTGCAACTGCTGTCGCCGGGCGGGGTCATCGCCAGCTGTTCCTGCTCGCACCATCTGCCGGCCGACGAGTTGCGGCATTGTCTGAGTCTGGCCGCCGCGCGGCAGAAGACCGCCCTGCGCCTCCTCTTTGCGGGCGGTCAGGGGCCGGATCATCCCGTCCATGCGGCCATGCCGGAAACGGCCTACCTCAAATGCTTCATTGCCCAGCGCGCCGACTGACGCGCCGCGCTGCCCACTAACGCCCGGCGCGCGCCGGGCCCTGAAGGAAACGCCATGCTGAACAAACCTCGTCTCCTCACCCCCGGCCCCACTCCCCTGCCGGAACAGGTCCGCCTTGCGCTGGCTCAGGATATGATCCATCACCGCAAAGCCGCCTTCAAGGACATCATGCTGCGGGTACAGGGCAAGCTGCAAACGCTCTTCGGCACGGAGCAGATCGTGCTCCCGCTCTCCTGTTCCGGCACGGGCGCCATGACGGCCGCCGTGCACAGCCTCTTTGCGCCCGGCGAGAAGGTGCTCGTCGTCAACGGCGGCAAATTCGGCGAACGCTGGCAGCATATCGCCGCCGCGCGCGGGCTGGAATGCGTGCAGCTCGACGTGCCGTGGGGCCATGCCGTGGAGCCCGCGGCCGTGGAAAGGGCGCTGGAGGCCGATCCCCGCATCCGCGGCGTGCTCATGCAGCTTTCCGAAACGTCCACGGGCGTCCTGCATCCCGTGCGCGAGGTGGCGGCCATCACCCGTACGCGCGACGTGCTGCTGGTGGCGGACGGCATCTCCGCCGTGGGCCTCTCCCCCTGTCCCATGGACGCCTGGGGCATCGACTGCCTGCTGACCGGCTCGCAGAAGGGACTCATGCTGCCGCCCGGCCTGGCCCTGCTGGCCCTTTCCGCGCGGGCCTGGCAAAAGGCCGAGGGCAACCCCTCCGGCTGCTTCTATTTCAACCTGCCCAAGGAACGCGACAACGTGGCCAAGGGGCAGACGCTCTTCACCTCGCCGGTCAACCTGATCGTGGGGCTGGACGTCAGCCTGGACATCCTGCTCAAGGACGGACTGGAAGCGCTCTACCGCAAGCAATGGGCCCTGACCATGCTCACCCGCACCGCCCTTGCCGTCATGGGACTGGAGCTCTTCGCCCCGTCCCACTTCGCCTGGGGCATCACCAGCGTCTGCCTGCCGGCGGGCGTCGACGGCGTGGAAGTGTTGCGCCTGGCCCAGGAAAAGTACGGCGTCATCATGGCCGGCGGGCAGGATCAGCTCAAGGGACGCATCGTGCGCATCGGCCATATGGGCTGGGTGGACTGGGCCGACGTGACGGCCGGTCTTTTCGCGCTGGACCGCTGCATCTTCGCCGTGGGCGGCTACAGCGGCGCGCGGGACTACCTGGAACAGGGCCTCGCCGCATACGAAACAGCCCTTGCCCTTCCGCCCGGCACGCCGGTCATACGCCATCACGGCTAGCGGTCGCCGCGCTGCGCCCGCGACAAGGCGAGCGCAACGCCTATCCTTTCGTCACGCATGGCCGGGCAGGCCGTACGGTCCGCCCGGCACAGAGGAATTCAGCATGAGCCAGAACAACGACGCCTCCGCCCGTGATGCTCTGCCGGAAGTCACCTTCTCCACCTTCATCATGTCGCTGGCTTCCGCGGCGCTGGTGCAGCTCGGCGAAGTGCCCAATCCCGAGACCGGCGTCCAGGCCCTTCATCCCCGCCTGGCCCGCCACAGCATCGACATGCTGGAGATGCTGCATCGCAAGACCACGCAGGGCCTGGATGAACAGGAGCGCAAGCTGCTGGAAAGCCTGCTCTACGAGCTGCGCATGAAATACGTCATGAAATGCGGCGCGCCGGGCGATGCGGATCAGGCAAAGGCCTGAGACGCCTTTGCCGGATGGCGCAAGCTGACGGCACGCGTCCCCCAAGTCCCCTCCCTTCCCCAACGCGCTTTTACCGGGGAAAGGATCAGGGACGCGAGGAGAGCCGTCCCAAAGATACATGGAACGTAAACAGTTTTATCCTATCTGTTGAGATTATTTATAAAGTTTGTGTCGACAGGCCCTCGTGCCGAGACGCGCCGCAACGCGTCCCTGCCAACGTAACCCTCATACCAAAGGAGCGACTCCCATGCCTGACATGATTCGCGCCGGTCTTGTGGGCATTACCGGCTATACCGGAATGGAACTTGCCCGCCTGCTGGCGACCCATCCCTGCATGCGGCTGAATATGGCCTGTTCCCGTGCCGAGGCCGGACGCCGCCTCGGTGAGTTCTATCCCTTCCTGGAGCACCTCTCCGGCGCGGAGGTGGTGATCACCGAATACGAGCCGCGCCGCATGGCCCGCGAGTGCAATGTGGTCTTTCTGGCCGTCCCGCATGGCAAAGCCATGGAAATGGCCGCCGATCTCGTGAATGAAGGTACTAAGGTCGTGGACCTGTCCGCCGACTTCCGCCTGCGGGACGTGGATGTGTACGAACAGTGGTATGTGCCGCATACCCGCCGAGAGTTCCTTCCCCAGGCGGTCTACGGCCTGCCGGAACTCTACGCCGCCGAGGCCGCCAAGACCTATCTGGTCGCCAATCCGGGCTGTTACCCCACCTCGGCCATCCTGGGCCTGTATGCCGCCTTCAAGAACGACTTCATCGAGGCCGAGGACATCGTCATCGACGCCAAGTCCGGCACCACCGGCGCGGGCCGGAAAGGCGTCGTGCCCTCCCTGTTCTGCGAAGTGTCGGACACCTTCCGGGCCTACGGCCTCGGCAAGCACCGCCATACGCCGGAGATCGAGCAGGAGGTCTCCCTGCTGGCGGGCAAGCCGGTGACCCTTTCTTTCAACCCGCACCTTGTCCCCATGAACCGCGGCATCCTCTCCACCATCTATACCAAGCTCAAGCAGCCGGGCACCACGCTGGACGAAGTGCACGCCGCCTATGTCCGCACCTGGGCCGGCAGCCGCTGGGTACGCATCCTGCCCAAGGGCAGCCTGCCGGAGACCCGCAACGTCCGCGGCACCATGTTCTGCGACATCGGCCTGGTGGTCGATCCGCGCACCTCGCGGCTCATCATCGTCTCCGCCATCGACAACCTCTGCCGCGGCGCGTCCGGGCAGGCCATCGCCAATGCCAACCTCATGTGCGGCCTGCCGGTGGAGACCGGGCTGCAACTGGCCCCCCTCATGCCGTAGGGCCTGTTAACACTATTCGTTGTTTGTTTAGGGGGAAGGGAAAGCCCTCCGCCGGCGCGAGAGGGTTTTCCCTTCCCCCTACCCCCCATCCCTTCCCCAGCGCGCTTTTATCCGGTGGAACGCGCTTTGCCCGACGCTCGGCGCTTCCCCCCTGCGGCAAGCGTTCGCCAAAAGCAGACGAGACGGGCACAAGGCTCCGTCCACCGCTGAGGGCTCACTCATCCAGTTTTTCCCTGAGGAACAATCATTATGGCGGAACAATCCACCTCCCCACAGCCGGCTTTTGACGATCCGTCCTCCCGCCTGACCTCCGCCCTGCGGGACCCGCACCTCTGCCGCAGCCTGCTGGATCGCCTGCAAGCGGCGCTCGACGGCCGCAGCCTGCGCTTCATGGAAGTCTGCGGCACGCACACCGTCTCCATCTTCCAGAGCGGGTTGCGCTCGCTGCTCCCGGAGCAGGTGCGCCACCTTTCCGGGCCGGGCTGTCCCGTCTGCGTCACGCATGATGCGGAAGTGGCCGCCTTCCTCGATCTCGCCGGACGTGACGGCATCATCCTGGCCACCTTCGGCGACCTGCTGCGCGTGCCGGGCCCCGGCGGCAAAAGCCTCAAACACGCCAAGGCCCAGGGCGCGCGCGTCGAGATCGTCTACTCGCCGCTGGACGCGCTGACGCTGGCCGCCGAACATCCGGGTGACATGGTGGTCTTCCTGGGGATCGGCTTCGAGACCACCGCGCCCACCGTGGCCGCCACCATCCTGACCGCGCAGCAGCGGGGCCTGGACAACTTCAGCGTGCTTTCCCTGCACAAGCTCGTGCCCCCGGCCCTGCGCGCCCTGCTGGACGATCCGCAGCAGCAGGAACAGCCCATCGAGGCCTTCCTGCTGCCGGGCCATGTCTCCACCATCCTCGGGCTGGCCCCGTACGCCTTCCTTGCCGGGGAATACCATGTGCCCGCCGTGGTGGGGGGCTTTGAACCGGCAGACATCCTGCTGGCCCTCTGCCTCATGGCCGAACAACGGCGGGACGGCCGGGCCGAGGTGGTCAACGCCTATGCCCGCGCCGTGGATGATGGCGGCAATCCCCGCGCCCGCGCCCTGCTGGAGCAGTGCTTCCAGCCTGCCGACGCCCTGTGGCGCGGCATCGGCCGCATCCCGCAGAGCGGCCTGGCCCTGCGGGAAACATTTGCCCGCTTTGACGCCATGCGCCGTCTGGACCTGCGCCTGCCCGACGTGCCGCCTCTGCCCGGCTGCCGCTGCGGTCAGGTCCTCAAGGGCCGTCTCACGCCGCCGCAATGCCCGCTCTTCGGCAAGGCCTGCACCCCGGCAACGCCTGTCGGCCCCTGCATGGTCTCCACCGAAGGCAGTTGCGCCGCCTATTTCAAATATGCCCGGAATGAGGACTGTTGACGCTCTTTGCTGTTTGTTTGGGGGGAAGGGGAACCCCTCGCCTCGCGCGGCGGCCCTTCCCCCAAGCCCCCATCCCTTCCCCGGCGCGCTTTTGCGAGGGAAGGATCAGGGACACCAGAGTGCGTACAACGTATTTCCCTTATCTATTGAAATTACTATAAATGGATATGCGTCCCAGCCTTTAACTCTGCCGAGAACGACTTATGGATGACTGCATTCTGCTGGATGCCGGAAGCGGCGGCCGCGCCTCGCAGCGCCTCATCAGCCAGTGCTTCCTGCGCCATTTTGCCAATCCCCTCCTCGAACGCATGGACGATGCCGCCCTGCTGCCCGTCGCTTCCGCCCACGACAGGCCGCTGGCCATGAGCACGGACTCCTATACCGTCACGCCCCTCTTTTTCCCCGGCGGCAGCATCGGCACCCTTGCCGTGCACGGCACCGTCAATGACGTGAGCATGCTGGGCGGCGACGTTCGCTATCTAAGCTGCGCCTTCATCATCGAGGAGGGCCTCCCCCTCGCCACGCTGGACAGGGTGGCCGCCGACATGGCCGCCGCCGCGCAGGAAGCCGGCGTGCAGATCGTCACCGGGGACACCAAGGTGGTGCAGCGCGGAGCCTGCGACCAGATGTTCATCAATACCACGGGCATCGGCCATCTGCTGGTCCAGCCGGAGCCTTCCGGGCACCGGGCCCGGCCGGGCGATGTTGTGCTGGTGAGCGGCGCGGTAGGCGATCACGGCCTGACCATCATGGGCAGCCGGGAAGGGCTTTCCTTCCTGACCGACGTCCGTTCCGACTCCGCCCCGCTCAATGGGCTCGTGCGCGCCATTCTGACCGCCGCGGAAGCCGCGGGCATGTCCGGCGAGATCCACGTCCTGCGCGACCCTACCCGCGGCGGACTGGCCACCACGCTCAACGAGATCGCCGAACAGTCCGGCGTCAGCATCGAACTGGATGAGCAGGCCATACCCGTCCACGAGAGCGTGCGCAACGGCTGTTCCTTCCTCGGTCTTGACCCGCTCTATCTGGCCAATGAAGGCAAATGCCTCTGCATCGTGCCGGAAGCCCTGGCCGGGCCCGTGCTGGAAGCCATGCGCGCCACGCCCTACGGCCGGGAAGCCGCCCGCATAGGCACCGTCGGCGATGAACGCGCCGGACAGGTCGTCCTGCGCACCCTCATCGGCGGGCAGCGCCTGCTCGGCATGCTCGAAGGCGCGCAACTGCCGAGGATCTGTTGAAAAAGCGGGGGAAGAGGGGAGACTTTTGCAAAAGTCTCCCCTCTTCCCCCGTGCCCCCTTCTCCCCTCCAAAACCTTTACCGCTGTCGCCGGCGGACAGTGCGGACGCAGGGACGCACGCCCGGACGCACGCCAGCCCGGCTTTCAGGGAAAGAGAGCGTAGACCAGGGCAACAAGCGGATAAACCCGCGCTGCCCGCATCCTTGGAGCATTTTCCGTTTGAAACGCTTGGCGTTTCAAACCATACGGTCTGGCGTTTCGCGGAAAAACGCGGTTTTTCCGCTTGCTTTGGACCGGGCGGCGCTATGCCGCCGCCTCGCAGCTTGCCTTTTTCAAGGGCAAACTGCTCTAACTCCTTGCCGGCACGAGGAGAAACCCATGCGCGAACTGCCGCATATCCCCGCCTGCGACCAGCTCGTGGCCCGCTATGGTCTGCAACCGCATCCCGAAGGCGGCTTCTACCGTCGCATCTGGTGCAGCAGCGGCCGCATTGCCGCTCAGGCTTTGCCCCCCTGCTACACCGGTGAACGGCCGTGGAGCACCTCCATCCTTTTCTTGCTGCGCGCCGGCGAGCACTCCCGTCTGCATCGTCTGCATTCCGATGAGATATGGCATTTTCTGCTGGGCGGCCCCTTGCGTCTGGCAGTCATCCACCCCGACGGCAGCGGAGAAGACCACCTGCTTGGGCAGGATCTCGCGGCAGGACAGGAGCTCGTCCATGTCGTACCCGGCGGCTGCTGGTTCGGGGCCATGCCCGGCCCGGAAACGTCATATGCCCTCGTAGGCTGCACCGTCGCGCCGGGCTTCGACTTTGCCGACTTCGAACTTGCCCCGGACGCCGGGCACATCCGCAACAGCCTCCCCCACTGCGCCGCCGCCGCCTCACGCATCCTCGACGACTTTTTTCCGCGCGTCCCTGAGATGCGCAAGCATGCCTGATCCCGTAAAACGGGAAAGACGGGGGAAGAGGGGAGACTTTTGCAAAAGTCTCCCCTCTTCCCCCGTGCCCCCATCTCCCCACCAAAACCTTTACCGCTGTCGCTGGCGGTCAGCCTGGCCTCAGGAACGGACGCCCGGACACACACCAGCCCGGCTTGCAGGGAAAACGAGCGTAGACCAAGGCAACAGCCGGATAAACCCGCGCTGCCCGCATCCTTGGAGCATTTTCCGTTTGAAACGCTTGGCGTTAAACCATACGGTCTGACGTTTCGCGGAAAAAAAAACGCGGTTTTTCCGCTTGGTTTGGGCCGGGCGGCGCTATGACGCCGCCTCGCGTTTCACCTTTTTCACGGGCAAAATGCTCTAGCCTCTCGGACGCGCGCCAGCCCGTATGCTTTCTCCTTCCGCATGCCGCCGGGGGACGTTCAAGAAGAGGGACGCCTCACCGCGTCACGACGCCGGACGAGGGAGCCGGTAAACGTTTTTGGAGGGATGAGGGGGTGCGCGAGGGGGAGAAGGGAACCTTTTTTCGCAAAAAGGTTCCCTTCTCCCCCTCGCAAAAAAACCTCCCTTGCCCTATCGCACTCCCAGCTCGTGCAGGGCGCAGCGGGCGGCAGCGGCTATGAGGGCTTCCTTGCTGGCCATGTCCGCGCTATCGGGGGAACGGGTAAGGATGACGAGGAGGATCTGCCGCCCGTCGGGGGATTCCGCGAGGCCTACGTCATGGGCCAGGCCGCCGCTGGAGCCGGTCTTGTGGGCCAGCTGCCAGTCTGCCGGGAGACCGGCGCGGATGCGTCCCGTGCCGGTCGTGCAGGCGGCCATCCAGGCCAGCAGCTGCCGGCGTTGCGCGGGAGGCAGGGCCTGTCCCGTCAGGAGGGCGCGCAGGGTACGGGCGTAGGCAAGCGCGGTGGTCGTATCCCGCTCGTCGCCGGGAGCCGACAGGTTGAGCTCCGGCTCCATCCGGTCCAGACGAAAGGTGGCGTCGCCCAGCTTCCTGACGTAGCTGGTCACGGCTTGCGGCCCGCCGAGACGGTCCAGCAGGAGATTGGTGGCGGTATTGTCGCTGGAGCCGAGGGAGGCGGCGCAGAGTTCGGCAACGGTCATGCCGTCGCTGCCGCGCCCGCCTGTGACGGGTGACCAGTCCACCTCTTTTTCAGAGGGCCAGTGCATCTTTTCCGACAGCAGGCCCGGCTCTTTCAGGGAGCGGTCCAGGATGCAGGCGGCCAGCACCGCCTTGAAGGTGCTGCAAAAGGTGAAACGCTCATCACCGCGCCAGACCAGTTTTTGCCCGCTGGCCACATCCACGGCCACAAGGCCGATGCGGGCCTGATGTTCCTGTTCCAGTGCGCGCAGTCCCGCAGTGTCCGCGCCGTCCTGAGCGGACGCGCAGAGCGGCGAAAGGAAGGCGCAAAGGAACAGCAGACAGCAAAAAACGTGACGCAGCGGACGATATGCCGGCAACAGCATGGGGGAACCTTCTCCTTTTATAAAATTTGAGGAGCCGCCACCTAGACGGCGGCAGCTCCCTTTCGAAGATATGGCAGCGGGCTGCCGGATCAGCCGTAGATGAAGGCGTCCGGCACGTCGGCCAGCGTGGCGACCATGACGGCCTTGATGGTGTGCATACGGTTTTCCGCTTCCTGGAAGACGTAGCTGTTGGGGCCTTCGAAGACTTCGTCGCTGACTTCCATGTATTCGAGGCCGAAGCGCTGGTAGATCTTTTCGCCGATGGTGGTTTCCCGGTTATGGAAGCTGGGCAGGCAGTGCAGGAAGCCGCACTGCGGATTGCCGGTCTTGCGCATGACTTCGGCGTCGATGCTGTAGGGGGTCAGCAGGTTGATGCGCTCCTGCCAGACTTCGTCAGGCTCGCCCATGGACACCCAGACGTCGGAATAAAGGAAGTCGCAGCCGTGCACGCCCTCTTCCACGCTTTCGGTGCGGGTGATGCGCGCGCCGGTCTTTTCGGCGATGGCGCAGGCCGTCTGGTAGACCTCATCCGACGTCCAGAGGGCGCGCGGGGCTACGGAGCGGAAGTCCAGGCCGAGCATGGCGCAGCAGACCATGAGCGAATTGCCCATATTGTAGCGGGCGTCTCCGAGGTAGGCCAGCGTCTGTTCCCGCAGGGGCTTGGCGCAGCACTCGCGCATGGTCAGCATGTCGGCAAGCATCTGGGTGGGGTGCCACTCATTGGTCAGGCCGTTCCAGACCGGAACGGACGCGTAGGAGGCCAGTCGCTCCACGATATCCTGCCCGAAACCGCGGTATTCTATGCCGTCATAAAAGCCGGAGAGCACGCGGGCGGTGTCGGCCATGGATTCCTTTTTGCCCATCTGGGAGCCGGAAGGCCCGAGGTAGGTGGTGGAAGCTCCCTGGTCGTGCGCGCCCACCTCAAAGGAGCAGCGGGTGCGGGTGGAGTCCTTTTCAAACAGCAGGACGATGTTCTTCCCTTCCAGAAAGCGCGGTTCACGGCGTTCCTTCTTGGCCTTTTTCAGGGCTGCCGCCAGATCCAGCAGATAGAGGAAGTCTTCGGGAGTAAAATCCGTTTCCTTCAAAAAATGACGATTGGTCAGTCTGCTCATGCAATCTCCACCCCCTGCGGGGCCGCTCTAGTCCATATTTTTTCGCGCCTGGCCGGCTTGCTGTGCGGCATGCGCACAGGCGGCCGCGTAGCGCGTTCCCGGCAAAGATCTCATGCAAAGGCTCCTGTGCGACAACCGGCGGCATACAGCCGTTTTTCGGTCGCCGCGGACAAAAAGCCTCGTGCAGCCATACGATCAGCGAGCGAAGAACCTAGCACGGGAAGTCCCCCCTTGTCCATGCGGCGCGCCGCGGCGTATCGAGGGTTTCCGGGATGCTTCCGGCCTCCCCTTCCCATTGCTCACCATTCCCTTTGCCGCTATACTCGCCTTCAAGGAGATCTCCCATGCGGAAACGTTCTGCCTGCATCCTGCTGTCCGTCGTATGCTGCCTGCTTTGCCTGACTTCTGCCGCTACGGCTGCCGATACGTCCACGCCCCGTCTGCTCAAGGTGGTGGCTCTGACGCGCGCCGGGGTGAGCGCTCCCCTGCAAAGCGATGCCATGCTGGACTCCTGGACGGAACGCACATGGCCCAAGTGGCCCGCCAGCCGGGGCGAGCTGACCCGCCGGGGAGCGGATCTCGTCAGTGAGCTCTGGGGCGAGCTGCGCAACCGCTATCTGGCGCTGGGCGTCCTGCCGGGCAATGCCTCGCCGGCGGCCGTCTATGTGCGCGCCGACAACCTGCAGCCTGCCCGGGCCACCGCTTCGGCCCTGCTGCGCGGCATCCTCCCAAGGGGGAACAGCGGCTATGCCATCGACAGCCTGACGCCCGATCCGCTCTTCCACCCTGTGGAAAACGGCATGTGCATCTTCCACCTTGCCGCCACGGCCAAGGACGTGATGGACAATATGGATGGCGGGCTGGCCGGCCTCAATGCCGAATACGCTGAACAGCTCTCCCTGCTGGACAGCATCGTCGGTTCGGCGGATACGGAGCTCTGCACGCGCTATTCGCTGCCGCCCGGCTGCCGCCTGTCCTCCATCCCCTCTTCCGTCGCCATTGCCCGACAGGGGACACGGGCCTTCATCCTGGGAGGGCTTGGCATCGCTTCCAGCCTGACGGATGTCTTTTTGCGGGAGTTCAGCCAGTGGCCCAGCGAACCCGCCGCCTGGGGGCAGGCCGATACCGCCACCATGCGCCAGATCCTGAGCCTGCACAGCGCCGTCTTCAATGCCGTGCAGCGGACGCCCTCCGTAGCGGGCGCACAGGGCAGCACCCTGCTCAGCGAGCTGATCGCCGCCCTTGAGGGGCATATGACGGACAGCCGGGCCAACCGGTCGCCCATCGTGGTGTTTGTGGGTTCTGACATGAACATCGCCAATGTGGCCGCCCTGCTGGACATCCACTGGCAGGCTTCGGGCTATCCCGTGGACCTTATCCCGCCCGCCGCCGCGCTGACCTTCGAACTCTGGCAGCAGGACGGTGGTCAGGTCGTGCGCATCAAGTTCTTTGCCCATGCGCTGGAGACCCTGCACAGCAGCACCCCCTTCGAAGACGAGGAAAGCCTCGCGGCCTTCACCGTCCGCCTGGGCAAGAACGGGGAACCCAATCTGCCGGCCGCCGATTTCTACGCGCGTGCCCGTGCCGCCATCCGCAAGGACTGCATCTTTACAGGACTGGCCCTGCCGCAGCTGGTGCCCGTCGCGTCCGAAGGCGCGCTGGAGTCCAACGCCGCGACGGCCCCCGACGATACGGAAAACGATGAAGAAGACCCGCAGGGACAAGCCCCCCGTCCCTAAAGCTTGTTGACGCTATTCACTGTCTTTTTTTTGGGGGGGAAGGGGAACCCCTCGCTCTGCTGTCGATGTCCGTAAGGCTCCTGCGTCGCCTAACGGACACGGCCCTCCGGGCCGCCTTTCGGTCGCCGTCTGTGCTGGAGGTGTTCCCCTTTCCCCCAAGCCCCCATCCCTTCCCCAGCGAGCTTTCACTACCGGAACAACAAAAAACGGCGGCGTCCTTTTTGGTGGACGCCGCCGTTTTTTGTTGCAGTCGTGCGCAAGGCCCCGGCTCAGGGCTCAGTCTCGCGGATTGTCGCGCGGGAGAAGCAGGTTGAGCAGGACGCCGGTCACCGCCGCAAGGCCGATGCCTGCCAGCGTGAAGGAACCGAAGTCGAATTGCATACCGCCTACGCCGAAAATGATGATCAGCGCCACGATGACCATATTACGCGGCTGGAGCAGGTCATGCCCCGCCCGAACCAGCGTGTTCAGGCCCACCACCATGATGGCCCCGAACAGCAGGATCATGATCCCGCCCATGACCGGCGTGGGGATGCAGCTCAAAAAAGCCCCCACCTTGGCCACGAAGGACAGCAGGATGGAACAGATGGCCGCCCAGGTCATGACGGCGGGGTTGAAGGCCCGCGTCAGGGTCACCGCGCCGGTCACTTCGGAATAGGTGGTATTGGGCGGGCCGCCCAGAGCACAGGCCGCCATAGTGGCCAGACCATCGCCCAGCATGGTGTTCTTGATGCCCGAGTCCCGCAGGAAATCCTTGCCCGTCACGGAACTGATGGCGATGATGTCGCCAAAATGCTCGATGGCCGGGGCCACGGTGATGGGGATGATGAAGAGCATGGGCTCCCAGGAGAACTGCGGCAGCACGAAGTCAGGCAGGGCGAACCAGGGCGTGGCATGCACGGCGTCCCAGTTGCCGACGCCAAGGCCAAGGGCCACCAGCAGGCCCACGGCGATGCCGCACAGGATGGGGATCAGCCGCAGCAGGCCGCGCCCCAGCAGCGAGACCGCGACGGTCGTCAGCAGGGCCGACATGGACAAGGCCAGCGCCGTGCTGCGGGGGATGAGCTGCTGCGACCCGTCGCCGGAAAGGCCCAGCGCCATCTTGACGGCCACCGGCGCCAGCACGAGCCCGATGACCATGATGACCGGACCGGTGACGATGGGCGGCAGGATGCGCAGGATGACGGCAGTGCCCCGAAAGCGGATGAGCGTGCTCAGCGCCACATAGAGCAGGCCGGAGAAGATGAGCGCCCCCATGGTCAGGGGCACGCCCCAGGTCTTCACGCCGTACATGATGGGCGCGATGAAGGCAAAGGAGGACGCCAGGAAGATGGGCACCTTGCCGCGCGTCACGATCTGGAAGATCAGCGTGCCGACGCCGGCGGTAAAAAAGGCCACATTGCTGTCCAGCCCGGTCAGCAGCGGCACCAGCACCAGCGCGCCAAAGGCCACAAAGAGCATCTGCGCGCCGAGCAGCGCCTCCCGCAGGCGAAAGACATAGCGGCAGGGATCGTCATGGGCGGTCGTGGGGTTCATGGTCTTTTCCGCTGCTATTTGGTGCCGAAGATGCGGTCGCCCGCGTCGCCAAGACCGGGGATGATGTACCCCTGTTCGTTCAGGTGGCTGTCGATGGCGGCGGTATAGATGTCAACGTCGGGATGGGCCTGCTGCAGGCGGGCGATGCCTTCCGGGGCGCAGACGAGATTGATGCTGCACATCTGGCGGCAGCCCCGCTTCTTCAGCAGGTCGATGGTGGCGATGAGCGAGCCGCCCGTGGCCAGCATGGGGTCAAGGATGATGGCGAAACGATGCTCCAGATTGCCCGCCAGCTTGACGTAGTACTCCACAGGCTCCAGGGTCTCTTCGTTGCGGTACAGGCCCACCACGCTGATCTTTGCCCCCGGCACCATGTCCAGCACGCCGTCCATGAGTCCCAGTCCGGCCCGCAGGATGGGCACGACCGTCACCTTCTTGCCGGAAATGGCTTCCACTTCCACAGGGCCGGCCCAACCCTGGACCGTGATCTTTTCGGTGCTGAAGGATTTGGTGGCCTCATAGCTCAGAAGGCGGGCCAGCTCGTTGGCGATGCTTCGAAACTCGCCTGTTCCTGTAGATTCCCGGCGCAACAGTCCGAGCTTGTGCCGCACCAGCGGATGATCGACTACATGTACAGCCATAACGGCCTCCTCAACGCTGTAAAATAGTTATAAATAAACTTTTTTATCCTAGCTTCCTCCCCTTTTGCCTGTCAAGAGACAGTTTCTCCGCGTATTTACAGGCAGTCCGTTTTGGCGTAGCACGAGCCACAGCGTCAGCATGCCGGATGCGGCCCCCGCGAAAAAACGCCCCCTTTGCGAGGAAGCGCCCGCCGTCTCCAACCCCTGACGCCTTGCCGACACGATACGCTTTCCTGCATCCTGCGGGGGTACTTGCCATGCCTGTGCTGCACCACATCGAAGATTTCCTCCGCCTGCGAGACGCGGGCCTGCCGCTGCTGGACGTCCGCTCCCCTGCCGAATTCCAGAAAGCGCATATGGCGGGGGCGCACAACCTCCCCCTTTTTTCCGATGAGGAACGCGCCCGGGTCGGGACGACCTACGCCCGGCAGGGGCAGGAGGCCGCCACCCTCCTTGCCCTGCGGCTGGTAGGCGGACGGCTGGCCGATATGGTGGAGACGGCCCGGCAGATCTGTCCGTCACGGCCGCTGACGCCGGAGGCCGCGGCCGAGCTCGCCTCCTGCGCCACCAGATCGTCCACCGCATCTCCCGCATCTCCGGTCGCTGCGGTCCCGCCGCTGCCGGGAACGCCCTCCGCTCCTGCCCGGCATGTGCTGCTCCACTGCTGGCGGGGCGGCCTGCGCAGCCGCAGTGTGGGCTGGCTGCTGGAAAGCTGCGGATTTACCGTGCATCTGCTGCGCGGCGGCTACCGCGCCTTTCGTACGCATGTCCGCAAGGAGCTGGCCCGCCCGCGCCCTGTCCTGGTCCTGGGCGGCATGACCGGCTGCGGCAAGACGGACATCCTCCACGCCCTGGCGGACAGGGGGGAACAGATCATCGACCTGGAAGGTCTGGCAAACCACCGAGGCTCCGCCTTCGGGGCCGTGGCCCTGAACGGCGGACAGCCCGGCAACGAAGCCTTTGAGAACAGCCTGTTCGAGCAGTGGCGCGCGCTGGACCCCCGCCGCCCTGTCTGGCTGGAAGATGAGAGCCGCCGCATCGGTCACGTCACGCTCTGCGAGGAGTTTTTCCACCATATCGAGGCCTCGCCGCTGCTTGTGGTGGACTTGCCGCTGCCCCTGCGCATCCGCCGCCTTGTCGCCATCTACGGCAACGCCGCTACGGGCTCCGCGCCCGATCCGGCTGTTGCCGAGTCCCTGTGCGCGGCCCTGGAGAAGTTGCGCCACCGTCTGGGCGGCGAGGCCTGTACGCGCTGCTGCGAACTGGTGCGGGCGGGACAGCTTGACGAAGCCGTCGGACGCGTGCTCCACTATTACGACAAGTGTTATGGTCACCAGCAGGCGCAGCGCAGCGGCCGTCTGCTGGGACGTCTGAGCTGCGAAACGGACGCGCCGCAAGAGACCGCCCGGCGTCTGACGGCGCTGGTCGCGGAGGCTGCCGCCTCCGGCAGCGGCTGCTCCTCTTCGCTCTTTTCCAACCTCCGGCAAGGAGTCCGCCCATGACGCCACGATCCCGCCTGAATTTTCCCTGCGCGCCGGATGATCCGGCCCTGCCCACGCCCTGCCTCCTGCTCGACGAGGCGCGCATGGCGGGCAATATCGCCCGCTTCAATCGCCACCTGGCCCGTCAGGGCCTGGCCGCACGGCCGCACCTCAAGACCTGCAAAAGCATGGCCGCGGCCCAGCGCATCCTGCGGACGCCCGCCGGGCCGGCCACGGTCTCGACCCTGGCCGAGGCGGAATACTTTGCGGCCAACGGCGTGACGGACATCTGCTACGCCGTGGGCATGACGCCCGACAAGCTGGAGCGGGTGCTTGCCCTGCGTCGCGGCGGGACGGACCTCTCCGTCATCCTGGATGATCCCGTCACGGCCGGCCTGCTGGACGCGGCGGCAAAGCGCCTCTTCAACGACGGCGACAGTCCCCTTCCCGTGCTGCTGGAACTGGATTGCGACGGGCACCGCAGCGGTCTCGATCCGCAGGGAGAGGAACTCCTTGCCGTCGCCGCGGCGGTGCAGGCGTCCCCCTTCCTGGGATTGCGCGGCGTCCTGACGCATGCCGGCGCTGCCTATGCCTGCACGGATACGGCCCAGATCGCCGCCCTGGCCCGTCAGGAGGGAGAGGCCGCCATTGCCGCCGCCGAGCGCCTGCGCGGCGCGGGCCATGACTGTGCGGTGCTCAGCGTCGGTTCCACGCCTACGGCCCTGCTGGGCGAATACCCGCAGGGAGTGACCGAGGTGCGGGCAGGCGTCTACCCTTTCATGGATCTGACCATGTGCGGCCTTGGCGTCTGCACGCCGGACGCGGTGGCGCTCAGCGTGCTCACCACGGTCATCGGTCACCGCCGTCAGGATGGGGCGCTGGTGGTGGATGCCGGCTGGATGGCCCTTGCCCAGGATCGCGGTCTGGAAGCCAGCTTCCCCCGCTGGGGCTACGGCCTGCCCTGCACGCTGGACGGCACGCCCCTGCCGGGCCTGCGGGTCAGCGTATGCAATCAGGAGCACGGCATCATCAGCCCCTGCACGGGGGAGGACGCCCCCGGCCCGGCGCTGCATGAGCGCTTCCCCGCCGGGAGCCGCCTGCGCATCCTGCCCAACCATGCCTGCGCCACCGCCGCGCAGCATGACGCCTACCATGTGCTGCGCCAGGGGCAGATCACGGCCTGCTGGGAGCGCATCCGCGGCTGGTAGAGCATTTTATCGTTGAAAAAGATAAGATGCGAAGCGGCCGAGTGCGGCGGCGTCCCTTGCCGTCGCCGCGACGACACGATACACGCACCTTGCCGGCTGGGCATGTCCCGCTCCGGGAGCCGTCCCGCCGGCCTGTCTAACCAAGGAGGATATCATGGCTGCAACTGTCTACTACACGGACATGCACACCCGCTCGCACGAGGACAGCAAGATCGCCAAGCTGGCCCGGCTGTGCGACGCGGTGGGGCTCAAGCGGGTCGTCCGCAAGAATGACCTCACCGCCATCAAGCTGCACTTCGGCGAATACGGCAACGACACCCACCTGAACCCGGCCCTGGTGCGCCAGGTGGTGGACAAGGTGCGCAGCGCGGGCGGCAAGCCCTTCCTGACGGACACCACCACGCTCTACTCCGGCACCCGCCACAATGCCGTCGACCACCTGCAGACCGCCTACAGCCACGGCTTCGCGCCGTCGGTCGTGCAGGCCCCCGTGGTCATTGCCGACGGCCTTTACGGCGAGAACGACGTGCCCGTGCGCATCAACTGCAAGCACTTCAAGGAAGTGCACATCGCCACGGAGATCCGCCGCGCCCCGAGCATGGTGGTGCTCTCGCACTTCAAGGGGCATGAGATGGCGGGCTTCGGCGGGGCCATCAAGAACCTGGCCATGGGCGGCGCTTCGGTGCGCGGCAAGCGCGACCAGCACGGCACCCACGTGTCCGTGGACGCCGCCACCTGTGTCGGCTGCGGGAAGTGCGTGAAGAACTGCCCGCAAAAGGCCCTGAGCCTGAAGGACAAGAAAAGCAGCGTGGACACGTCCCTCTGCATCGGCTGCTTCGAGTGCATCACCGTCTGCCCGACCAAGGCCATCAGCATCGACTGGGCCACGGAGATGGCCCCCTTCGTGGAGCGCCTGACCGAATACGCCCTCGGCGCGGTCAAGGGCAAAAAGAACGTCTGCTACATCAACTTCGTCATGAACGTCACCCCGGACTGCGACTGCGTGGCCTGGAGCGACATGCCGCTCGTGCCGGACATCGGCCTGCTGGCCTCCACGGACCCTGTGGCCCTGGACCAGGCCTGCTTCGATCTGGTCAATAAGGCCCCGTGCCTCGATCCCAGCCTCAAGGTCGCGCCCGGCGACGACAAGTTCACGGCGCGCTGGCCCAATACCCGCGGGCCCCTGCAGCTCAGCTACGGCGAAGAGATCGGCCTCGGCAGCCGCCAGTACGTGCTGGAAAAGATCTAGAGCAGTTTCCCGGCCGGGCCCGAAGCCCGGCCCCTGACCTCTGCCCTTCCTCCGGCGGCCATGTGCCGCCGGAATTTTTTTATGCCCCACGCCGTTTTGTGAAAAAGAAAACAAGAGGTTTTCTTTTATTTTTATGACAAAAAGTAACCAACTGAAAGAACAATCTTTTTTTCAAAAAACTCAGACCGGGAAAAAAGCCGCGAGCGCTGGAATCCCGCGCAAAAACCCGCCAGCTTATTGCCTTTTTGCCTTCCTCATGGCAGGATGCGCTATCGACTCTGCATACTGTCGGCAACATAGGGGAGGTTCGTTGTGCCAAGCCATATCCTGCTGCTGGTTCTTGGAGCCGCCCTTCTGCACGCGACGTGGAACATCATCGTCAAGGGAGGGGACAACAAGCTCTTCGAGTCAGCCCTCAATGCACTGGGCGGAGGTCTCGGCGCACTTTTCATCCTGCCGTTCCTCCCACCGCTTCCTGTCGCCTGCTGGCCGTTCCTGGCCCTTTCCTGCTGCTGCCACCTCACCTATTACATCTGCATCTCCGCCGCCTACAAGGAAGTCGATCTTTCCTTCGGCTACACCATCATGCGCGGCTGCGCCCCCCTCATCACTTCCATCGTCATGCTCTGCCTCGGTCAGGGACTCAGCCTGACGAGCTGGAGCGGGGTCGCCATCCTCTGCCTCGGCATCTTGGCGCTTTCCCTGGACAATCTGAAACGGCACGCCAACCTGCGGGGCATCCTCATCTCCCTGCGCACCTCCTTCGTCATCGCCGGCTATACGCTGGCGGACGGTTTCGGCGCGTCGGCTGGCGGCGACGGCTACGGCGTGGCCTACGCCTGCTGGATATTCTTCCTCAACATCTTCCCGCTGCATATCTACGTCTTCCTGCGGCACGGTCGTGAATATTTGCCCTATCTCCGGCAGCGCGGGGGGATAGGCATCTTCGGCGGGCTGTGCGGCCTGGGTTCCTACGGCATAGCCATCTGGGCCATGACCAAGGCGCCCATCGCCATGGTGGCGGCCCTGCGCGAGACATCCGTCATTTTCGGCATGCTCATGGCCGTCATCTTTTTGGGCGAAAAGCTTACGCCCAGCCGCATCCTGGCCGTCCTGCTCGTGTGTTGCGGCACAATGGTACTCAAGTACGGTTAGCCAAAAGGCCGGCCGCTGCATATAGTCGGTTGCCTGCCCTTGACGGGCGAGGCTTCTGCCTTTAGTGTGGCCAATGTTCTTTTTTGGACAAATCATATTTTGGAGGATTACATGGGGGATTTACCAGAAAAGCATGAGCTGATGGAGGAAGCACGCGAGGCTCTTGCCAAAACTCTCGGCCCCACCGAAGTGCTGGCGCTCGCCCTGGGCGCCATCGTGGGCTGGGGGTGTTTCATGCTGCCCGGCATCACCTTTCTGCCCAATGCCGGCCCGCTGGGTACCATCATCGCTTTTTTTATCGGCGCATTCTTTCAGTGCATCGTGGCGCTGGGCTACAGTTTTCTCATCAAGCCCTATCCGGTGGCGGGCGGGGCTTTTGTGTACGCCTACGCGGGATTCGGCTCCAAGGGAGCCTTCATCTGCGGCTGGGCGCTGGTGCTCAGCTATGTCTGTGTCATTGCCGCCAACGCCACGGCCATCATTCTGCTGGTACGCTTCCTGCTAGGGGAAAGCATCCAGTTCGGCCATCTCTATACCGTTCTGGACTGGGATATCTACCTCAGCGAAGTGGGCTACATTACGGTCATCCTGCTCGTTTTCGGATATATGAACTTCCGTGGAGTTGATGCGGCCAGTGCCGTTCAGGTCTTCCTGGCCTTTGCCCTGACCATCGGCGTGCTGGTACTCACCATCGGCACGGCCACCGCCGAGACCGCGAGCCTCGACAACCTTCAGCCCCTCTTTGCGGAAAACCGCTCGGCCATTGCCTGCGTCATGATGGTGCTGGCTTTGACGCCATGGCTATATGTGGGCTTTGACACCATCCCGCAGATGGCGGAGGAGTTCTCCTTCTCTCCCGGCAAAGCCCGTGATCTCATGCTGCTTTCCATCATCTGCGGCGCCGTCATCTACGCCCTCGTCACGCTGTGCGTCGCCGGCCTCATCCCCTACAAGGAACTGCTGGCCGCCAACCATGACTGGGCCACGGGCTGGGTCGCCAATCAAATCTTCGGTCGCTGGGGCGGGGTAGCCCTTGCCGTTCCCGTGTTGGCGGCCATTCTGACAGGCATGAACGGCTTCTTCATGGCCACCACGCGCCTGCTGTTCAGCATGGGCCGCAGCAAATTCCTGCCCGGCTTCTTCTCCGAAGTGCATCCCAAATACAATACCGCCTGGAAGAGCGTCGTCTTCATCACGGCGCTGACCTTGATTGTGCCGTGGTTCGGGAGACCGGCTCTTGACTGGATCGTGGCCACATCGTCCATCGGCACGGCGCTTGCCTACCTTTTCGCCTGCCTGACGGCACGCAAGTATCTGCTTGCGCACCCTGAGCTGCGCGAATCCTCCTGGGGTAAGCCCGTCTGCACTCTGGGCGCCATTACATCGCTTATCTGCATCGGCCTGCTCATGATCCCCAGCTCTCCCGTAGCCATCAACGTGCCCAACTGGGCCATGCTCTTTGCCTGGGTCGCCCTCGGGGCCATTTTCTTCCTGGGCAAGCAGCAGGAACTGCTTTCCATTCCGCACTCGACCATGCGCTACCTGCTGTTCGGCAAAGCCGATCAGGAAGTGCTGTTCGACACCATGGAAGACGACGAGGACATCGTCTAGCGATTTCGGCACGGAGGGAGACGGATGCCCATGCGACTGAAAGACCTGCGATGCCGGACCAGAGCGTGCCGCCTGCCGTTCTGTCCGTCATGGGCGCAGCGCGGGCGCCGTCTCCCTGCCGGCAGCACACGACCGTTCACCGCGTCATGCGCCGCCCTTAGGGTCGCAGACGTTCCGAGAAAGCCAGTCATCTTCGACCTCGAAGCTGTCGAAGCCATAGCGGAGTAATATCATGCGTTTGTTGCTTTCCATTCTCCTTGCCCTGCTCCTGACCGTCGTTCAGGTGTACATCGGCCTGGAAACCTTCTTCCCCAGCGTGTTTCAGGAAAAAGCGCGCGTGGTGGATGAGCTGATCGAAGACAAGAAACCCATCATCAACAAGCTCACGCCCGAAGAACAGGCCTGGATCACCAGTCACGGCACGATCACCGTGGGCGTGGACCCCTACTTCTACCCCATCGAGACTTTTGACGGCCGCGGTCAGTATTCCGGCCTTGGCGGCGACTACATGAAGCTTCTGAGCCACCTGACCGGCATCCAGTTCCTGCCGCTGCGCCTCAATGACTGGGCCGCCACCGAGCACAGCGCGCAGGCCCGCGAAGTGGACATGTACATGGCCGCCGCCCAGACGGCGCGCCGCAGCGAGTATATGCTCTTTACCGAGCCCTACATCAACGAACCCGGCGTCATCAGGGCGCCCCGTACCTCCGGCCTGCACGACATCACCGTGGCCGATCTACACGGCAAAAAGGTGGCTGTGGTGGCCGCCTACTCTTGGCATGACTTCCTCCTGGAACACCATCCCGAAGTGGAAGTGGTGCCCTGCGCCACCACTGTGGACGCGCTCAAGGCCGTGGTCAACGGCGATGCCGACGCCATCATCGACTACGAATTCAACCTGAAGGAAAAGATCCACACGGCCGGCATCATGCAGATGGAGAAGGTTGGCAGCGTGGAGTCCAGCTACGGCCACGCCATTGCCGTGCGCAAGGACTGGCCCATCCTGTTCAGCATCCTCAAGAAGGGGATGGACAGCATCACCCCCGAAGAAAAGCGCGAACTGGCCGACTACTGGCTGACGCAGGAAAGCGCCCCCGAACCGGCTGACCGTCACCTGCAATGGCTGTTCTTCTTCTTTACTGAAATCGTGATGCTCGGCTTCGGCTTCCATACCTGGTGGCAGATCTCCGTCACCAAGGCCACGCGCGCCCGTATCCGGGACATCCGTGAGACCAATCGTGCCAAGGCGGCGGCTGCCGCCGCGGCCAACGAAGCCTGATCTCTTTTCACCTTATCTGAAAAAGCCGCCGCAAGGCGGCTTTTTTTGTTGCTGCACATCCGCACAGAACAGAGCATTTTCCGTGTGAAACGCTGCGCGTTTCTCACCATACGCCCTGGCGTTGCGCGGAAAAAACACGGTCTTTCCGCTCACTTTGGGCCGGACGGCGCTGTGCCGCCGCCTCACGCCCGCCTTTTTCAAAGGCAGAACGCGCCCAAAGCGACGGGGCGGAGAAGCTTCCGCTTCCCCGCCCCGCACGGCATGTCACAGGACAACACTACTTTTTCTTGTGCTTCGGCCGCCCGTCATCAGGGCGAACGGCATTATGCGCCCGTTCATCCTTGCGCCGCTCCGGCTTCTTGTCCAACACGGCGCACAGGGCGTCACGGTAGCAGCGCAACACCGCCAGACGGGCATACTTCTTGTTTTCCGCCGGGATGATGTGCCAGGGCGCATAGGCCGTGCTCGTGCGCAGGAACATCTCATCGGCGGCCACGCTGTAGGCATCGCGCTTTTCCCGGTTGCGCCAATCCTCATCCGTGATCTTGTATTGCTTCCACGGCGTCTGCTGCCGCTCCTCAAAACGGCGCAACTGCTCATCCGGGGAGATATGCAGCCAGAACTTGAGCAGGATGTTGCCGTCTTCGGTGAGCTGCTCCTCGAAATGGTTGATCTCGGCATAGGCGCGGCTCCAGTCTTCGCGCGGGGTGAGCTTCTCCACCCGCTCCACGAGGACGCGACCGTACCAAGAGCGGTCATAGATGGTGATGAAGCCGGCGCGTGGTATATGCCGCCAGAACCGCCAGAGGTAATGATGCGCCAGCTCTTCATCCGTAGGCGCGCTGATGGGGATGACCTGGGTGATGCGCACGTCGGCCCCGCCGATGACCCGCCGTATGGCCCCCCCCTTGCCTGCGGCGTCCCAGCCTTCGAAGATCAGCGTGCTGGAGATGCCCCGCCGGTACGCATGGTAGGTCAGGGCAAAAACTTCTTCCTGAAGCTTTTTCAGCTCCCTGCGGTAGTGATCCGGCTCCTTGGACTGGCTGAGATCGATGGCCTCCAGGCTGGAGACGAGCCCCTCCTGCACCGTGCCGACGCTCTGCTCCTGTTCCTTTTCCAGCGCCACGCGGCCAATTTTGGCATCCTGCGCGCGCATGGCGCGTTCCATGCCGGCGATGATGGCCTGCGCCACGGAAAGATTGCGGTAATTGGCGTCCGCGGCGTCCACGATGGTCCAGGGCGCTTCCGGGCGGTCCGTCAAGCGGATGGCCGTGGAGATGCCCTCCACCACCTCATCGTAATTGCCGGCGGTCTTCTTGTCATACGGCGTGAAGTGGAAGACTTCCTGATGCGCAAGGCGATGCTTGAGCCGGTGGGCGAAGGTCTTCTTGTCCAGATGCAGCCAGAGCTTGATGATGGCCATGCCCGATGCGGCAAGGCTGTTTTCCAGCCCACGCAGACGGTGCAGCCGGCTGGTGAAGGCCTCTTCCGAAATGTCCCGGCAGGCCCGCAGGCGTACGGCAGGCCCGTACCAGCCGCCCAGAAAGACGCCCACCTCCCCGGCGGCGGGCAACTGACGCCAGTAACGCCAGAAGGGCGGACGTTCGCGCTCTTCATCGGTCTCGAACCAGAAGGCATGGTGATGCAGATGCTTGCCGTCCATCCATTCGGAAAGCAGGTTGGCCACAGCCCCCCTCCCCGCTCCGTTGACCCCGGCTATGGTGATGAGTACAGGGATCTTGCGGGTCAGGCACTGGCGCTGCGCCTCAAAAAGGCGCATGCGCAGCTGCTGCATGGCGGCTTCATATTCCTTGTCGGCGCATTTTCTCCCGAGCGCGGCAGATTCAAACATGTGACCTCCTTGGCCTGTAAAGTGTCCCGATGGCTCCATGAGCTTATGGAGGACTATATATTGCAGTCTATCCCTGCGCGGCATGAATAACAAGGAAAAACGTCGTACGGGCTGGTCCTGCGTTGCGGGGGCGCTCCTTGACCGCCAGGGGAGAACAGGCTATCTTTCTGCCATCTTATCCGGGGAGTCCACTATGTTTCCTACCATTACCGGCAGAAAGATCCGAAACGCCATCATCGGCTGCGGCCGCATCTCCAAAAACCACTTTGGCGCAATAGAAAAGCATCAGGACAATATGGAACTGGTCGCCGTCTGCGACAGCGATCCTGCCGTACTGCGTGACCACGCGGAGCGTTACGGCGTTCCCGGTTTTTCCTCCCTGACCGAGCTGCTGGACAAGAGCGATTGCGACCTCGTCACCATCTGCACGCCGAGCGGCCTGCATCCCCAGATGGTCATCGAGGCGGCCCGTGCCGGGCGTCATGTCATGACGGAAAAGCCCATGGCCACCCGCTGGAAGGACGGCCTGGCCATGATCCACGCCTGCGACGAAGCCAGACGCCGCCTTTTCGTGGTCAAGCAGAACCGGCGCAACGCCACGCTCCAGCTGCTCAAGCGGGCCATCGACGAACAGCGCTTCGGCCGCATCTACATGGTGCACCTGAACGTCTTCTGGACCCGCCCCCAGTCCTACTATGACTCGGCCAAATGGCGCGGCACGTGGGAGATGGACGGCGGCGCCTTCATGAACCAGGCCAGCCACTACGTGGACCTGCTGGAATGGCTCATCGGCCCCGTGGCCGACGTGCAGGCCATGACCGGCACCCTGGCCCGCCATATCGAGGTGGAAGACTCCGGCGTGCTCAATGTGCGCTGGCGCAACGGCGCGCTGGGCTCCATGTCCGTCACCATGCTCACTTACGACAAGAACCTGGAAGGCTCCATCACCATCATCGGGGAAAAGGGCACGGTCCGCGTCGGCGGGGTGGCCGTCAACGAGATCCAGATCTGGAAGTTCGACGAGCCGCGTGATTATGACGCCACGGTGGCGGAATCCAGCTATGCCACGACCTCCGTCTATGGTTTTGGGCATCCCCTGTATTACAAGAACGTCATCGATGTGTTGCGCGGCGAAGCGGAACCGGAGACCGACGGGCGCGAGGGCCTCAAGTCCCTTGAGATCCTCATCGCCGCCTATTGCAGCGCCCGTGACAACAAGACTGTTTCGCTCCCGCTGGAGTATTAGAGCGTTTTGCCTTTTGAAAAGGTAAAAAGCCAGGCGGCGGTACAGCGCCGCCCGGCCGAAAGAGAGCGGAAAAAACCCGCTTTTTCCGCGAAACGCCAGGCCGTATGGTTGGAAATGCAAAGCGTTTCAAACTGAAAATGCTCTAGCGTACGTTCGGCGGCGATACCCGTTCCGGCGGCTGCGGTCTCCCGCCGGCGACCGGGACGGTGCGGGCGCAGGCCCGCGGCCTGCCGATGCAGCCATGCTGTTTCCTCCCGATGGTGAGAATGTGGCGGATGCTGCGCGCATTGCGCAGAAGATTCAAAGAGTTGTAAAGAGGAGAGGGCATGGTTTCTCTCGATGCGCTGCGACAGGGAAGCTCCGCTGTCGCTGTTGTGGGACTGGGGTACGTGGGCTTGCCCCTGGCCGTGGCGCTTGCCCGGCATTTCAATGTCATCGGTTTTGACGTCAACAGCGCCCGTGTGGCCGCCTTGCGCAGCGGGCACGACGCCACCCGCGAAGTGGACAGCGCCGACCTGACCGGCTGCCGGGCGCTCTTCACTGATGACCCGGAACAGCTGCGGCAGGCCGGGGTCATCATCGTGGCCGTCCCCACACCGGTGGACGATCACCGCCGCCCGGATCTGACGCCGGTGCGCGCGGCCAGCCGGACAGTGGGCCGCCATATGTCGCGCGGCTGCGTGGTCTGCTACGAATCCACGGTCTATCCCGGCGTCACGGAAGACGAGTGCCGCCCCATCCTTGAAGCGGAATCCGGCCTGCGCTTCCCGCAGGACTTCACCCTCGGCTATTCGCCGGAGCGCATCAACCCCGGCGACAAGGTGCACCGGCTGGAGACCATCCGCAAGATCGTGTCCGGCTCGGACGAGCCCACGGCGGATCTGCTGGAACAGGTGTACGGCAGCGTGGTCCACGCGGGCATCCACCGCGCCTCCTCCATCAAGGTGGCCGAAGCCGCCAAGGTCATCGAGAACACGCAGCGCGACATCAATATCGCCCTCATGAACGAGCTTGCCATCATCTTCAACAAGCTCGACATCGACACGCTGGAAGTGCTGGAAGCCGCGGGCAGCAAATGGAATTTCCTGCCCTTCCGGCCCGGTCTCGTGGGCGGACACTGCATCGGCGTCGATCCGTATTACCTCACCTACAAGGCCGAAGAGATCGGCTGCCACCCCGAAGTCATCCTTTCCGGCCGCCGCATCAATGACGGCATGGGGAAATATGTGGCCGAGACCTGCGTCAAGCGGCTCATCGAAGCCGACCGGCGCGTCAAGGGCGCACGCGTGGGCATCCTGGGCTTCACTTTCAAGGAGAACGTGCCGGATATCCGCAACACGCGCGTGGTGGACATCGTGGCGGAACTGAAGGAATACGGCATCACCCCCCTTGTGCACGACCCGGAGGCCGACCCCGCCGAGGCCCTGCACGAATACGGGCAGGAGCTGCTGCCGCTCTCCGCCCTGTCCCGGCTGGATGCCCTCATCCTGGCGGTGGCGCACGACAGCTTCCGCAGCCTGACGCCCGAGGCCATCACGGCCATGTTCGAGGCCGGCCCCGTCAGTCTCATGGACATCAAGGGATTCTGGGACAAGCGCGCTCTGCGCGAAGCCGGCTTTGACCTCTGGCGGCTGTAAAGCGTTTTGCGCTTGATGAAGGCAAAACGCGAGGCGGCGGTACGGCGCCGCCCGGCCCGGATCGAGCGGAAAACCGTGTTGTTCCGCGAAACGCCAGGCCGTAGGGTTTGAAGCGCGAAGCGTTTCAAACGAAAAATGCTGTAAAAGCATCCACGGGGAGTATATCCATGCAGTTCATCGATCTTGCCGCACAGCAGGCGCGTATCCGTTCCCGCATCGACGCTCGCATCGCGGCCGTTCTGGATCACGGCAAATACATCATGGGGCCGGAAGTGGCCGAACTGGAAGCAGCTCTGTGCGCCTTTACCGGCGCGCGGCACTGCATCACCTGCGCTTCCGGCACGGACGCCCTGCTCATGCCGCTCATGGCCTGGGGCATCGGTGAAGGCGATGCCGTCTTCGTGCCGCCCTTCACCTTCTTCGCCACGGCGGAGGAGCCCGCCCTGCTGGGCGCGACGCCTATTTTTGTGGATATCGACCCGCAGACCTTCAATATGCGCCCCAATCTGCTGGCTCGCGCGGTGGAAGCCGTCCTCCGGCAGGATGCCGACATCTACCCGCTCCCTGAGGCGGCACGCACGCGCAAGCTGACGCCGCGAGCGGTCATCCCCGTGGACTTGTTCGGTCAGGCCCCGCCCTATGCGGAGCTGCTGGAGGTGGCCCGCGCCCATGATCTGCTGGTGCTGGAAGACGCGGCCCAGAGTTTCGGCGGCACCCATCACGGTCAGCGCCATTGCGCCCAGGGCTGCCATGCGGCCGCCACGAGCTTTTTCCCCGCCAAGCCGCTGGGCTGCTACGGGGACGGCGGGGCCGTCTTCACCGACGACGACGATCTGGCCGCCCTGCTGCGCTCCATCCGGGTACACGGCAAGGGCAGCGACAAATACGACAATGTGCGCCTTGGCCTGAACGGCCGCCTCGACACTCTTCAGGCCGCCATCCTGCTGGCCAAGCTGGAGATCTTCCCCGAAGAGCTCACGGCGCGGCAGCAGGTGGCCGAGTGCTACGCCCGGCACCTTTCCGGCATCAAGGGGCTGACGCCTCCCCATGTGGCGGACGGCAACCGCAGCGCCTGGGCGCAATATTGCGTGCTGCTCCCCGAAGGCAGCCGCCCCGCCGTCATGGACCACCTCAAGGCGCAGGGCATCCCCACCAACATCTATTATCCCAAGCCGCAGCACTGCCTTGCCGTCTTTTCCCGGCTGGGCTACGCGGCGGAAGACATGCCGGCCGCGCTCCAAGCCTCGCGCAACATCCTTGCCCTGCCCTTCCACCCCTACCTGCCGGAAGAGGACGTGTGCAAGGTCGCCGCTGCTCTTCGCGAGGCCCTGGCATGAGCGGCTCCCCCTTCGTGCACGAAACGGCCTGCATAGACGATCAGGTCAGCCTCGGCGCCGGGACCCGGATCTGGCATTTTACCCACATCCTTTCCGGCTCCGTGGTGGGCGAGAACTGCAATATCGGCCAGAATGTGGTCATCGGGCCTGACGTCAGCATCGGCAGAGGCTGCAAGATCCAGAACAACGTCAGCGTCTACAAGGGCGTGACGCTGGAAGATGACGTCTTCTGCGGGCCGAGCATGGTCTTTACCAACGTCTTCAATCCTCGTGCCCATATCCGCCGCATGGATGAGGCCCGCCCGACGCTCGTCCGGCAGGGGGCCACCATCGGCGCCAACGCCACCATCGTCTGCGGCATCACCGTGGGCCGCTATGCCCTGATAGGCGCGGGCGCGGTGGTCACCCGTGATGTGCCTGATTTTGCCCTCATCTACGGCAATCCGGCCCGTCAGCACGGTTGGGTCTGTGCCTGCGGGGAAAAACTGCCAAAGGATCTGTGCTGTCCCGCCTGCGGCAAACGCTATCTGCTGCGGGACGGCAGGCTCGCCGAGGCGGAGACGGCGGAGCAGGAAGCCGGCTAACGAATATGCCCTGCCCTGGGGACGGCAAAACGCCCTCAGGGCAGGGCCGGACGCTGCCGGGCCGTCAGCGCTTCCCCGGCTGCCGGCGTTTTTCCCGCAACGAGGAGGGCCACCATCCGTCCGCGGGAAGGATGCCGCCGCAGGCCTCATAGATTTTTCCGGTCATGCCCGCTGCGGCTGGCCGTCTGTCATGCGCCGCCCTGCCATGCCAGGCAGGGAACGCTCCGCCCGATCTTCCTGCGGGCCCTCTGACCTCTGTGCCTACCGGCCGTAGAGCGCGATCATGAAATATCTCCCCTCACAGCTCATGTCCTTTCTGCACGAACGCGGAGCACGCCACAATATCACCATATTGCGGCGTTTCAGCCTGACGCTGTTCCTCATGATCGCCGTCTACAGCGTGCTCTTCCACGTGATCATGGAATACGAGGGGCAGCATCACTCCTGGGTCACCGGCGTCTACTGGACGCTCACGGTCATGTCCACGCTGGGCTTTGGGGACATCACCTTCACCTCGGACCTCGGGCGCGTGTTCTCCATCATCGTGCTCATGTCCGGGGTCATCTTCTTCCTCATCATGCTGCCGTTCACCTTCATCCAGCATTTTTACATGCCCTGGCTGGAAAGCCAGAAAAAGGACATGGTGCCCCGGCAGCTCCCCCCCGCCACGCACGGCCACGTCATCATCGCCGGCAGCGGCCCCATCACCCTCAACCTTGCCGACGACCTCACGCGCTACGGCGTGCGGAACATCCTGCTGTGCCATGACCCGCAAAGCGGCCTGGAACTGCTGGAACAGGGCTATGAAGTGGTGGCCGGCGACCACGACGACGTGAAGACCTACGCCAAACTGCGAGCCGACGCCGCCGCCATGCTGGTCGTGCTGGATACGGACATCCGCAGCACCAACATCGTCTTTTCCGCACGAGAGGCCGCGCCGCGCGTGCCCATCGCCGCCGGCGTGGAGAATCCCGACGCCAGCGACATCCTGCGGCTGGCCGGCTGCACGCGCGTTTTCCAGTTCCACAGCGTGCTCGGCAAGGCGCTGGCCCGCCGGGTGCTCAATACCGCCCAGCGGGTGAGCATCATGGGGCGTTTCGGCAATCTGGTGGTGGCCGAAGCCCCGGTCATGCGCAGCCACCTTTCCGGCAAGACCCTGCTGGAATGCGGCCTGCGCGAGAATACCGGCGTCAACGTGGTGGGGGTCTGGGACCGGGGCGTGTTCCAGCTGCCCCAGCTCTCCACGGTGTTCACCGAGAGCTGCGTGCTCGTGGTGGCCGGTACGGAAGCGCAGATCCGCGCGCTGGACAAGCTCATCAGCGTGCCCCGGCAGGAAGCCGAACAGCTGCCGGCCGTCATCCTCGGCGGCGGGCGGGTGGGCCTTTCCGTGGCGGCCCATCTGGCGCGGCGGCGCATCCCGGCCGTCATCGTGGACCGTCAGGCGCACATCAATTCCGGCGAAACGCCCCACATCCGCGGGGACGCCTCGGATCTGAGCGTGCTGGAAAAGGCGGGCATCCGCACCACGCCCTCCATCATCATCACCACCCATGACGATGACGCCAACATCTATCTGAGCATCTACTGCCGCCGCCTGCGCCCGGACGCCCAGATCCTCTGCCGGGCCTCACTGGACCGCAACGTCTCCGGCCTGCACAGCGCCGGCGCGGATCAGGTGCTCTCCCTGGCCTCACTGGTCAGCAGCAGCATCTTCAACATGCTCTCGCCGGACAAGCTGCTCATGATCAACGAGCGGCTCTCCATCTTCCGCTACACCATCCGCGGCGCGCTGGCCGGAAAAAGCCTGAAGAACTGCGGCATCCGCAACAAGACGCAGTGCAGCGTACTGGCCATCCGCGGCGCGGACGGCTCCATGCACGTCAACCCGCCGCCGTCCCACATCTTCGCGCTCAAGGATGCCCTCTACCTCATCGGCGACTCGGAAGCGGAAGACAAGTTCCGTGCCCATTACGGCATAGACGAGGATATCGGCTCGCACGACGTGGATCTGAGCTGAGGACTGCTCACGCTATTTGCTTCTTGTCGGGGGGAAGGGGAACCCCTCGCTCTGCTGTCGATGCCCGTAAGGCTTCTGCGTCGCCTAACGGGCACGGCCCAAGGGCCGCCCGTCGGGTCGCTGCCTGCGCGGGAGGGGTTCCCCTTCCCCCCAAGCCCCCACCCCTTCCCCAGCGCGCTTTTACCAGAGCATGTTGCCTTTGGAAAAGGCAGGATGCGAGGCGGCGGCACAGCGCCGACCGATTGTGAGGTTCCCATGACGAACGCCTTTCAAAAACGCCTTGAGGAAGGCATCGAGCGGCATCTTTCCTCCCGGCAGTGCCGCTACGTGGACAACAGTTATGCCTACTATGCCCACCCCTGCGAGGAAAACACGCGCGAAGACAAGGAATGGTTCGCGCGCTATCCCCACATCGAGCCCGCGGCCTTCATGGCGGCCCATGCGCAGGAGATCGCCCGGCAGGTGCTGACCAAGGGCACCCTCTACACCCTGCTTGCCGACCGGCACTCGCGGGACACGCTGCTGCTGGTAGCGCTCTATGCCCTGCTGGGGCACCGGTTCGTCCGCTTCCCCTACTATGCGCCCGACACCCTGGCTCGCCGTCAGGCCCTGCACGACCGCTGCCTTGTGGAAGTGGAAGATCCCGCCATGCGGGAGGCCCTTGCCCGTGACGCCTTCGGCGTGGGCAGCCGCCTGCACCGCTACCGGACGCGCATGGCCGGGGAGGAGGTCAGCTTTTACGGCAGCAGCGAATTCCTGTATCAGCTTGAAGCCTTCCCGCCCTACCGCTATGCCGCGGGCCCGGTCCGCGTGGCTGTGCAGCCGGGGGATCACGTCATCGACTGCGGCGCCTGTTACGGGGATACGGCCCTTCTCTTTGCCGCAAGCGCGGGAGAGGACGGCAGGGTGCTCTCCTTTGAACCGCATCCGGACATCGGCCGGCTCTTCCAGCGCAACAGGGACCTGAATCCCCGGCTTGCCCGCCGCATGACGCTGCTGCCCGCCGCCACCGGTGAAACGGCGGGCGGTACGGCCGCCTTCTCCCTGTGCGGGCCCGGCAGCCACCTTGATCACAGCAATCCCCGCCTGCAACGGGCGGACATCCCCGTAACGAGCATCGACGCCGAAACGGAGCGCCTGGGCTGGCCGCGCGTGGATTTCATCAAGATGGATGTGGAAGGCGCGGAACTCGCCACCCTCAAGGGCGCGGAGCGCACCCTGCGCCGTTTCCGGCCCCGGCTCGCCGTCTGCCTCTACCACAGCCCGGAGGATTTCTTCCGCATCCCGCGCTTTCTGGTGGAGTGCGATCTCGGCTACCGCTTCTATCTGGAACACCACTTCATGAACGGCTGGGAGACCGTCCTCTACGCCCTGCCTGTTGCGGCATGCTGACGCAATGCTCCAGAGCCGTTAACAGGCCCTAGGGGCAGGACTCATTATCAAGTAATATGTCCTGACGGCGATATTCTTATAACTTACCGCAAAATAAATACTTATTTTTACAACCTGAAGTCTTGCGTTTTCAATTACTTTTACCCAAGTAGCGGGTTTTGGGGAAGATGGGGGAGTTTGAGGGGGAAGAAACCCCTTTTTGCCGCGAGCAAAAGGGGTTTCTTCCCCCTCAAAAAAGCGTAATCAGTCCTGCCCCTAAACGGCCACAGCCGCCCGAAGGAAGGCCCGCACCTCTTCCTCGTCCGTCACCACGGCGAAGTCGTGCCGCAGCGCATCGGGGACGCGGATGGCGCGGCCCGTGGTCATGTCGATATACATCCAGGCGGTTTCCGCCTCGGCCAGCACGGCCCCGTCCGCCTGCCGCAGGAAGGCGTAGCGCCGCAGGCACTGCCGTGAGGCGTACTCGGCCACCCAGGTCGCCGCGAGCAGCACGTCCCCGGCCACGGCAGGCCGCTTGTAGGTGATGGCATGGCGGTGCACCACCCAGCCCTGCCCGGCAGCGGCATAGCGCTCCATGCTCCAGCCCTGCGCGGCGGAATGGGCCACGGCGAGATCCTGCATCCATTCCACATAGCGTACGTTGCTCACCCGCTGCTGCATGTCCATGTCTCCCGCCGCCACCTCGATCCGGCAGGTAAAGATGCGGTAGCCGCCTGTTTCAGTCATTCGCGTCCCTCCGTGCGCCGCCCTCCTCGCTGACGGCGGGTTCGCCGCTCAGGGGCAGGCGCCCCGTGCGGATGAAGGCGTCCACCAGACCGAACACCAGTTCATTGCCGCAGAAGCGCCCGCGGGCGATGTTCGCCCTGAAGCGGGGCAGGTTGTCCTCGAACGTCCGCAGCAGTTCCGGCGAGAGGTGCAGCATGTCGGCCTGCATGCCGTAGCCCAGCCGCTCGATATAGAGCGCATTGAAGCGCTGTTCCACCATGGCCTTGAGCGGCAGGGTCAGGATGGGCTTGCCCAGATGCAGCGCCTCGGTCATGAGCGTGTGCCCGCCCCCCTGGATGACGTAGGAACAGCCTTCCAGCAGGCGCAGGAAGCCCTCCTCGCTTTTCTGCATGAAGACGACATTGCCTTCCTGCCCTTCCGTGCGGTCATAGCCGTAGACGTAGCAGGTGCGCGTGGTGGACTGCCGCAAAAAGTCGATGAGCGCCCGATGCGTGGAATTGCTCTGGTACACGAGCACATGGCCGTCATCACGCGGCGCAAGCTGCAACACCCTGTCCCGCAAGATGGGCGGCACCACCCGCGCCCGGTAACGCGGCAGCACCGGCGGCTGATAAAAGGAAACGATGAGATTGTCCCCTGTGGGGCGGAAGAGATAACGCGGCGTCAGCCCCTGCAGGAAGGTGTCCCACCACATGTTCGGGGGCAGCTCATGGCGGCAGCAGGTGATGACGTGCTGATGATCCAGGGTCAGGCAGGGCAGCCCGGCCCGCTCCGCCGCCCGCGGCACGAAATACTCCAGATCGGTCATGCAGACGTCGGGGCGGAACTCGTCCATGATGCGCAGCACATCCTCCACATGCCGCTGCCGGTGCAGCAGCAGGGGGACGGCCCGGCGAACGGTGGCCGCCAGATCCACCTGATAGTTCCTGAAGACCGTCCCCAGATTGGGGATGCGGCGGACGGGGAACTCCGGCTCCAGGACGCGCGGGGCGTCGTCATTGGCGATGAAGAGGAATTCATGCCCGCCGAGCCGCCGCGCGATGGTCAGCCCCCGCATGGCGTGCCCGTGTCCCGTGCCGTGGATACCATACAAAATGCGCGCCATGCCGCCTCCCTTGCAGAAAACAGGGCCTGCGGGCAGGCGTCTCATGCCGTCTGCCCGCAGGCGGGGTGATGATTGCCGACCCTAGCAGCGGGGCGCTGCCTCCGTCAACACGCCCTTGCTCTTGCCGCGTGAATTGGGCATACTTCCCGCACAGGAGCCATCTATGAACGTCCGCAAGATTCGTGAAGACCTCGGCCGGGCCCGCGCCTGTCTCAAACGCAACGAGATGCCGCGCGCCCTTTACCTCATCGTCACCGCCTTCAAGGAGACCGGCAGCAATCCGCCCATGGACCTGCGCGGCGACTTCCGGGAAACCATCACGGCCCTGGCCAAGGACGAGGATTTCCGGCGGGAGCACCCCAGCCCGCTCGCCTACCAGCCCGGCAATGAGCGCGAGATCTGCAACCTGCTCATCAAGATCTACAAATCCGCGCAGGGCCAGGAAAAGCAGGAAGACTACGAGACCACCCTGCAGCGCAAGCTGGGGCTGGACCACTGCCTCAAGGAAGGCCGCGCCCTGCTTGCCCAGGGCAAGGCATCGGAAGCCGACGCCGTGTTCATGGACGGGCTCAAGAACTTCCGCAACGAGCAGGCCGTGTTCGGCCTCATGGCCAAGGCGCACATGGAAGCCGGCGAATACGTGCGGGCCCTCGGCTACATCAAGAAGGGCCTGAGCTACGTGAAGGACGACCCCACCCTGCTGGAACTCGGCCAGATCTGTTTGCGCAAGCGCGAAGAGATGAAACGCTGAGGCCCGTACCTCGTCCCGATGCGGCAGGCCGCTTGTCAGCCGTCTGGAAAAAGTCTAAAGTTTTGCCTCTTTCTTCCCTTCACTTTCAACGAGGCAAAGCATGGACATCGTGCGGTACATACATGCGGCCGATCTGCATCTGGATACCCCCTTTCAGGGGCTGGCCCGCGAGGCCGCCCAGAGCGGCCACCTCTCGCGGATCATGCAGGACGCCACCTTCACCGCCCTGGAGCGTCTTTTCCGCTTCTGTGAAGAAAAGCGCCCGGACTTCCTTGTGCTGGCGGGCGACATCTATAATCAGGAAAACTACAGCGCCAAGGCGCAGCTCGCCCTGCGCGACGGCTGCCGCCGGCTCGACGCGCTCGGCATCCGGGTCTTCATGGCCCACGGCAACCATGATCCGCTGTCCTCACGGCTTACGGCCATCCACTGGCCGGAGAACGTCACCGTCTTCGGCCCGGATGTGGAAAGCCGCCTCGTGGAAAAGGACGGGCAGCCGCTGGCCCTCGTCCACGGCATAAGCCACGCCGGTTCCCGCGAAAACCGCAATCTCGCCCAACTCTTCCGCCGGGACGACACGCAGTCCGTCTTCCAGCTCGGCGTCCTGCACTGCACCGTGGAAGGCGAGGCCAAGGGCGACCGCTACGCCCCCTGCTCGCTGGACGACCTGCGCCGCAGCCGCCTCGACGCCTGGGCGCTGGGGCACATCCATCAGCGCCGGCAGTGGGAGGACGAGTGCTTCATCGCCTACAGCGGCAATGCGCAGGGCCTGCATATCAACGAAACAGGCCCCCGCGGCTGTCTGCTGGTCACGGCCTGTCCCCGCGAGGGCGGCTGGCGCTGCGACAGCGAATTCCTGCGCCTCGGCCCGGTGGAATGGCAAAAGCTGGAGCTGTCGCTCGATGCGGTGGACAGTCTGGATGCGCTGGAAGACCGGCTCACCCGCCTTCTGGAGGAAAGCGCCGGCTCCCTTGACGGCAGCTGCGAGGCCCTCATCGCTCGCGTGACCCTTACCGGCCGGACGCCGCTGGACGAACAGCTGCGCAAGGCCGAGGCCTGCGCCGACCTCCAGGAACGCCTGCTGCATCTGGCCGCCAATTCGCCGCGCATCTGGCTCAAGGATCTGATCGTGGAGACCCGTCCCCTGCTGGATGAGGCCGAGTACCGCCGCCGCGAGGATCTGCTGGGCGAGACCATGCGCCTCATCGACGAGATGCGCCGCCATCCCGAACAATTCGCCGAGCTTGGCGAGGCTGCCCTGGCCCCGCTCTTTTCCCACGCCCGCATGCGCAAGGCCCTCGCGCCGCCGGATACGGAGGAGAGCCGCCGCCTGCTGGACGAGGCCCAGCGCCTGTGCATCGACATGCTGGAGGTCCGCTGATGTATATCCAATCCTTCCATATCGACGGGTTCGGCATCTTTGCGGACGTGCAGGTGGACAATCTGCCGCCGGGCCTGACGGTCTTCCTCGGCGAGAACGAAGCCGGCAAGTCCACCTGTCTCGAATTCCTGCGCACCATGCTCGTGGGCTATCCCAATGCCCGCAGCCGGGAAGCGCGCCGCATCCCGCCGCCCCTGCGCGGCGGCCAGCCCGGCGGGAGCCTGCACCTCATCAGCGAGGACCAGGGGGAGATCCGCCTGACCCGGCGGCCCGGACAGGACGGCGGCGTGCTGACCCTCAGCAATGCCGAGGGCGATCCGCTGGAAAGCACCCTGCTCCAGCAGCTGCTTTTCGGCATCAACCGGGACGTCTACCGCAACGTCTTCGGCTTCAGCCTCAATGAGCTGCAAACCTTTGAAAGCCTTTCCGGCGACGGGGTGCGCAACGCCCTTTACGGCGCCAGCTTCGGCGCGGGCCTGCGTTCGCCCGTGGAGGCCCTGCGGGATCTGGACGGCCGCAAGGACGCCCTCTTCCGGGCCAGCGCCAGCAAGCCGCGCCTCAATGAGGAACTGACGGCGCTGGAGAAGCTGCGCGGCGAGATCCAGGCCGTCAGCGAGGAATCGGCCGGCTATGACCAGCTGGCCACCAGCCTCAATGAGAAAAAACAGACCCTTGCCACCCTGCGGGAACGCCGCGAAGTGGTGGACGACGAACGCCGCCGCGTGGAGCGTCGCCTCAATGTCTGGCAGCAGTGGGACGAATGGCGCAAATGCGGCCTGCGGCTGGAAGCGTATCCCGCCGTCAGCGCCGGCTTCCCCGAAGACGGCCCGGCCCGCCTCGCCCGCGCGCAGGAAGCCCGCGAGACCTGCGAGCGCCAGGCGGCCGCCCAGCAGGAGAAGCTCTCCCGCCTGCGGGAACAGCGTGAAGCCCTGCAGGAAGACCCGCACCTGCTGGAAGCCCTGCCCCGTCTGCGAGCGCTGGCGGAGCGCAAGAGCGGCTACCGTCAGGCCCAGCTGGCCCAGCCCCGTCTGCGGGGCGAGCGGGAACGCGCGGACGCCGACCTTGCCCGCGAGCTGGAACGCCTCGGTCCCGGCTGGGACTGTGACCGTATCCGCCAGACGGATCGCGGCATCTTTGCCGACAAGGATCTGGAACGGCAGGCCCGTGAACTGAACGCCGCCGATTCCAGCCATCAGGCCGCGGTGGATACGCTCGACCGCCTCAACCGCGACGTGGAGCTCTGCCGGCGCGACATCGCCTCCGCCACCGCGGCGCTGGATCTTCTGCCCGACCCGGCGGCCGCCCTGGGCGAGTCCGACCGCGACCGCCTGCGGCAGACGCTCGTCCTGCTGGAGGAAGGCCGCCAGCGCCTGCCCGCGCGGGAACGGGCGGTCCAGCAGGCCCGACACACCTTTGAACGCGCGCAGGAACGGCTCAAACTGGAAGCCGACGACCCGCGCGGCGCGCTGGATGCCCTGCTGAACAAGCGGGAGGAAGCGCTGGAACTGGCCCGCGAAGTACAGGCCAGTATCGACGGCGCCGGTGAAGCCGCACGTGCCGTGCAGCAGGCCGAGGAGCAGGCCGACATGCTGCGCTCCCGCCTGGAACAGCTGCGCGAGGAACAGCGCAGCAGCAACGGCCCCAGCCGCGAGGCCCTCGACAACCGCAGCAGCGCCCTGCGCTCGCTGCGTGCCCTTTCCGCCTCGCTGGAGACGGAACAGGAACGCCTCAAGGAACTGAGCGACCGCCTCAATGCCGAAAAGGAACCCGCCGCAGTCAAGAATATGGCCCTGCTCGTGCTGGGGGGCATCATCATGCTGCTGGGCATCTGCATCCTCGTGGGGCACTGGCAGTTCGGTCTTGAGAGCCTCGCCATCACCGAGAACCTGCACCTGCCCATGACCCTCTGGTCCGGCTACCTCGTGCTGGTCTGCGGGGCTATGGCGGTGGGCGGCGGCCTGCCGCGCCGCAACGGCCCGGAAGCCAAGCGCCTCCGTCAGGAGCGCCTGCAACTGGAAAGCCGCCGCGAGACCTGCGCCCTCCACGTTGCCGAGCTCGGCGACAAGGCCCGCAAGCTCTGTCAGGAGGCGGGCGTGGACAGCATGGACCCCGAAACGCTGGAAGCGGTGGAAGTCATGCTGGAACGCAAGCGGGAGCAGTGTTTCAATCAGGAGCGCAGCCACAAGGAAGCCGAAGAGCTGCAACGCGAGATCGGCCATGCCCGTACCCGCATCGCCGAACTCCAGTCCCGGGCCCATGAGATGCAGGGCGCGGTACAGCGCATCCGCCGCCGCTGGCAGGATTTCATGAGCATGCTGCGGGTGGTCAACGTGCCCGCGCCGGAAAGCGCCGAAAGCTTCTTTGCCCGCGCCGAGTCGGCCCGCGCCGCCTGGGACGCCGTGGAGAACGCGCAGGCCGAACTGGAAGGGCAGCGTACCGACCTTGCCCAGTATGAAAGCACGCTGCGGTCCTTCGGGCCCGTGCAGGACTGCCTGCACGAACCCGGCGACCTGCCCGCGCTGCTGGAGGCTGTCCGTCAGGTGCTGGAAGCCTGCCGCGAAGCCGACGCCGCCCGTGAGCAGCGCATCAAGGCGACCGCCACCCTCCAGCACCACAAGGACGAGCTGGAACGCATCCAGGGCCGTCAGGCCGAGGCCTCCGAAGCGCTGGCCCAGGCCCAGACCCGTCTGGAAGCGGCCCGCCGTGACTGGGGCGACTGCCTTTCCGGCCTGGGGCTGGGTGAGGACCTCGACCCTGAGACCGTGCGCAAGGCCCTGCAGTGCATGGATACCTGCCTCTCGCTGGATGCCGCCTGCCAGCGGCTTGCCGCGGAACTGGCCCAGAACGAACAGGAGATGGCCGCGCTGCGCCAGCCGCTGGAACAGCTGCTGACCGCCCTTTCTCGTCCGCTGCCGCGTGCTGAGGACGGGGAGATCGACTGGCTCGGCGCGCTGGACAGCACACTGGAAGCCGCCGAACGGGCGGCGGAAGTGGATGCCGAGGCACGCCGCCTCGACGGCCTGCTGGCCGAACAGGACGCCGAGCTGCGCGCCGCCTCCGCCGCGCTGGAGGAGGCCCGTCATGGCGAGGGCACCCTGCTCCACATGGCCGAAGCGGCCGATGCCGACGACTTCCTGCGGCTGGCCGCCGTCCTGGCCCAGAGCCGGGAAACGCAGCGTCTGCGGGACAGCCTGCAGGAGAACTTGCGCATCGCCGCCGGCAATCAGCCGTTCGAGGCCTTCCTCGCCTCCTTTGAGGAAGAGGACCACGACGCACAGGAAAGCCGCTGCGCCGCGCTGAATGCGGAACTGCGGGACATCCGCGAGCAGGAGGAACGCCTTTCCGACGAGGTGGGCAGCCTCACGGCCCGCGTCAACGGCCTTACCGGCACGGACACGCTGGCCCGCCTGCGGCAACAGGAAGCCCTTTCCCTAGAGAGCATGCGCCGTCTGGCCATGCAGTGGAGCGCCCTGGCCCTTGCCCGTGAGCTCCTGCTGCGCGCCAAGAACACCTTTGAACGCGAACGGCAGCCGCAGGTCATCCGGCTGGCGTCCAGCATCTTCGCCTCCATCACCGGCGGCAACTGGCGCGGCATCAATGCCTCGCTGGACGACACCAGCCTGCACATCCTGCCCCATTACGGCGAAGCCATCAGCCCCGAGGCCCTCAGCCGCGGCACGCAGGAGCAGGCCTATCTGGCCCTGCGGCTGGCCTACATCCAGAACCACGCCGAGCGGGCCACCCCCCTGCCGGTCATCATGGACGACGTGCTGGTCAACTTCGACCCGCAGCGGGCCGCGCGGGCCGCGCGCACCTTCATCGAACTCTCCGAAGGCCGCCACGGCCGCCCGCATCAGCTCCTCTACTTCACCTGCCACCCGCACATGGCGGACATGCTGCGGGAAGCGCAACCGCACTGCGCCATCTTCCGGGTGGAGAACGGCAGCATCACCCGCCAGTAGACGACAACACGGCGGACTCGCAGACGAAAACAGCCCGAACGGTCCAACCGTTCGGGCTGTTTCGCGTCATGGCCACGCCCGTGGCCGTCCACCCTTTCCGTGAACGGCCCTGCGGGGCATGCCGGCGCTTATTCCTGCCAAAGGAAGGTAAAGACCTGTTCCGTATCCGGGTGCAGGCTCATGTGGACGGGGCAGGTGCGGGCCGCCCGCTCGATGGAGGCCTTTTCCTTGTCCGAATAGGCGCGCTTCGGCATGATGAAGGTCACTTCCAGCTTGCCGATGCGGCGCGGGTCGGCACTCATGGTCTTGGTCACTTCCATTTTCATGCCGCTCACGTCCACGTCATGCGCCTGGGCGTAGATGCCGATGATGGTCATGGCGCACGCGCCCAGCGCCGCCCCCACCATGTCCGTGGGAGAGAAGGCCTCGCCCTTGCCGTGATTGTCCACCGGAGCGTCGGTCGTGATGGTGGCCCCGCTCTGCTCGTGCCGCAGTTCCACCCGCAGATCCCCAAGATACGTTCCCGTTGCCGTTGCCATGCTGTCCTCCTGGAAAAAATGTCAGACGGTGCCGCCCATGAGAACGGCCCTTCCCTGCCCTTTTACGAAAAAATCCCCGGCGGGGAAAGAGGACGCGACGGCCGGCCCGCCGTCGCGGAATGCGGTTCGTCCTGGCGTACTCACATAGAGCGTTTCGCCTTTTTCACAGGGCAAACGCCCTGACCGGCCCTAACCAAACACGCCGTCCTGCCAGAGCACGCGCAGGCCGATGGCCAGCAGCACCAGTCCGCCGATGAGCCCGGCCCAGCGCTGGAGGGCGGCCATGCCGGCAAGCACGCGGCCGAGGTGCAGCCCCGCGGCGGAGATGGCCGCGCAGGTCAGGCCGATGATGACGGCGGGCCGCAGGATGGGCGTGCCGGTCATGGCGAAGGTCAGCCCCACGGCCAGCGCATCGATGCTGGTGGCCACAGCCAGCACGAACAGCGTGCGCCAGCGCAGGGGCGAGCCGGAACATCCCGCCGCCGCTTCGGGCGCTTCGCCGCCGTGCTGGTGGAAGTCCTTCCAGGCCCCGCGCAGCATGTTGCCGCCCACCCAGGCCAGCAGGACAAAGGCTATCCAGTGATCCCAGGCCTCGATATAGCTGTGGACGGACTGCCCCAGCAGCCAGCCCAGCACAGGCATGAAGAACTGGAAGAAGCCGAACGCGCCGCCGACGCGGCAATAATGTTCCCAGCGGATGGGGCGCAGCGCGCAGCCGGAGGCCACGGCGACGGCAAAGGCATCCAGCGAGAGGGCAACGGCAAGAAGGAGCACGGCAAGGAGCGACATGGACTCTCCATAACTGATAGAGGACTGGTACGCCTCAAAGGAGGCTTTTTCCGCCGGATGCGGCAGCCACAGGAAAGCTTCAGCGGGTCAGCAGATAACTTTCATCCACGAGCCTGTAGAGCTCTTCCTCGGGGAAGGAACCATCAAGCGCAAGGCTGATCCAGTGACGCTTGTTCATGTGGTAGGCCGGAAAGGCTCCCGCTACGCCGCTGAGCAGCATATCCGGCGCAAAAGGACTTTTCACGTTGACCACATCCACCTCCCCCGTCCCCGGCAGGTGCAAACAGCGCGCCCGCACGTTCATGAGCACGGCATACCATTTGCCGTTCTCCGCATGGCGCAGCACGACATATCGGGGCTGGCGCGGCCAGAGGGATTCCGGCGACGTGCCGTATTTTTCCCTTACATAGGCCAGCAGGCTTTCCCGGTCGGCCATCGTCCCATCCCTCCTTGCCGTTTGCCGGCCGTCAACGCCCGGCAAGGGCCGCGAACCGGCGCATGGTCAGATGACAGATGCCCACGGCCAGCGCGTCGGAGGTGTCCAGGGCCCAGCCTTCGCCGCGCACGTTGAGCAGACGGCGCACCATGAAAGCGACCTGCTCCTTTTCGGCGCGCCCGGTGCCTACCAGCGCCTTTTTGACGAGGGTCGGGGCATAGTCGCTGACCGGTATGCCGCAGGCCGCGCAGGCCGCCACGGCCACGCCGCGGGCCTGCCCCAGCTTGAGGGCGCTGGCGGCATTCTGCGCGGTGAAGACCTGTTCGATGGCCGCCTCCGTGGGGGAATGGCGGCGCACCACGGCGGCAAGCTCCGTAAAGATGCGGGCGAGCCGGGCGGAAAAGACGGCATTGCCGCCGGAGGTCGTGCGGATGATGCCGCAGTCCACCAGCGTCAGCACGCCCGATATCTCCCGGATGACGCCCCAGCCGGTACGCTGGGAGCCGGGGTCGATGCCGATGATGGTCAGGGGATGGCTGGGCTGTTCTCTACGCGCGGGCAAAAGCGCCTCCTCGCCGCATCAGGGCCGTTCCCCTTACGGGAAAAGGAAAAGAACGCCGGGAGGAGGCATGTGCCCCCTCCCGGAAACGTCTGTCATGCAAAACGACAGGCCGTAGGATTTGAAGCGCGAAGCGCTCCAAACGCAAAATGCTCTAGTCCGTGGCCATGTCGTCGGGGAAGTCCACGTTGGCGAAGACGTTCTGCACGTCGTCGTTGTCGTCCAGCGCGTCCATGAGGCGCAGCACCTTCTGGCCCATGTCGGCATCCACGGCCACGAGGTTCTGCGGCACCATGGCCAGTTCGGCGCTCTGCATGGCGATGCCGGCGGCTTCCAGGGCGTCGCGCACGGCGGCGAAATCGGCCATGGCGGTCTGGATGGTCCAGACATCGTCATCATCCACCACGTCGTCGGCGCCGGCTTCCACGGCGGCTTCCATGATCTTGTCTTCGGCGTAGGCGTTCTTGTCCACGGTGATGACGCCCTTGCGGTCAAACATCCAGCTCACGCTGCCGTTTTCCCCCATGTTGCCGCCGTGCTTGGTGAAGAGGTGGCGCACTTCGGCCACGGTGCGGTTCTTGTTGTCGGTGGCCACTTCCACCATGATGGCGATGCCGCCGGGGCCGTAGCCTTCGTAAAAGGCTTCGGTCAGGTCGCCGCCGGCATCTTCGCCCGTGCCCTTGCGGATGGCGGCCTCGATCTTGTCCTTGGGCAGGTTCACGGCCTTGGCCGCGGCAATGGCCGCACGCAAACGGGGGTTGCCCGCCGGATCGCCGCCGTTCTTGGCGGCGATGATGATTTCCTTGGCGGCCTTGGTGAAGACCTTGCCGCGCTTGGCGTCCTGACGGCCCTTGCGGTGCTGGATATTGGCCCATTTGCTATGCCCAGACATACAACCTCCGAAACTGTGTGACTTGCGACCGCCCGTGCGGTCAGGTGAAATGGACGAAAAAAGCGGCACACCGGCACCGGTGCGCCCAAATGCCGGAGCCCTCCCCGCATGGGGGAGCAGGCCCTATGCTTCTCCAGGATCGGGAGCCGCCGGAGAGGCGCTCGCCGCAGCGTCCGCGGCCGTACCGGCCGCCGGAGAGGCAGCCCTGAAGCCCATGCCGACAAAGAAGGTCTCCTTGCTTTCGGCGCGGGAGCTCTTGGGCTTGAAGGATTTGACCGTGCGGAAGGCCTTGCGCATGGGCTGCAGAAGCTCCTGCACATCCGGCCCCATGAAGATCTTGACGACGAAGCTGCCCCCCGCCTTGAGGTGCAGACAGGCCACGTTCAACGCCTCGCAGGCCAGTTCCAGCGAACGGGCCTGATCCGTGAACTTCGTCCCTGTGGTGCGCGGGGCCATATCGCTCATGACCACGTCAAAAGGTCCCTTTTCCGCAAGCAGGGCCTCGAACTCGGGGGAACGCTGGAACACGTCCTCCTGCAGGAAGGTCACCTGCGGCGGGAAGGCCGTCTCCGTCGTCTGGATGTCGCAGCCCAGCACGAGACCGCGCGGCCCGATGCGCTCGGCCGCGCCCAGCGACCAGGAGCCGGGAGCCGCACCCAGATCGAGTACGCGCATGCCCTGACGAAAGAGCTTGAATTTGCCGTCCAATTCCTTCAACTTGTAGACGGAACGGGCGGGGTAGTTCTCCCGCTTGGCCTTGAGGAAATAGTGATCGCGATATTCTTTCATAGGATTTGTCGGCAGGAAGCCTACTCTTTTTTTTGTCCGCCGCCAAGTCCTGATTTTTTCCCCCGCGCATCCGCCGGGCAAATGCCGTACCGCCATGCCGCAGCCCACCCCCTCCGCCCCTGACGCCGCAGGCTCCTCGCGCCCGCAGCGCCCCCGCCTGCCGGACTGGGACGGCAGCCCCGTCAGCCTGCCCTCGGATGCGGCCGCCTGGCAGGAGATAGCCCCCGCTCCCGCCGCCGGCGCGCCTGTCCTCCTGCTCGGCCTGGGGCCGGATGCGGAGGCCGCGCCCCTTGCCGCGGCCGGACCGCAGGACGGGCCTTTCCTCTGGCTGGAGGCCCCGGAGATGCTGGACTGGCGGCAGGCCCGCCGCCTGCCCCCGCCCGATGCCGCCCGCGCCCGTCCGGTCTCCGCTGAGGCCGCCGCCGCGCTGGCGCCGCGCTGCCGCATCCTGTTCTACCAGACGGGCATGCGGCTCTTCCCCCGCTTCTGGGGCCCTCTGCTGGGCCGCCTTGACGCCGCGCGCCTGCACGCCGCAGGCCGCTCCACGCCCGCCCCGTCCGACGTTCCGGCCCTCATCCTGCCCGGCGATGCGCACACCCTCCTGCATCAGGAGCTTTGCGCCGCGGCCGCGGCCCTTCGCCTGCCCACCGTGCCCTGGCCCGCCCGTGTCCAGCCGCAACAGATCCCCGCTCTTTTGCGGCGTCTGGCCGATCTGCCCGGCAGCGTGCCGCCGCTCTTCCTCTCCGTCAATCTGCGCGGGCTGGACGCGCAAGGCCGCATCGCCCACGCCTGCCGGGCGCTGGGCATCCGCCTGGCCATCTGGTTCGTGGACATGCCGTGGCACGTGCTGTCCGGCCTGCGCCTGCCCTGGTGGCGGGAGTTCCCCCTCTTCGTGACGGATGCGAGCTTTCTTGAGCCGTTGCGGGACGCCGGGGC
This sequence comes from Candidatus Desulfovibrio gallistercoris, assembly GCA_019118745.1. GTDB lineage: Bacteria > Desulfobacterota > Desulfovibrionia > Desulfovibrionales > Desulfovibrionaceae > Desulfovibrio > Desulfovibrio gallistercoris. The sequence continues at coordinate 29,667 of DWYJ01000087.1, read as the reverse complement.
GCGTCAGGCGGATCTCCTGCCGCTGGCGGCGGCACGCCACATGTGGCTCGCGCCGTCCGCCGCGCCGCCCTCCCTGCCGCCGATCTTCGTGGGGCGGGCCTCCTTTCCCGACCATGCGCGCTTCTTTGCCGCCGCGCATCCCGGCAAGGACGATCTTGCCCTGGCCGAAAGGCTGCTGGCGCAGGCACGGGATGCGCAAGCCCCGCTGCCCCATATCCACTGGTGGCAGCGCAGGCTCCATGCCCGGGGCTGGCCGGGCATGGCCATCCGTGAGGCGGGGGCGGGGGCGGACGCCTGCTCGCGTCGCCGCCGCGCGGACTGGCTGGCCGTCGCCGTGCGGGCGGGCTTCGTCCTCTGCGGCGATGCGGCCTGGGCCGAACTCCTGCCCGGCGCTGCCGTGTTGCCGCCTGTGGACTACTACGGCAGCCTCCCCGCGCTCTATGCCCGCTCCGAGGCCGTGCTCAACGTGACGAGCCTGCTGCTGCCGCATAGCCTGAACCAGCGGCATTTCGACGTCTGGGCCGCGGGCGGCATCCTCCTGAGCGACCCCACGCCGGGGCTCGGGCTCTTTCCCGCGGAGCTGGTCCGCCCCATACGGCTGGAGAGTCCGGACGAACTGCCCGCACGACTGGCGGCCCTGCGGCGCTGCCCGGATGAGCGGGCCGCCCTTTCCGCCGCCTGGCGCAGGGAACTGCACGCCCGCCACACCTACGGGCATCGCCTGCAAACGCTGTTGCAGACCGTTGCCTGACGCCGCCCCGGCGAAGACGCGTTCACATTCCGTCACCATTTTACCGCTTGGCAGCAGACAGGCCCTTTGCTACACTTATCCGATACACGCCGTCCTCTCTGATCTTGTCATGACCAAAAGCGCCTGTTTTCCCCGCATCCTCTACCTGCTGGCTGTCCTGGCCTGCTATCTGCTGCTGCGGCCCAATCCCGTGACGCTCTTCATGGCCGCCTGCTTCGCCTGCCTGAGCCTGCCGCTCTACCGCCGCCTGGCCCGCCGGGCCTGCCGGCTGCGGCGTCGCGTGCTGCGCCGCCCGCAGAGCCTGCCGCAGCGCATCCTCCTGAAACTGGTGCGGAAGATCCCGCTGTTCGGCTATACCCTGCTCACCATCTCCGTCATCATCATCCCGGTCGCCACCCTCATCCTGCTGGTCTCTCCGCAGGTCGCCGGCGGTCTTGCCCGCCTGCGCGAGCTCCAGGAGAACAATTTCCAGCTGCCGCCCGAATGGGTGCAATATTTCCAGACCTTCGAGAAAAAGCTCGCCGACTATCCCGGCATCGAATCCGCCTACAACGAACTGATCCACAATATCGACAGCACGCTCAGCGACGCCATGGGCATCCTCATCAACCGGAGTTTCGACGTGCTGGGCGGCACCATGAACGTCCTCTGGAGCCTTGTGCTCTTCGTCATCCTGACGGTGGTCTTTGCGGTCTACGCCCGGCGCATCGCCCAGGTCTGCTCCCGGCTGACCCAGGTCCCGCCCGCCATGCTGCGCCGCTTCGTCAGCGCCATCCGCCGGGCCCTGCGCGGCATCATGCTCGGCATCCTGCTGGTGGCCGCCGCCCAGGGCTTCCTTTGCGGCATCGGCTTTTCCGTGGCCGGCATCAACCAGCCCGCCTTCTGGGGCCTGCTGGCCACCGTGGTGGCGCCCATCCCCTTTGTGGGCACGGCGCTGGTCTGGGTGCCGCTCTGCCTGTCGCTCTGGTTCACCGGCAACAGCATGGCGGCCGTCGGCCTGGCCCTCTGGGGCACGGTGGCCGTGGCCGGCGTGGACAATGTGCTGCGGCCCCTCTTCCTGCAGCAAGGCATCAAGGCGCCGTTCTTCGTCCTCATCATCGCCATCATCTGCGGACTGGCCAGCTTCGGCGCCGTGGGCCTCATCGTCGGCCCGGTGCTGCTGGCCTTTGCCCTGCAATCTCTGGAAGAGGCCCGTGCCCTCTATGAAAAGCATGACTGACCGCTCCTCTTCCGCACGTCTCCGGCGGCTTCTTCCCGTCCTGGCGCTGACGCTGCTGTGCCTGCTCTGCCTGACCGCGCAGACCGCCCATGCCGGCGTGAAGGCCATGCTGCTCATCAATCTCAACACCGGCAAGACGCTCTACGAGCGTAACGCCAACCTGAGCATCCCCCCCGCCTCGCTGACCAAGCTCATGACCATGTATCTGGCGATGGACGCCGTGTCCTCCCGCAAGCTCTCGCTCATGGGCAAGGTCCGCGTCACGCGCGAGGCCGCGCGGACGGGCGGCTCCTCCATGCATCTGCGCACGGGCGAGCGCCTCCCTCTCTCGCGTCTCATGCTCGGTATGGCCGTCGCGTCGGGCAACGATGCCGCCATGACCGTCGCCCATGCCATTTCCGGCAGCACCCGCAACTTCGTGCGCCTCATGAACCGCAAAGCCCGCAACCTCGGCCTGCGGCACACCGTCTTCAAGAATCCCAGCGGCCTGCTCGCTCCGGGCCAGAAGACCACGGCCCGCGACATGGCCCGACTGGCCCGCGCCTACCTCAAGGCCTATCCCTCGGTGCGCACGTTCCACGCCACCCGCCGTCTGGTGCACCGCGGCCGCGCCATCAACAACACCAATCTGCTGCTGGGCAGGGTACGCGGCGTCGACGGCCTCAAGACAGGTTTTACCGCCGCCAGCGGCTACAATGTCATCATCACGGCGGAGAGGAACGGCGTCCGCCTCATGGCCGTCGTCATGGGCGGCAGCAGCCGCGCCGCACGCGACACCGCGGCCCGCCGGCTCGTCGAGGCGGGCTTTGCCGCTCCCGCTTCCCCCGCCAAGGTAAAACGTCTCATGGCCGGGAGGCGGCGCTGATCGTCCCCTCCGCTTGACCTCAACCCCTCTGGGCCGTATGCTGGTGATGTTTGGCCTACAGGCCCCATTCTACGGGAGGCTTTTTCCATGTTTGGTATTGGTACTCAGGAGATCCTCGTCATTCTGGTTATCCTGCTGCTCCTTTTCGGCGCCAAGAAGCTGCCGGAGATCGGCGGCGGACTGGGCCGCGCCATCCGCAACTTCAAACGTGCTTCCTCGGAGCCGGATGAGATCGACATCACCCCCGGCAAGGACAAGCAGCAGGCTTCCACTTCCGACGATGAATCCCGCAAGGCCTAGCGCCAAAGGATATTGCCATGAAAGCTGAGCAACTCTCCGTTTTTCTTGAAAATCGAGCCGGCCGTCTGGCCGAGGTGACGCATACCCTTGCCGAAGCCGGCGTCAACATCCGCGCGCTCTCGCTCGCGGACACCTCGGATTTCGGCATCCTGCGCCTCATCGTCTGCAATCCGGAACTGGCCAAGCAGGCCCTCAAGGAAAAGGGCTTCACCCTCGGCCGCACCTCCGTGGTGGCCGTGGAGGTGCCGGATCGCCCCGGCGGGCTGGACAGCGTGCTGCAGCTGGTCTCCACGCACGACATCAACGTGGAATACATGTACGCCTTCCTGCAGCGGGAAAAGGGCGGCGCCATCCTCATTTTCCGCTTTGACAAGGTGGATCAGGCCATCGAACTGCTCCGGGAGCACAAGTTCACCATCCTGCCGCCGGACGAGATCTGCGCCTTCTAACCACCCTGGACGGCCTGCACGTCCGCCTTGCGGCAACAGCCAGGCAGCGGCGTCACTGCCGCGTCTCTCCGCTGTCGTTCGCGAAAGACAGGACGAGCAGCAGGCTTTCCGTTTGACATGTGTCGGGGGAGGGAGGCTTTCCTGCGGGAAAGATCCCCTCCCCCTTGTGCATCCGCCGCCGGTAATGCCACATCACCAGAAGCCGCCCAGACGGGCGGTAAAGGCGAGTCCATGCTTCGGAAGATCCTTCTTGCCCTCCTGTCCCTATGTCTGTTCGCTGCCGATATGGCCCGGGCCGCCGCGCCCGATCTGCCGCCGCAGTCCTACATGGCGACCAGCAAGCAGACTTTCTACTACTTCTCGCCGGAGATCCTCGCCCGGAACCAGAAAGAGAAAAAACTCGTCCGCGTCGGCTGGTTCGACCTCTCCGGCATCTTCCAGAAGCGCCAGGGCAAGATGGCAGGCTACGCTGCCGATCTGCTCCAGGCCATCTCGGCCTATACCGGCTGGCAATACGAGTGGGTGCACACCACTATCGCCGACCTGCCCGCCAGGCTGGCCGCAGGAGAGATAGACCTTGTCTGCGGCATCTCCTACAGCCCTGACCGGGAAGCCTTTTTCGACTATACGAGCCTCCCTGTGGGCTACGAGTGCCTCACGCTGCACGTGGCGGCAAACAGTCCCATCCGCTACATGGACTTCCGGGATTTTGATCAGATGCGCGTCGGCACGGTCAGTGGAGCCTACGGCGGAAAAGTCATCGAGGAATTCACCCGGCAGTACAAATTCACGCTGCGCACGCATGATTTCTCGACCAGAAAAGAGATGCAGGCGGCCCTGGAGCGTGGCGAGATAGACGGCTACATCGACGGTTCCCTGCATGGCGAGAACGCCAAGATCGCGGCCATCATCGCCATGGAACCCTTTTTCTTCGTCACGGCCAAGGGCAGTTCCCTGCTGCCGCCGCTCAACGAAGCACTGAAGCAGATCAACCTCTATTCGCCCTGGCTGCTCGCCAGCCTGTTTGACAGCTACATGCACGGCATCCAGCAGGTCTCTTTCAGCCAGACCCGCGCCGAGGAGGAATGGCTTGCCGGCAAGCCCCGGCTGCGCGTGGCCTACAGCGCGAAGCAGACCATGATGAACGACGACATGCCGGGCTCGAACTTCCTCATCCGCTTCATGGAAGAGCTCTCCCGGCGCAGCGGCGTCGCCTTCGACTACGTGGCCGCTCCCAGTTATCCGGAAGCTCTGGCCCTGCTCAAGGAAGGCAAGGCGGACATCATCAGCAACATCTATGCCGGGCTTGGCATGTACGCCTCGCAGCCCCTGCTGGTGAGCCGACCCTTTTTCGACATGCCGGTCCTGCTGGTGGGGCAGGAGAGGGCCGTGCCGGGCCGGAACATACGCGTCGGCGTCACGCATGAACTGCTCCCCTTCGGCCAGGCCTATATGGCCGCCTACCCTGAAGATACCGTCACGTTTTACGATTCCATGCAGCAATGCATAGACGCCTTCAAACGGCAGGCCATCGATGCCTATATCCCCGGCTATCCCAACGCGAGCGGCGTCATGCCGGAGAATCCGCCCAATACGTCCATGCTGACCACCCGCGCCCGCTATCCCATGTCGCTGGGCTTCCGCTACGACATCTCCCCCTATGCCATGTCGGTGCTCAACCGTTCCATCATGACCCTGAGCACGGCGGACATAGACGCCCTGCTCCTGGAACGCACCGCCCTCACGCCCGGCGCCGTCCTGCTGGACGTCCTGCGGGAGTACAGTCTTGAGCTGTCCATCGGCGGCATCATCCTCTTTGCGGCCATCATCCTTCGTATCCTGCACGTCAACCGCCGCCACATGCGCGAACTGGAGGAAGTCGCCTACCGCGACCCCCTCACCGGCGGCAACAACCGGGCCCGCTTCATCCACGACGCCCACAGGCTCCTGAGCCATACCCAGGCCCCCTACTATCTGCTGCTGGTCAATGTACGCCGCCTCAAGCTCATCAACCGCACACGCGGTCACCGGGGCGGCGACCTGCTCATCAAGCTCTGCTACCGGGATCTGCGCCGCCAGCTCCGCAACAATGAGCTGATCGCCCACGCCGCTGCGGGGAAGTTCCTCCTCCTCTGGCAGTGCCGGGACGCGGCGGAACTGCGGCAGCGCATCGAGGCCTTTTTCGACAGCGCCGCCGCCCTGCGGCAGAAGCTCGGCACGACCGTGCTCTTTTCCTGCGGGGTGACCTCCACCATGCCGTATGACGGCAATATGGTCAATTGCCTGCTGCGCGCCGAGACCGCGGAAAGCAGCGTGGCCGACGACAGCTACCGCTCGAGCTACACCTTGTACGACGCCCGCCTGGAGGCGGTCCTCCTCAAGCAGAACGAGCTGGAAGACCGCATGACCGGCGCTCTGCGCAACGGAGAATTCCAAGTCTTCATGCAGCCGCAGCACAATCTGGCCGACAACAGCCTGCACGGGGCCGAAGCCCTCATCCGCTGGATCCCGCCTGACGGCAAGCCCATCTATCCTGATGAGTTCATCCCGCTTTTCGAGCGGAACGGCTTCATCCGCGAGCTGGACCTCTTCGTGCTGCGCACCGTCTGCGCCTGGCTGCGCCAGCGCATGGACGCGGGGCTGCCCGTCTCCACCGTCAGCATCAATCAGTCCAAGGCCCTTTTCTTCTCCAACGATTACGTCAAGGTCTTCCTCAGCATCCTGGCTTCCTACAACGTGCCGACTTCGCTCATCGTGGTGGAGATCACCGAAAGCATGGCCTGGCTGGATGAAGAGCTCTTCAAAAACAGCCTCGCCGAGCTCAAGGCCTGCGGCGTGCGCCTGGCGCTGGACGACTTCGGCAAGGGCTATGCCTCGCTGGCCGCCCTGCAATCCTTTGAGCTGGACATCATCAAGCTGGACAAGGCCTTCCTGGACAATGCCGCCAGCGATGAAGCCGCCGACGTCATCATCGGTTCCGTCATCAGCATGGGCAAGCGCCTGCATCTCTTCATGCTCTGCGAAGGCATCGAAACGCCGGAACAGCGCGACTACCTCACCCGTGTGGGCTGCGACTGCGGACAGGGCTACCTCTTCGCCCGCCCCATGCCGCTGGCGGAATACTCTCTCTATGTGGATGCCCACGCCCCCAAGCCGGACGATGGGGCCAAGCCGTAACCGTTTTCCAGCCATCCAGGAAGGTATGCCATGCCCGTGAACGAAATAGATTGCCGCGGCCTTGCCTGTCCCGGCCCCGTCGTCGCCTGCAGCCGCGTGGTCAAGCAGGATGCGCCGGCTGCCCTGAACGTCCTTGTGGACAATCCGGCCGCCGTGGAGAACGTCAGCCGCTTCCTGCGCACCAGCGGCTACGCTGTCAGCAGCGAGCGCAGAGAGGAAGCCCTCTGGCTGGTGCAGGCCTCGCGTGACGCCGGCGGCGCTCCCGAAGCCGTCCCTGCGCCGCAGTCCGCAGCCGCTGCCGCGCGCGGGAAGACCCTCGTGCTCATCACCACAGAGACCCTTGGACGCGGCGACGATGCGCTCGGCGCAAAGCTCATGGACAATTTTCTCGCCACCCTGCCGGAACTGGGGGATGCCCTCTGGCGCATCGTCCTGCTCAATGGCGGCGTCAAGCTCGCCGCTCGCCCCGGTAAGGCCCTCGACAGCCTCAGGGCCCTGGAAGCCGCCGGAGTCTCCATCCTCGTCTGCGGCACCTGCCTTGACTTTTTTCAGCTTCTGGAAAAACGCGCCGTCGGCCAGACGACCAATATGCTCGACGTGGTCAGCAGTCTGGCCCTGGCTGACAAAGTCATCCGCCCCTGAAGCGGAGAAGCTGATTTTTTTGCGGGGGAAGGGAACTTTTTGCAAAAAGTCCCCTTCCCCCGCACCCCCATCCCTCAAAAACTTTACTTGGCCAGACGCAAGCCCTCGTGGCACGCAAGGTCTCGCCCGATTCCAGGCCAGCCAAACTCTGGACAAACAAGCACGCCGGACGGCTGTTGCCGTTCGCTCTACTTTTCTTCATCCCGCCGGGGACGCAGCAAACGCGAAACGCCTTGCCGGGACACGTCCCTGTCGAGTGAGCCCAATAAAAGTTTGGGGAAAGGAGAGGGGGTGCGCGAGGGGGAGAGGGAGAACCGTTTTTCAAAACGGGTTCCCTCTCCCCCTCGTATAATAATAACGTCCCCCATCCCCCCAAAAACTTTACTTATCCAGACGCAAGCCCTCATGGCACGCAAGGTCTCGCCCGATTCCAGGCCAGCCAAACTCTGGACAAACAAGCAAGCCGGACGGCTGTTGCCGTTTGGTCCACTTTTCTTCATCCCGCCTGGGACGCGGCAGACGCAAAACGCCTTGCCGGGACACGTCCCTGTCGGGTGAGCCCGATAAAAGTTTGGGGAAAGGAGAGGGGGTGCGCGAGGGGGAGAGGGAGAACCGTTTTTCAAAACGGTTTCCCTCTCCCCCTCGCATACTGATCACTTTCTCGTGAGGAAAGAGCCCCGGCATGCGTCAGACTTCAATCAGCGGAGCGTCTCCGCCAGGGCAGGACGTTACGGGCAGTCTTTCCCAGTGAGGATACGGCACGTCGTGTCTGCCGGTTCAGCGTCCCGGCTGCGGAACTCACCGCACCCACTGTGGCGCTGGTGGCCGTGCCCGCCGCTTTCAGCGTGGCCGTGATGCCGCTGTCCACCGCATCGACTACTGCCTCGCTGCCTCGCGTCACTGCGGAGGCCGCCGCCGACCCTGCCGCACACACGCCTTCGCTCACGCTGCTTGCCGCGCTGCGCATGCCGCTGCCTACGGCCGAAGCCGCGGAACTCACCGCGCCAACTGTGGCGCTGGTGGCCGTGCCTGCCGCTTTCAGCGTGGCCGTGATGCCGCTGTCCACCGCATCGACTACTGCCTCGCTGCCTCGCGTCACTGCGGAGGCCGCCGCCGACCCTGCCGCGCACACGCCTTCACTCACGCTGCTTGCCGCGCTGCGGAGCGATCCACCTGCCGACTTTCCCATTTCCCAGAGCTGACCGCGCAGGGCCGCGACCACTTCATTCAGACACTCGCCGGATATGGCCAGCAGCATGGCCGCACTGTCCCGGATGCCCGCCTGACGCGCGTCTTCCTCGTCCAGTGCCGCATGCCGGAAAGCGTGCTTGGTGCTCATGCCCGCCCGGATGGCAAGCAGACTGTTCGCCGCGCCGTCGATGGCCGCCGTGGTGAAGAACTGTACCGAGGCCCCCACCAGCGGGACAGACGCCGTAGCCAGGGAAGGAGCCGCCGCCGGCACAAGGGCGCTCATGCTTTCCGTCACCGTACGGGGGATATCCAGCGCCTCGATGGAAAACGCCAGGAACGTCGCGGAAGAGACCGCATGGTAGACGCTCCATATCTCCTGCAGGGACGGCCGCTGATTGTAGATGCCGGAGACCTTCCAGACCATGCGGCAGAGCGCCACAAAAACGATGAGCGCATCCAGCCGTCCATTCTGGGAGAGCGCCGTGCCCAGAAAGACTTTCTTGGCGTCACTGCGTATGACGGCATCCGCCCGCTCGTCCAGCAATGCCAGCGCCTGCGGCAAAAAATCCGCCGCGGAGGGATCAAGCCCGGCCTCTCGGACAAGGCGGTTCGTGCTCAGGCGCTGCGTCAGCTCGGCGGCAAAGGCCTGCCGTTCCGCCTCGCTGGGATCCTCACGCAGCAGCAGGCGGGATGGCCGGGCAAAGCAGGCCAGCCCCAGCCAGACCAGAGCGGCAAGCTCCAGACCGGCACAGACCAGCCAGGCGACCCGGCCCCAGCCGGGGGCGAACAATTCCGTCAGATCGCAGGCCAGCCCGTTGAGCTGTACCAGCAGGATCAGCACCGCCAGCATGACGAAGGCGGTCACTATCTTCAAAAGGTGCTGCAACATCGGCAACCTCCGATGACAAGAGAAAAGATCATCCGGCGGGGCCACATGCCGCACCGGCTCCTTCAGATACTATCAGCACGAAAGGGCTGCTTGGCAAGCCATCCTGCCGCAGGGCCGGTCAGCAAGGCGTCAGAGGCTCTCCTCTCTCTGCCGGAGCAGACGAAAAAAGCCTCCCCGAAGGGAGGCTTTGCAAAGCTGATTTTTTGAGAGAACCCACTCTAGCCGAGGAAGGACTGCAACAGCGGGCCGACTTCGCTGGGCCGCTTGGCGACCTTGGCGCCGGCCTGGATGAGCGCCGCCGTCTTGCCCTTGACCGTGCCGCGACCGCCGGTGACGATGGCGCCCGCATGGCCCATGCGCTTGCCTTCGGGAGCGGTACGCCCGCCCATGAAGGCCACGAGGGGCTTGGTGAAGATGCCGGCTTCCCTGGCCTCGGCCACTTCCTCTTCCATGGTGCCGCCCAGTTCGCCGATGATGACCACGGCGTGCGTGTCGTCGTCGGCCTCATACAGGGGCAGCAGTTCGGCAAAGCGGGTGCCGGGCACGGGGTCGCCGCCCACGCCGATGAGGGTGGTGATGCCGAAGCCGCCCTTGACGATCTCGGCCGTCACCTCGTTGGTCAGGGAGCCGCTGCGGGTCATGACGCCCACGTGGCCCTTGCGGTACACGCGCTCGATCCAGTAAGGGATGGTGCCGAGCATGGCTTCCCCGGCGGAAATGATGCCGGACGTATTGCCGCCGATGACCATAGCCCCGCAGGACATGGCGGCGCGGCGGATCTCGATGGCGTCATGCAGGGGGATGCCGTCGGCGATGGTGCATATCTTGCGGATGCCGGCGTCCAGCGCCTCGAACACCGCGTCCTTGGTGAACTTGGGCGGCACGAAGAGCATGGAGACGTCCGCCGGATGTTCCGCCGTGGCGCGCCGTACCGAATGATATACCGGGATGCCGTCCACGTTCTGGCCTTCCTTGCCGGGGGTGACGCCCGCCACCACCTGCGTGCCCATGTCCTTCATGTGTTTTGCCCAGAAGGCCCCTTCCTTGCCGGTGACGCCCTGCACGATGACGCGCGACTGCTTGTTGACGAAAATGCTCATCAGGCCCTCCCCGCGGCGATGTCCACCGCACGCTGCACAGCTTCTTCAGTATTGGTCAACGGTTCAAGTCCGGCTTCGCGCAGGATCTTGAAGGCCTCTTCTTCATTAGTGCCGCGGATGCAGGTCACGATGGGCTGCTGCGGCTTGTGCGTCTTGATGGCCTCCACCAGCCCCTGCGCCATGACGTCCGCGCGGGCGATGGTGCCGAAGGTCACCACCAGGATGACCTTGCTGGGCGTTTCCAGACAGAGTTCCATGGTCCGCACGGCCTTGGTGTAGTTGGCTCCGCCGAACTCCACATAGGTAGCCACGCTGCCGCCCGCATCATTGATGAGGTCAAAGACGGTGGTCGTGAGCCCCGCCCCGGCGCACATGAGGGCCACGTCCCCGTTGAAGGCAAGGTAGGGGATGCCCTCCTGCGCGGCTTCGAACTCCACCTGCGAGTCGAACTGCTCGCGGCTCAGCGGGTAGTCGGGATGCCGCCATTCGGAATTGTCGTCGATGATCAGCTTGCCGTCGCCGGCAATGGGCGTCCCGTCCGTGGTGATGAACAGGGGATTGATCTCCGCCAGCTGGGCGTCGTAGGCCGTGAAGGTCTTGTAGAGGTTGCGCACCACGGCGCTGACGGGCTTGATCAGTTCCGCGGGCAGGCCCATGCCGTAGACGAGGTTGTTGATATGGAAGGCGCCCAGCCCGTGCGCCATGTCCACCTTGACGGTCACGATCTTTTCCGGCGCGGTGGCGGCCAGCTTTTCGATCTCCACCCCGCCTTCGGCGCAGCCGATGAGCATGGCGGTGGAGGTCACGGCGTCCACGGTGACGGCCAGATAGATCTCGCTGGCGATGCTGACCGCCTCTTCCACCAGGATCATGTGGACGTTATGCTCGGAGGCAAAGAGTTCCTGCGCCTCCTTGCGGGCGCTTTCGGCATCCTTCACCAGCCGGATGAGCCCGGCCTTGCCGCGTCCGCCGCGCAGCACCTGCGACTTGAGCACGCAGGGCAGGCCGATGTCGGCGACGGCGGCATCCAGTTCCTCCATATTGCGGATGAGTATGCCTCTGGGGGTGGTGATGCCCTTTTCCCGGAAAATATTTTTCGCCTGATATTCGAACAGCTTCATGGTCAATCCTTTTGCGCGCTCTTGCGCGCCGTCTTGGCTGGAGGGTGGCGGCCCTTGCGGGCCGCCGGTCAACCTACTTGCCGTGCTTCTTCCAGAATTCTCCCCACATCTCCTCGTCGCTGAAGCTCCACGGTTCCACGGGCTCATTGACCCAGGTCACGTTCATGAAGTGCTTCCAGTGCACGTTTTCCGTCGTGACATTGCCGCCCCAGGTGCCGCAGCCCAGCGTTGCCGTGGACGGCATGCGGTTGAAGGGATGGCCGCCGTTGCCCGCGCTCATGGCCTGACGCACCGTCACGCGGGAGGACTTCATGTGTTCGCCGAGATACTCGATGTATTCCCGCTTGTAGGTATGGATGCCGCAGGAATGGCCGCGGCCCACAAGGCTGGTCAGCTCGGTCAGGATGCGGTAGGCGTCCATGAAATCCCTGGCCTTGTAGACGGTGAGCACCGGCGAGATCTTTTCGTCATGGAACTTGTCCTCGCGGATGGGCTGCGTGCCTTCCACGAGCAGGATCTCCGTGCCTTCCGGGACGCTGATGCCGGCGGCCGCGGCGATGACGCGGGCGGACTTGGCGATGACGTCCTGATTGAGGGCCAGCTTGCCCTTGGCATTGACCTGCCACATGTAGTTCTTGAGCTTTTCCCGGTCCTCGCCTTCCACGAGCCAGCAGCCGTTCTTCTTCATTTCGGCCATGAACTGATCATAGATGGCCTCCACAGGCACCACGGCGTTCTCGGACGAGCAGGAGGTGGCGTAGTCAAAGAGCTTGCTGCCGCAGATGAGCTTTGCCGCTTCGGCCACGTCGGCATCCTCGGCCACGATGGGCACGGCGTTGCCCTGCCCCACGCCGTAGGCCGGCGTGCCGCTGGAGTAGGCCGCACGCACCACCGCGCCGCTGCCGGTGGCCACCACAAGATCGCTGGCCTTCATGAGCTCGGCCACGGCCTCGCGGCTGTTGTCCTCCACCACCTGGATGAGATCCTCGGGCGCGCCCACGCGGCTCAGGCCCTTGCGCATCATGTTGATGGCCTCGGTGGTGCACTTCAGGGCACGCGAGCTGGGCTTGAAGATGACCGCGTTACGGCACTTGAGCATGCCCACCGCCTTGCCGCCGCAGGTGGACGTGGGATTGGTGGCCGGGAGGATGGCGCAGATGACGCCTACCGGCTTGGCGTACTTGGAAATGCCGTTCTTTTCGTCGCGCTCTATGCAGCCCACGCTCTTCGCGCCGCGGATGTCGTGCAGCACGCCGCCCACCTTGCGCTTGTGCTTGATAATCTTGCTCTCCACATTGCCGAAACCCGTTTCTTCCACGGCCATGCGGGCCAGCTTGGCTATATTCTCGTCTTCATAGACTTCCCATCCCACGGAAAGGCACATCTCGTCGACCTGCTCCTGGGTATAGTCGTTGATGGCTGCCTGCGCCTTGCGGGCCAGTTCCATTTGTTCACTGATGGTCTTCATGGATCTTTCCTCCCGGAAAAGTAGGTGTGCGTTGTGTTGCGGACGCGCCGGGCGTCCCTTAGTTCCAGATGTCCATTCCGGCAAAGCGGCCGAAGACCGATACCGACAAGGTGACGCAGCAGATGGCGATGATGGTCATGATCACGCCGACCTTGGCGAATTCGGAGATGCGGAAGTAGCCGGACGAATAGGGGATGACGTTGGTGGGGCTGGAGGTCACCATGATGAAGGCCATGCTGGAGGCGATGCCTGCCGGACCGGCCAGCACCCAGGGATTCATGCCGATGTCCATGGCCAGGGCGATGATCAGCGGCATGACCACCGCGCCGGTGACGCTGTTGCTGGAAAAGAAGATCTTGAGCAGTTCCACGAGGGTGATGACCGCCAGGACCCGCAGGACAGGATGCAGGTTGCCCACTTCGGACAGGGCCCCCCAGGCGATCCAGCGGGCCGCGCCGGTGCTGGCCAGCAGCATGCCGGCCGAGATGCCGCCCGCGATAAGGATCAGGCCGCCCCAGTCGATGCTGCGGGAAGCGTCCTTCCAGTCTTCGAACACGCGCAGGCCGGGCATGAAGAGGAGCACGAAGCCCAGCAGGGCCACGAAGGCTTCCGGGGCCTTGAAGCCCAGGATGGGGGCGACGTGCGCGCCGCCAAGCCACAGGGCCACCATCACCACGAAGACGACGAGCGTACGGATCTCCTTGACCTTGAGGCCGCCGAGGGCCCGCAGTTCGTCACGGATGCTGTCGAGTGTGATGGGGATCTCGCGGAATTCCGGCGGGAAGATCTTCATCAGGCAGAACCAGCCAAGGGGGATCATGAGCAGCGCGCCGGGCACGCCCACGGCCATCCACTGCGCAAAGGAAACGTCCAGCTGGGCGATGTCGCGCACATACTGCATGGCGAGCACGTTGGCGCCGCAGCCGGCGGGCGTGGCCGTGCCGCCGATGAGGGAACCCCAGACGATGCCGATCATGAGCGAGCGGCCGAAGTTGCTTTCCAGCGGCTTGCAACCGCTGCCCTGCAGGATGCTCATGCCCAGCGGCAGCAGCATGGCGGCCACGGCCATATCCGTCACCCACATGGACGTCAGCATGCCTACCAGCATGAAGGCCAGCACGATGCGATCCGTACGGCGTCCGACCTTGGTGAGCATCCAGAGCATGAAGCGCCGGGCAAGGCCGGATTCGGTCATGGCGGCGGAAAGGCCCATTGCCCCCATGAGGAACAGGATGGACTGATTGCCCAGGCCCGCCTTGACGAGGTTGCCGAAGGAATCGATGTTCATGATGTGCAGCAGCACGATGAGGCTCAGGGACGTCGCGGGGAAGGGGATGGCTTCCGTCATCCACATGATGACGGCAAAACACAGAGCGCCCATGACGATCTTGGCGTTCTGCGTCAGGGGGATGGCTTCTTCCCCCTTGTAAAAGGGCGGCGGCGTGGGGAGTGCGATGACCACCAGCATGATGCTGATGCCCAGAAGAAAGAAAAAGGTCTTGCGCGCTGTTTCCAGCGGCACTCTGTCGCCACATATGGCTGTCAGGCAGTTGTCCAGACGACTCATAACACTGTCTCCATGCTGATGATGACGAAGTCTTCCAACGCGCGTTTGCTTGCTTGTTCCTTTTAGTACAAGATGCATGCCAGCCCGCAAGGCCATACACACCCCGAATAAAACCCCTATAAAAACAACATATTACAAAATAACGCCGCTCAAATGCTGCTTATTTGACCGCACAAACTGTCTTGCATTCCATACATGCCGACAGAACGTCTTGAATTAAAGACAATTTGTGAATACAAAAACGATCATCATGTGTTCATATTTATTTTATAATGATTTCAAATAAATAAAATACATCCCGCAGCTCCGCTCACTATCGGAGAAACGCCCGCATGCGCGGGCTCCTCCCCGGGTAACAGCCCGCTGGGGAAGAGATGGGGGGCTTGGGGGGAAGACTACCGGGAACGCCTTTTCTCGCTTCGCTGCGAAACGGCTGGGCCCTCCCGCGCCGGCGACGCCCCGACGGGCGGTCGCAGGCCGTGCCCGTCAGGCGACGCAGGAGTCTTACGGGCATCGACAGCAGAGCGCGACCGAAAGGCGGCCGCAGGCCGTGCCCGTTAGGCGACGCAGGAGTCTTACGGGCATCGACAGCAGAGCGAGGGGTCCCCTCCCCTCCAACAAGCAGCAAGACGTGTTGACGGCCGCCAACGGCGAACAAACGAAAGGCGGCCCCGGGAGGCGTCACCGGGGCCGCTGGACCGCCTGTCTCCGGGAGCGGAGCAGGCGTGGGGTGGAGGATCCGGGGCGGTCGGCTCAGGAGAGACGAGCCGTCATGCCCCGTCAGAGGGCTGTGGATAAAAACCGTTCGGACAGGTTCACTTCTGCGGAGCGGGGCTGTCCGCGGCTATGGCGCGCAAATACCGGTCCGTCACGTCGCCGAGACGGTTCGCTCCACCGGCAAAGCTCGTCAGGGACTCGAGCCAGCCCTGCAGGCGCTTGTCCTTGCCGGCAAAGAGCGCAAGCTGCCCGTCGAGGCCAAAGACCGGATGACGCGCCAGTTCCCAGGCGGCATCCTGCGGCGGCAGATGCTTGCCTGACCGCTGACGGTGGAAATCGGCATAGGCCGCCAGGAGCTTTTCCCGCGGCGTCTCCTGCAGGGCGCGTATCCCTCGGAAGTACATGCCGAGGAAGGCCTGGACACGTTCGGGATGCCGGCTGGCGAAGGCCTTGTCCGCCAGCAGGAGCGTCGGCTGACTGGCGTTGCACTGGCTGGAGAGCGTCACCGGCTGCAGGCCGTTGCGCTCCGCTTCGAGCGTGAAGGGGGCCCAGAGGGCCACGGCGTCGCCCTCACCGGCCAGAAAGGCTTGCAGCGCCTCCCTCTGCGGCATGTCCTTGAGGATGACGTCCTTTTCCGTCAGCCCCAGCGCCGCCAGCCACTTGTGCACCGTATAATGTGCGGACGAGCGCAGCGTGCAGAGGATGGTCTTGCCACGCACCGTCCCGGTCGTGCCCGCCATTTCAGGATAGAGCGCATTATACCCGGTGTGCCCCAGCATGGGACTGTCCTTGCGGACATAGATGCCGGTCGCGAGGGACTCGTCATTGCCTATGGCGATGATCTCCGCCGCATTTTCCAGCGAGGCCGTCAGAGCGGGCAACGCGCCGCAAGCGGCGATCTCCCAGGGGACTTGCCGCATGCCGGCCATGAGCTCCCGGCCCGTCTCGTAAAATTGCATATCGAGCTGGAAGCCGGCTTCCACGTCCCAGCCGTTCTGGCGGGCGTACCACGCGGCAAAGGCTTCATGCTCCACGAGCCATGCGGTCCTGAGCGTATACGGCGCTTCGCAGCTGGCGGACCCCGGCAGGGCTGCCAGCAGCAGAAAGGCCAGAAGCGCGGAAAGCACTATTCGCATAGTAACCTCCTGAAGGTTTTTCTTCCTTTCAGCAAGTTACATGCCAGCCGCCTTGCACGACGGCGTACGGCAAGACGGCAGGACGCCCCGCTCCGCCGCGGGCAGCCTGACGGACGATCCGCGACAGGCGGCCCCGCAGAGGCTGCCGGACAGTGCGGCCGCTGTCTGTCGTTTTGTCTGTCTGTTTTCGCAGACAAAACAAGACAAACTGTCTGCATCCACAGA
The DNA here is from genome assembly GCA_019118745.1 of Candidatus Desulfovibrio gallistercoris. Lineage (GTDB taxonomy): Bacteria > Desulfobacterota > Desulfovibrionia > Desulfovibrionales > Desulfovibrionaceae > Desulfovibrio > Desulfovibrio gallistercoris. The sequence goes on along the minus strand of DWYJ01000087.1, from coordinate 12,850 downwards.
CAGGAGGTCTCTCGATACGACCCCGCCCTACTCCGCATGCCGGCGGATGCCGAACCTGCGCATCTTTTCGTAGATGTTGGCCCGCGAGATGCCGAGCGCCTGCGCCGTGCGCGAGACGTTCCAGCGATTTTCCCGCAGGGCGACCAGGATGGCGTTACGCTCGCTGTTGTCCCGGATGGCCCCAAGGCGCTGCTCGCCGCCGGCCGGCCGCCCTTCTTCCGGCAGGGAAGCGCCCATGAGCAGGAAGGGCGGCAGATCGTCCAGCGTGATGGACTCCCCCTCCGCCAGACTGAGCGCATGGGAAAGCACGTTCTTGAGCTCTCGCACATTGCCCGGCCAGTTGTAGCGGTGGAAAACGGCCATCACTTCCGCACTGCAACGGATGCTCCCCTGCCGTTCCAGCATATGTTCCACCAGCGCGGGGATGTCCTCCTTCCGCTCGCACAGCGGCGGCAGGGTCAGCAGCATGGAGTTGATGCGGTAGTAGAGATCTTCCCGAAAGGTCCCGTTGGCCACCATCTTGCCGAGATCGCGGTTGGTGGCCGTCACCAGCCGGAAATCGACGGGATGCGGCGTGCTGTCCCCCACCCGGCGGACGGCCCGCTCCTCGATGACGCGCAGCAGCTTCACCTGCGCCCCCGGCGGCAAGTCCCCCACTTCATCGAGAAAGAGCGTCCCCTCGTCCGCCAGTTCGATCTGCCCTTCCTTGCCCTCCTTGCGCGCCCCGGAAAACGAGCCCGGCGCGTAGCCGAACAGCTCGCTTTCAAACAGCTCCTGCGGGATGGCCGCGCAGTTGAGACTGACGAAGGGCCCGCCGCTGCGGCTGCTGGCGTTGTGGATGGCGCTGGCCGCCAGTTCCTTGCCGGTGCCGGTCTGCCCGTTGATGAGCACGGTGCCGTCCGTGCGGGCAAAGCGCAGCAACAACTGCTTGAAGGCCAGCATGGCCGGCGAGGAGCCCACGAGGGAATCCAGCGTATAGCGGGCCTCCAGAGCTGTCCTGATGCGGCGGGCATAGCGGCTGACCTTGCGCCCCAGGGAATCTATCTGCCGTTGCAGGATGTGGATCTGCTCCGGCTTGTCCAGCACCACCATGGACATGGCCCCCATGAGCTGCCCCTGCGCGTTGAACAGCGGGTACCGGTTGGTGAGGATACGGCTCGATGTCTCGCTGATGAGCCGGATGGCCCCGATATCCGGTTCTCCGTTCTGCAACACATGAGGGATGCGCGAATCGGGGATAAGCTCCGTGATGTGCCGCCCGATGGCCTGTTCAGGCTCGATGTTCAAATAGCCGGCATAGGCCTTGTTGATAAAGACGACGATACCGTCCCGGTCACAGATGAACAGACCGGTCGACAGGTTCATGATGGCGATGTTGAGCATGGAGCAGACATCGGAGGCGCTGCTGCCCGTCTGGGAGGGGAGATTCTCGTTCATGGAAGACACCGGGAAGGAAGTTGCGACAGATCAGCCCCGGGCGGGGCCCGCCGGGAGGACGGCGCAGCGCCGGCATGACGGACGGACGCGCACGGCGGCAGAGCCCGTACGGCGTGAGCGATCCACGGCACGGCGTGCCGCGTCTCCTTCTTCTACAGGAGATGACGGTCGGAATAAAGGGCCCTCCGGTCCAGCCGACCTCCCGGACTGAGCGGGGCTTGCGTGCGGCCCCTGCCGTGGGCAGCCACAACCATGCCTTTACAGCATGCATATATATTCAACATAAGTATTTGCTATTATCACGCCGCCTGTCTACCTTTTCGCCATGCCACGAAGGCACAGCCGTTCCGGCATACAGCTAAAACGTTTCACACTGAAAATGCTCCATACAGGAGGTGTGCCATGCACATGCGAGCCATCCTCGGCCTGCTGACCGCCGGCCTCGTGCTGGGGAGCCTGGGCATTTTTTCCGTCCCGGCCCCCGAGGCCGCCCCCCTCTCAACCGGCAAACCCGCAAAGGACGCGACCATGCATCTGGAACAGAACTGGGACAAGACCTTTCCCCAAAGCGACAAGGTGACGCATCAGAAAGTGACCTTTCAGAACCGCTACGGCATCACCCTGGCGGCGGACCTCTACCGGCCCCGGCAGGCCACGGGGAAAATGGCGGCCATCGCCGTCAGCGGGCCTTTCGGCGCGGTGAAGGAACAGGCTTCGGGCCTCTATGCCCAGACTATGGCTGAACGCGGCTTCCTCACTTTGGCCTTTGACCCTTCCTTCACCGGCGAAAGCGGCGGCCGGCCGCGCCACGTCGCCTCGCCCGACATCAATACCGAAGACTTCAGCGCGGCGGTGGACTACCTGACCACGCGTGAAGATGTGGACGCCGGACGTATCGGCATCATCGGCATCTGCGGCTTTGGCGGCATGGGGATCAATGCCGCCGCCATGGACACCCGCATCAAGGCCACGGTGGCCTCCACCATGTACGACATGAGCCGCGTCACCGCCAACGGCTACTTTGACGCCATGAGCGAAGAGGAACGCCATGCCCTGCGCACCCGGCTGAACGAGCAGCGCACGGCGGACGCCCGCTCCGGCCATATCGCGTCCGCCGGCGGCCTTCCCGACACGCTGACCGGCGACGAGCCCGCCTTCGTCAAGGACTATTACGACTACTACAAGACGAAGCGCGGCTACCATCCGCGTTCGCTCAACGGCGGCAACGGCTGGAACGCCACATCGGCCCTTTCGTTCATGACCATGCCCCTCCTGGCCTATGCCGGGGAGATCCGTTCCGCCGTCCTGCTCATCCACGGCGAAAAGGCCCACTCCCGCTACTTCAGCGAAGACGCCTTCAAAAAGCTCCGCGGCGACAACAAGGAACTACTGATCATCCCTCAGGCCAGCCATGTGGACCTGTACGACCGGATGGACGTCATCCCCTGGGACAAGATGGAGCACTTTTTCAGGACCCATCTGCAGTAAGGGCGTACGGAACAGGCCGGAGAGCGGAGAACGCCTCTCCGGCCGGAACGGGAACAGCCAAACGCACGAAGGAGCACATCATGGATACGGAACAGCTCATCCAGCATTTCAATCAGGGGAAAAGCGTCACGCCCGGCACGCCGGAGCATGATCTGCTGCTGCAGTGCAGCAATGACGCCATGCGCATCACGGCGGAGCTGAACGGGGCCTACCATACGCCGGAAGAGATCCGCGAGCTCATGTCGCAACTTACGGGAAAGCCTGTTGACGGCACCTTTGCCCTCTTCCCGCCCTTCTACAGCGACTTCGGCAAAAACATCACCATCGGGAAAAACGTCTTCATCAACGCCTGTTGCTGCTTCCAGGACCAGGGCGGCATCACGCTGGGCGACAGCAGCCTCATCGGGCACAGGGTCGTGCTGGCCACCATCAATCACGGTTTTTCGCCTGAAGAGCGGTCGAGCTGCCGCCCTGCCCCCATCGTCATCGGCCGGAACGTCTGGATAGGTTCCGGCGCCATCGTGCTGCCCGGCATCACCATAGGGGACAACGCCATCGTAGCCGCCGGGGCCGTGGTCACACGCGATGTGGCGGCGGACAGCGTCGTGGCCGGGACGCCCGCCCGCTTCATCCGAAGCATCGCCGGCATGACGTCGGAGGAAAGGCGGGCCTGCATGGCCTAACCCGGAACATCGCCGGCGTTTCGCGCAGCGCCGCCCCTTGTCTTTTCCTCCGCATGGCGTACAGGATGGAGGAAGCGATCCATCCTCTTGCGACAGTCTTGCTCTGCCGCCCATTCGACGTCAAAGCTCAGGAGAAGCCCGGATGAAAAAATGCTGTTTCCTCCTGCCCGCGAGCCTGCTGCTGATGCTGGGCATGGCCTGCGCCGTCATGGCCGCGGGCGAACTGCACGGCAACGCCAAAAGCCGCATCTATCACAACAGTTCATGCCGCTACTATACCTGCCGCAACTGCACCGTCGTCTTTGCCTCCGCGCAGGAGGCACGCGCCGCCGGCTTCAGGGCCTGCAAGATCTGCGGGGGCTAGGCGTAGCGTGCCTGCACGTTGTTCTCCCTCCGTTCTGTCCTGAAACGGGGGGAGCCAAGAGCCAAGTGAGGGGGCAGGGAAATGCGCTGACGTATCCAGCCCGGTAAGCGGGCCGTTCTTTTCCATGAGCGGGTGTACGTTTACGCGTACGCCCGCTCTTTCGTTGCCGTCTGGGGACGCCATCCTCGCTCGCTTGTTGGTTTGCGGCAACTGCCCATCAGACAAGGACAGGGAGGACAAGCTATCGGGACACACCATCCCGTACGCTGCCCATCGGACCTTTTATGGAGCTGGGATAAAGCTGTCCGTCTACCTCGCGCCCTTTTTCGATGATGGATGAGCAGGCAGGACACATGCTTTCTTTCGTCTTTCGCTGGATCACGGCTGCCGCCCGCCGTTCGGGCATGGTCGTCCAGGCAAGCGGGCTCTGGTGGGATGGAGTATGCCGCGTGAGGTCGGGGGGGAACGACCTCACGCGGCGGATGGATCATGCCACAAGGGTGGCCTGCTGCTTGCGCGTATCGCTGTCGGAGGACGGCGTCAGTTCCGCGCTGGCAAGCAGGGTCCCCGCGTTGGGCTGCATGGCGGCGCTCATAAGGCTGTCCAGATCGCTGTTGGCCGGGTCGGCGCTGTTCTGTGCAAGAGCGATGACCTCTTCCGGCCAGTCGGAGACCTGCGGCAGCGCGACGAAGTCCTCCAGCTTGGTGACAGTGCCGCTGTAGTAGGAGGTGTAGTAGCGATTTACCGAGCTGCTCCACTTGAGGGGAAGCAGGTGGAGGGCATCCGGCGCATCGGTTGGGTCGGCGTAGGTCTTGTTGTCGTCCGAATCGGTGATGAGCAATCCGGTATAGTAACCGCCCGTGCCCTTTTCCTTGGCGGCGTTGTAGGTATATCCCCAGACGGTGACGGCATGGCCGCTGGTACGGGCGCTTGACCCGAGGCTGTTGTAAAAGCCCACGGAGAGCCCCACGGCCATATTGTTTTCAAGCGCCGCGGCAAGGGAATCCATGGCGCTCGCGCTGTTGAGCGTCGTCATGGATATGCCGGGCCAGACAGACTGGCCGATATAATTGCCGCTGCCGCTGCTGGCGGCATTGCTGTTGCTGTAGTTTCTGTAATTGGTGCTGAAGAACCAGCACAGGCCGTCTTCTATGAAGCCGCCCTCATCCGGGAACGAATTCATGAGCTTCTTAAAGATGACGTCTTCCGCATTGTCGCCCGTGGCTTCAGGCAGGCCGATCTCTCCCCAGCCGGACCAGGCCAGCATATTGGCGGTGGTTCCGGCCCAGCACAGCATATCGTCCCGTCCGTTGGTGGAGCTCTTTTCGGCGTCGAAATAGAGGGGATTGACGGTGTAGGGCTGGATGCCAGCGGTGAAATCGTCCCAGGTGACGTTGCCGTAGCCCATGAGATAGGCATATTCCGTGCCGGAGTCCCTGATGGCGAAGAGCGAGGACTTGTCCGTGCCGCAAACGATCTCCGCCGTCGAGGAGTAGGCGGTGAGGTCATGGCTCAGAGTATAGGTGACGCTATCGCCCGCGGAGAAGTCCAGGGCCTCGACTCTGAGATAGTACGTGCCCGCGTCCAGCCCGCTCAGGGTAAGCTTCGTGCGGTTGGTGGTGGAATAGATCTCCTCGCCTGCGGCATTGAGCAGGCTCAGGCGCAGGGCCTCGTCCGTGTTGACGGAGATGTGGTTTTCCGCCATGCCCAGTGAGCTGAGGTCGAAGGCATAGTAACGGGCTTCCTGCTGCCGCGTGAGGGACTGCGTGCCGCTTGCGACCGTCAGGCCGACGGCATCGGTCGTGCCGGGCACGGCAAGGGAGGCATCCGCGCAGTTCCAGTCCAGAGTATAGGCGTTGTACTGGTCGTCCACGCCGCTCACCTTCACGTAGTAGGTGCCCGCGGCAAGGCCGTTGAGGCTGATCTCCCGTTCTCCTGTGGCGGCAAGGGCGGTAAGGATGCGCCTGCCCGCGCTGTCGTAGAGCTCCATGAGCAGCTCGCCGCGCGCTTCGGTGTAGGTCATACGGACGTAGTTTTCCACGCTGCCGGTGCCGGTGAGCGTCAGCCTGAAGTAGTCCACATCGTCAGGCGAATGGATGCTGAGCTTGTAGGCCGAGTTGCCGGAGGAGACAAAGAGGTTGGTGGCGCTCAGCATGTCGTCGTTGCCCTCGTAGTTGTCGGGAGTCCAGGGATCGGGCTGACGCCACTTGTAATACTTCGGGAAGGTTATGGTTAAATCATAATTAATGCTATAGGTGCCGTAGGCGGCGTCAGTATCGCCGAATATCCTGACGTAGTAGGTACCTTCGCCGATGCCCTCCATATTTATTCTTCTACTTGTGCTCGAATGGGCATAGGAGGTACGGATGACGTTGCCTTCCGCGTCCAGCAGCTCGAGATCTATTTCTCCCCTTCCTGAAATATTATTGACGCTGATGTAGTTCCCAAAATTGCATATGCCAATCATGGTAAACTTGAAGTAATCCACGTCCTGCGGTTCAATAGAGGTACTGCCGCTTGCAGTTGCGTAATGCCTACCTTGTATGAAGCTGGTGACAGCCTTTTCCATGCTATCGTTATTTCCGGAGTAATCGTAGGGGTCCGGCGTCATGGAAAGGCTCTTGGCGAAGTTCCACTCCAGATCGTAGTAGCCGGTGGAGCCGTTTTCCCCCATGATCCTGACATAGTAGGTGCCCGCGGCAAGACCGTTCAGGCTGATCTCCGTGCCGTCCACGACGTCCCGCAGCGTACCGACCTCATTGTTGAGGGCGTCGTAGACGCGGATATCCAGATCGCTCAGGCTGTCGTCGTACAGCAGCCGGATGGCATTGTGCACGACTCCGTCGGCGGCAAGGGTGAAGGTGTAGTAATCCACATCCGAGGCACTGTGGATGTTCATTCCCTTCAACGTGGAGTTTTTCGCAAGCGTCGTGGCCGTCAGCGTGGAATCATTGGGCGTGTCCGAGGCGTCGTACTTGTCGGGCCCAAGATAGTGGTCGTCCCTGTCCCAGGCAAGACTGTAGGTATTGGTAGCCCCGTTGACCCCGGTGATCTTGATGTAGTAGGCGCCGGCCTTGAGCCCGGCCAGACTCAGCTCCTTGCCGCCGCTGATGGTGGTGGCGCCGTCGATGAGCAACGTGCCAGTGGAAGAGATCAGCGACATCTCCAGATCGCCCTTGAGGGCATCGAAGAAGATGCGGGCATAGTTCTCTTCCGTGCCCGTATTGTCCAGCACGATCTTGAAAAAGTCCACATCCGCCGTGTCATGGATGGACAGGGACAGGAGGGAATTGCTGAAGGAGGACAGCTTGACGGCCTTGCTCCGCGCATTGTTGTCGGTCCCGGTATCGTAGACGTCCGGCACGGGCGCGATGGGCGCCGTAATGTCCGGGCTCTGGTAGGTCTCGCCGTCCCAGGTGAGCGAATACTGACTTACGGCATGATGGATGCCGCTGATCTTGATGTAGTAGGTTCCGGAGGCCAGCCCGGCCAGGTCTATCTGCCTGCCGCCGCTGATGGCACGGGAGCCGGACAGCCGCGTACCGTCGGCGGCGTACAGTTCCAGCTCCAGATCACCCAGCGAAGCGTCAAAGAGCATCTTGACGTAGTTGCGGTCCGTGCCGGTTGCCGACAAGTCGAGACGGAAGTAGTCGATGTCGCTGCGGTCGTGGATGGTCAGGTCGGTCTGCGTACCGCCGCTGCCGAGGCGCACAGCGTTGTTAATGCTGTCGTTGCCTCCGCTCCTATCGTGCATATCCTTGCTCAGGGTATAATCCGTCTTATCCCAGCTGAGCGTATAGAGGTTGGGCGAGCCGTCGCCAGCGGCGATCCTGAGGTAGTAGGTACCTCCGGCCAGAGAAGAAAGATCCAGACGCTTGCCGGTCTTCAGCATCTCGGCGGACAACACCTCCACTCCCTGCGCGTTGACCAGCGATAAGGACAGATCGCCGACGGCGCTGTCGAACTCGAGGAGGGCGTAGTTTCTGGCGGTGCCGCCGCCCGCGGGCACGTCCAGCCTGAAGTAGTCCACATCCTCAGCCGTGTGGATGGTCAGCGGGGTGAGGCTGCCCGCATCCTCCGGCAGCGGCGTGGCGGCGGTGATGGAATCGTTGTCGCCGCTGGTATCGTAGGCGTCCGGCGTATGACGCGGCTCGCGACGATCCCAGGAAAGGGTATAAGTATTTTGCGACTTGCTGACGCCCCTGACCCGGATGTAATAGGTGCCGGCCGCCAGACCGAGCAGGTCGATGCGCATGCCGTCGTCCGTGGCCACGCCCGACTTCACGACCGTGCCGCTGGAATTGATCAGGTCAAGTTCCAGTTCGCCCAGGGCTGGGTCAAGCGTGATCTTGACGAAATTCTGCTCTGCGCCTGTGTCGGTAAGCTCAATCGAGTAGAAGTCCACATCGGAGGAGCTGTGGATGGTCAGGCCCGATATGGCGTCCACCGGGCTTTCCAGCGCCACGGCCTTGGAACGCGCATCGTTATTGGACGTGTCGGTATCATAGACGTCGGCGGGCAGGGTGTAATCGTTGCCGTCCCAGCTCAGGGTATAGGTATTGGTGGCCTTGCTGGAGCCCATGACCCGGATGTAGTAGGTGCCGGCCGCCAGATCGGACAAGAACATCTCCCTGCCGCTATCGGAGACCGTGGCCGTCTTGACCGTGGTGCCGTTTTTCTTCATGAGCACGAGGCTCAGGTTCCCCTGCTCCGCGTCGAAGTCGATCTTGATGTAGTTGCGGACGGTCCCCGTATTAGCCAGCTCGAAGACAAAGAAGTCCTTGTCCACGCTGCTGTGGATGGAGAGGTCGGTCTGGGAGCCGGCGGACGTGCCCAAGTCCACAGCATCCGCCACCTTTTCGTTGGAGGCGCCGGTGTCGTACACGTCGGTGGGCAGGCCGTAATTGGCGCCGTCCCAGCTCAGCGTATAGGTATTCATAGCCTTGCTGACGCCCTGCACGCGGATGTAGTAGGTGCCCGGCGCAAGACCCGTCAGATCGATACGCTTGCCGTCGGCCGTGACCACCCCCGTCTTGACGGACGTGCCGCTCGCGTTCAGCAGGTTCAGATTGAGGTCACCCGCGGAGGCGTCAAAGGCGATGCTCACGAAATTCTGTGCCGTGGCGTCGTTGATGAGCGTCAGCGCGAAGAAGTCCTTGTCCGTGCCGTTGTGGATGGTGAGATCGGCAAGGCTGCCCGCCTCCTGTTCCAGCGTGACGGCTTCCGCCGTGCTGTCATTGGATGCGTTGGTGTCATACGCGTCCATTGCGTAGCCGTAGTTGCCGCCATCCCAAGTGAGCGCATACGCGTTCTTGGACTTGCTGACGCCCTGCACGCGAATGTAGTAGGTGCCTGCGGCAAGGCCTTCAAGCACTATCTGCCTGCCGCTCTCCGTAAGCGTGCCCGTCTTGACGGACGTGCCGCTGGAGTTCAGCAGCTGTAGATTGAGATCGCCCATGCTCGCGTCAAAGGCGATGCTGATGATGTTCTTTTCCGTACCATCGTTGGCCAGCGTGAAGGCAAAGAAGTCCTTGTCCGTGCTGCTGTGGATGGAGAGGTCATTCAACGTGCCCGTCAGATCGGGCAGGACGGTCGCCGTAGTCCGCGTATCGTTGGACGTATCCGTATCGTAGACATCTGCCTTGGGCCCGTAGTTGTTGCCGTCCCAGACGAGGGAGTACGTATTCTGCGCGCCGGAGGCACCCTGTACCCGGATATAATACGTCCCGGCGGCCAGACCGCTCAGATCAATGACCTTGCCGTTCTCGGTACTCGTGCCCGTCCTGACGGACGTGCCACTGGAGTTGAGCAGGTGCAGGTTGAGGTCACCCTGCGACGCGTCAAAGACGATGGAAGCGACGTTCTTGGCCGTTCCGTCATTGTCCAGCGTGAAAGCAAAGTAGTCGTTGTCCGTACGGCTGTGGATGGAGAGGTCATTCAACGTGCCTGTCAGATCGGGCAGGACGGTAGCCGTAGCCCGTGTGTCGTTGGAGCCGCCGGTGTCGTACACGTCGGCAGCCAGGCCGTAATTCTTGCCGTCCCAGCTCAGGGAATAAGTGTTCTGCGAACCGGAGACGCCCTGCACCCGGATATAATACGTCCCGGCGGCCAGGCCGTTCAGGTCGATGCGCTTGCCACCGTCCGTAGCCGTACCCGTCTTGACGGCCGTACCACTGGAATTGAGCAGATGCAGGTCGAGATTTCCCTGATCGGCGGCAAAGGCGATATCGACAAAGTTCTTGCCGGTGGCGTCGTTCTCCAGCACGAGCTTGTAGAAGTCGCGATCCGCGCGGCTGTGGATGGTGAGGTCGTTCAACGTGCCTGCCGGATCGGACAAGACGGTCGCCGTGCTGCGCGAGTCGTTGGAGGCGGCGGTATCGCAAGCGTCGGCAGCCAGGCCGTAATTGTTGCCGTCCCAGCTCAGGGAATAAGTGTTCTGCGAACCGGAGACGCCCTGTACCCGGATATAATACGTCCCAGCGGCCAGACCGTTCAGGTCGATGCGCTTGCCGTCCTCCGTGGCCGTGCCCGTCTTGACGACCGCCGAGCCGTTGGAGTTGACCATGTCCAGGGCGAGATCGCCCTGACCGGCGGCAAAGGCGATGTTGACGAAGTTCTTGCCGGTGGCGTCGTTCTCCAGCACGAGCTTGTAGAAATCGCGATCCGTGCTGCTGTGGATGGTGAGGTCGCTCAGCATGCCCGTTTGTTCGGGCAGGATGGTCGCCGTGCTACGCGAGTCGTTGGAGCCGTCAGTATCGTAGACGTCGGCATTCATTCCCGTGGGATCCAGATCGGGGGCCGTTTCCTCTCCGCCCCCGGTGTGGCTTGTGTTGCCCCAGCTCAGGGAATAGCTGTTCTGCGAGCCGGAGACGCTTTGCACCCGGATATAGTACGTCCCGGCGGCCAGGCCGTTCAGGTCGATGCGCTTGCCCTCCTCCGTGGCCGTACCCGTCTTGACGACCGCCGAGCCGCTGGAGTTGACCAGGTGCAAGGCGAGATCACCCTGACCGGCGGCAAAGGCGATATTGACGAAGTTCTCGCCGGTGGCCTCGCTCTCCAGCACGAGCTTGTAGAAGTCGCGATCCGAGCTGCTGTGGATGCTGAGACCGTCCCAAGTGCCTGCCGGATCGGACAGGACGGTCGCCGTGGCCCGCGAGTCGTTGGAGCCGTCGCTATCGTAAGCGTCGGCGGCCAGGCCGTAATTGTTGCTGCCCCAGCTCAGGGAATAGGTGTTCTGCGAACCGGAGACGCTTTGCACCCGGATGTAATACGTCCCGGCGGCCAGGCCGCTCAGGTCGATGCGCTTGCCGCCGTCCGTGGCCGTCCCCGTCTTGACGACGGTCGAGCCGCTGGAGTTGATCAGGTGCAGGGCGAGATCCCCCTGACCGGCGGCAAAGGCGATATCGACGAAGTTCTTGCCGGTGGCGTCGTTCTCCAGCACGAGCTTGTAGAAATCGCGATCCGCACTGTTATGGATGGAGAGGCTGTTCAGCGTGCCCGCCGGATCGGGCAGAACGGTCGCCGTGTCGCGTGAGTCGTTGGGGGTATCGGCATCGTAAGCGTCGAGGGCCAGGCCGTAATTGGTGCCGTCCCAGCTCAGGGAATAGGTATTCTGCGAACCGGAGACGCTTTGCACCCGGATATAATATGTCCCGGCGGCCAGGCCGTTCAGATCGATACGCTTGCCGCTGTCCGTGGCCGTCCCCGTCTTGACGGCGACCGTGCCGCTGGAGTTGATCAGGTGCAGGTCGAGATTTCCCTGACCGGCGGCAAAGGCGATATCGACGAAGTTCTCGCCGGTGGCGTCGTTCTCCAGCACGAGCTTGTAGAAATCACGATCCGTACTGCTGTGGATGGAGAGGCTGTTCAGCGTGCCCGCCGGATCAGTCAGGACGGTCGCCGTGTCACGGGAGTCGTTGGAGCCGTCGGTGTCGTAGCTGTCGGCGGACAGACCGCCCGTTGCGCTCGCGTCACTTACGCTGACAGCGCCGTCCGTCACGCCGGAGCTGACGGAACCAGAGGAAGTGACGGCCACGGAAGCCGCTGCGGAGGGCGGCACCATTGCCGCCTGGGCCGAGGCTACGGAAAAAAGCGCCGGAGCCGTGCCGTTGGTCTGCGTCCCGGCTGCTGATGCGGCGTAGGACGTGACCGCGCGGGCGGACAGCGTGGAGACGAGCCCCCCACCTCCCGCACCGCCCGTCAGGCTATCGCCGTACAGGGAAATGCCTCCCGCCGAAGGGGTGAGGAGGTTACGGCCGCCAGAACGACCAGTCAAGAGCGTTGTTGAGTCCAGGCCTTCACTCTCCCAAAACTTATCGAGATTTTCCACGCTCATGACTGTTCTCCATTTGCGGCTGAACCGTTGTCATCGTGTGCAATTTCTTGGCGTTATATGGTATCGCTCTTTACTGCACATTGCATTACAAATCTATTAGCAGCTATCAAATTTCCAATAAACATTTTATCCCTAACATATATAAATATATACATATAAAATTATTTTTTTAAAAACACCCTTTATGTATAGTACTGATTACCACGTATCCTACATTTTGGAAAAAGACAACAGCGTTTGGCGACGAGATAACATACCTACCGTTTCACACAGCAAAAAAATAATATTCAAAAAATTTCGTACAGATGGAAATGAAAGTAGTTCGCTCAACAGGTGAGGATCTGCTTGCGAACACCAAGCTTGCAGGGAAGGCTGCGAAGTAAAAAAATGGTGAACAGGGAAAAGTTACTTCCCTAGATAGTGTCGTCAAATTATATTTGCCCATAAAGATATGCATCTAATTTGAACGGCGGCTAGAAAAGAAGCACTTCTTTTGGCATACCGTGTAGCAATACCCCGCCAACGCTTGAGGTGAAGAAATGC
>DWYJ01000086.1 GCA_019118745.1 Candidatus Desulfovibrio gallistercoris | reverse complement strand
GCGACCGAAAGGCGGCCGCAGGCCGTGCCTGTTAGGCCGTAAGGCCTTACAGGCATCGACAGCAGAGCGAGGGGGTTCCCTCCCCCCAAAACAGACAGCGGATACGTCAACAGGCTCTAAAAGATCCCCCTGTTCTGCAACATGGTGTAGACCAGCCAGAGCAGGCTCAGGACGACATGCGCCTGAAGGAACCTGTATCCGGCAGGGCGACGCCAGAGGGCAAGGCCCACGCCTGCCAGGAACCAAACGGACAGCGCAGCCGTGGAAAGGACATAGATCTCACGGGAGGCATACTGCCAGAAGGCGCTTGCCGCCTCCGAGCCCCACAGTGGGGCGTATTCCTCCGGCCGTGCGTAGACGTCCCAGATCTCCACGGAGAACATCAGCGCCAGGAAGCCGCAGAACAGCAGCCAAAGCAGGCGCTTACCCGATATCCGTCCGCCCGGGAAGGGAAGAGACTTCAACGATAACATGAACTTTTCCTCCTTTGGCGACGTGAAAAAGGGGAGAACGGCGCGTATGTCCGTTCTCCCCTTCTCTTCTCGCCGGAAAACAGGCTCTTGAGCGTTTTGCCGCCGTATGTTTGAACGCAAAGCGTTTCAAACCCAAAATGCCCTAGTTGAGCAGCGAGCTCAGGCCGAGCACGGTACCTGCCGAGACGGCCACCTGCATGAGCACGGTGGAGACGTCCTTGACGGCCTGCATGTTTTTGGATTCCACCTTGGGCAGCACCAGGATCTGATCGCCGGGCCGGATGTCGTCCGTATCACCGGAGACGGAACCGTTCTGGCGCATGACCAGCACATGGGCGCGGTCGGCACGGCTGTTGTAGCCGCCCGCCCCCTTGATGTAGTCGGCAAGGTCGTTGTCCTCGTTCCAGAGCATGGCCTGCGGGATCATGACTTCCCCGTTGACCAGCACCACGTCGCTCTTGGCGGGGACGACGATGATGTCGCCGTCCTCAAGCGTGAGATCCCCCACCTTGTCCCCCCGGCCCAGCACGACGATGCCTTCCGGCTCCACGGCCTTGGCCCGCTCCACGAACTTGGTGATCATCTCCGCTTCCTTGGCGCGGATCTGCGTCTCTTCGGAGCTGGAGGAAGAGGCGGTGAGGGCGGTCTCCTCCAGGCGGCGCAGGCTGTCGGCGAGCGCCTTTTTCTGCTGCTGCACCACGCTCTTGCGCTTGATGTGGATGGCGTCGATATTGGCCCGCCCGGGTTCCACGGCGATGAAGTTCAGCACTTCGGCCAGCCGTGCGCCGCGGCGCACGGGAAAGCTGCGCGCTCCGCGTACCGCTCCCTGCACCTGCACGGAGATGGTGCTGCCGGGATTGTCGGCCATGAAGGTCAGGCTGTCGCCGTCCTGCAGCGGCAGGGAGGCCAGCTCGCGCAGCGGCAGATAGGTATTGTAGGGACTGCCGTTGCGGATGCCCTTGAGGGCGATGTGGCTGGCGGTATTGTCCGGCTCGGCAAGCTTGAGGAGATCCTTGCCCGTGGTCTGTCCGTCACGCAGTTCGAACAGGGCGCTGTTGCGCACCGCACCGGCGACGCTGACCGCCGGGCCCTTGTCCAGCACCACCAGCGTGTCGTTGTCCATGAAGCGAACGCCCGGCAGCTGGCCGCGCTGTACGAAGGGATAGAGGTCGAATTCCTGCAGGGTGCGTCCGCCGCGGTTGAGCTGGATGCGGCGGTAGCTGCCGCGTTGCGCGTCGATGCCGCCGGCTTTGTCCAGGAAGCTCAGCACCGTGTCGTTGGCTGCGCCGCTGTAGCGGCCGGGCCGCACCACATTGCCGGTGATGAAGACCGACACGGGTTGATTGTCCAGCGGGGCCACGTAGATCTGGCTGTCCGCATGGCCGGAGGCGGCCAGCTTGCTGCGCAGGGCGTCCGTCAGCTTGTCATAGGCAAGCCCCGCCGCCAGCATGTCGCCGACTTCAGGGATGGCGACATGTCCGTTGGCGTCCACGGTGAGCGTGGTGTCCACGGTGAGCGAGCCGCCCCACAGGCGCAGGACGATGCGGTCGCCGGGCATGACCTGACCGCTTTTGCCTTCCTTGCTGAAATTCCCCTGAAAGAGATTGGCCCCGTAAGGGGCCGGCGCATCCGCCGCCAGGACGTCCTGCTGCCAGAGCAGCAGGGACAGCAGCAGGAGCGCCGTAAAAAAAAGAGGACGATTCATGACTGTTTCCTTGCTTCTGGGAAAGGCTCAAGGAGCTTCCTCTCCCCTGCCCCGACATGGGGCAAGCAGAGAGAGGAAGCGGATGGTCGTGAAAAAAAAGAGGGAGACCGGCCTACAGGGTCGAGGCCGGGCTTTCCGCGCCGCCGGGCTTGTCCGCCGCCGGAGCGCCGGGAGTCGCGGCAGCGGCGGGTCCTGCCGTCGTGTCCGCTGCCGCCGGACGAGCTGCGGGCTGTTCCGCCGCCGTCGGGGCGGGCGCGGCCTGCTTCGCCTGCGGGGCGGCGGCCTTTTCCGCGGGGGGCGGCGTCAGTCCCTGCCCCCAGACGCGGGGGGCCAGACGCCAGACGCCCTGGCCGTCCCGGCAGATGACGACCACTTCGGCCTCCTGCCGCTGGCTGCGCACGGTGGCGCGGCGGCAATCCTCGCCCGAAGCGGAGATGAAGTTGTCTTCAAGCAGCACATGGACCTGCGGGCCGAACTGGGGATCGTCCACCGTGGTGCTGGCGCCCGGCGCGGCATTGATCAGAAAGGTCTCCACCGGGCCGGGGGGCGGCGGAGGCGGCGTGCTTTCTCCGCCGAAACAGCCCGCCAGCGGGACAGTCAGGGACAGGGCAAGCAAAAGGGCAGCATTTTTCATGAAGGGCTCCTTGCGGGTCTTTGCCCGCCTGATTCATCTTGCAAAGATTACCGTTGCTGTCAATGCGCGCACGGCTGCCGGACGTATCCGCGTTCCCGCCGGGCTTGCGCGCTTTGGCGGCAATGAGCTAAGATGTCCCCCAGCGCCGGGAGGGCGCGCTTTCGGAGGAAGCATGGCAAAACTGGATATGAAGATCATTGATGTGCGGGATGCCGTGGGGACTGTGCTCTGCCACGACATTACCCGCATCGTCCCCGGTGAGAGCAAGGGGCCCGTGTTCCGCAAGGGACACGTGGTGCGGGAAGAGGATATCGCCACCCTGCTGGATGTGGGCAAGGAACACCTCTACGTCTATGCGCCCTGCCCCGGGATGGTGCATGAGAACGACGCCGCCGCCCGCATCGCCGCGGCGGTCTGCGGGCCGCACCTGCGCCTGAGCGAGCCCAAGGAGGGCCGCATCAATTTTTCGGCGGACTGTCGCGGCGTCCTGGAAGTGGATGTGCCCACGCTGGCCGCCATCAACGGCATAGGCGAGATCACGCTGGCCACCCTGCACAGCATGCGCCTTGTGGAAGCCGGGCAGGATGTGGCCGGGACCCGCGTGGTGCCGCTCATGATCGAGGAATCCCGCCTGCGCCGCCTGGAAGAGCTGGTGAGCTCGCCGGTGCTGCGGGTGCATCCGCTGGCCGCCGCGGCCGTGGGCATCGTGACCACGGGCAGCGAGATCTACAGCGGCCGCATCAAGGACGCCTTCGGGCCGGTGCTGCGCCAGAAGTTCGCCGATCTGGGCTGTACGGTGCTGGGCCAGACCCTGACCAGCGACGACGAGGCCATGACTTCGGCGGCCATTACGGATTTTGTGGCGCAGGGCGCGGACATGATCGTGGTCACGGGCGGCATGTCCGTGGACCCGGACGACAGGACGCCCGCCTCCATCCGGGCCACGGGGGCGCGGATCGTCACCTACGGCGCGCCGGTCTACCCCGGAGCCATGTTCCTGCTGGCCTTCCTGGAGACGGCGGGCAGGCGCATACCGGTGCTGGGCCTGCCGGGCTGCGTCATGTACCACAAGGCCAGCATCTTTGAGCTGATGGTGCCGCGCCTGCTGGCCGGGCTGGACATCCGCGCGGAAGACATAGCGGCGCTGGGGCATGGCGGCTTCTGCTCCGGCTGTCCGCAGTGCCGTTATCCGGTGTGTCCGTTCGGCAAGTAGACGAAAAAAATTTTTTCGAATCCCGCAAGCGCCCGTATCTTGTGATGCGGGCGTTTTGGCGTGCACGCACGGCAGATCTCGCCTTGCGTCCGGGCTGTTAGGGCCTGTTAACACTATTTACTGCCTATTTGGGGGGAAGGGAAACCCCTCGCTCTGCTGTCGATGCCCGTAAGGCTCCTTCGTTGCCTAACGGGCACGGCCCTGCGGGCCGCCTTTCGGTCGCCGCCGGAGCGGGAGCGGGTTTCCCTTCCCCCCAAGCCCCCCATCCCTTCCCCAGCGCGCTTTTATCAGGGGAGGATACCGAGGACGAGGCAGCCATCCCCCTGAGGGCAAGCGGAGTTTATATAAATGAATTTACTTATCTATTGAAATAATATGTAAAATTTGTGTTAACAGGCCAAGAGCATGTTCCGTTTGAAACGCTTTGTGTTGCAAACGGAACATGCTCTATGCTTCGCGCCGCAGGAGGTAAACGGCGCGCTGCGGACGACTCAGCACGAAGCAGGTGGAGCGTACAAGGCGGAAGCCATTCTGTTCCGCCAGCTGCCGCACCTCGTCGGGATCGAGCCGCAGCGTGTACTCCGAGGGACGGCGCTGTTCTTCGGGCAGTTCCCTGTCCTCGGAATGCCACTGATTGCCCGGCATATGGTCATAATGGCGCGTCACCATGTCGCAGGCAAGGTAGCCGCCCGGCTTGAGGGCCGGCCGGTAGCTCCGCAGGAAATCGCCAAGATCCGCGCCGGGGATATGGTACAGCCAGTTGACGGAAAGGATGCCGTCCAGCTGCTGCGGCAGGCGTGACGGGCGCAGGGCGTCGTCAGGCCAGACATCGAGCGGCAGATGCAGGCTGCCCGCCAGCTGTACGCCCAGTTCCAGCGCTTCGGGCGAGATGTCCGAACCGGACAGTCTGCGAAAGCCCTTCTGTCCCAGCCAGAGGAGATTGGCGGCGCTGCCGCAGCCCGGCTCAAAAACGGCCGCGTCACGCGGCAGGACGCCGTACAGCCAGCGGCAGGCCGTGCAGGCGTGGCGGCGCCATTGCCGTTTGCGGATGGCGTATTCATGCCAGTGCGGCGCTCTTGTCCTGTGCATGAAGTCTTTCAGCATGGCGGGCGAGATGCCCTTCAGGGAATTGCCGAAAGGCAGACGGTCCAACACATAGGATATCAGCGGGATGAACATGAAGTTTCCCTCCTCGTTTTTTCCTGGAGAAAAATATCCTATTTTGGGATATTGTGCAAGCTCAACTAGCCTCGTCGAAAAGATGAGGTGCGATCACCATGTCCACAGGAGAAACTCGGGCGTATGCGGCGCTGACGGCTGTCCTCAAGCGTACACGCAAGCAGTGCGGTCTTACCCAGGTGGCGCTTGCCGCACTCCTCGACAAGCCGCAGTCATATGTATCGAAATATGAAAGTGGCGAACGCAGGCTTGATGTCATTGAATTTCTTACCATTGCGCAAAAAATGGAGGTCGATCCCGTGGCTATGCTCAGGGAAGCCGGCCTGCTCAGCTAGCCTGTCCGCTTTCGTTTGCGGCAGGCCTGTCATTTTTGGTAAGAATATAAAATTTGTGTTACGAATATGTGACGCAACGGCGGTTTCAGAAGGAGATATCCGCTTTTCAGGCAGGTTGTGCGCAGTGGAGACTAGTGGTTGTGGCGTAAGAGATGTGGCTGAGGGACGGGGGCAGCGGCACCATGTCCGGCCGGGCATGTGCCATGTATAAAAAAAGAGACGGACTCTTCTTTCGTTGAGTCCCTCTCTTTTCTGTTTGGAGCAGACAGGCCGCTTAGGGTCTGTTGATGCAAATTTTATTAATTATTTTAGTAAATAAGAAATTTAGCTGTATAAGCCCCGCCTGCCCTGGAGGGCGGTGTGCCCCGCATCCCTGCTTTTCTCCTGATAAAAGCGCGCTGGGGGA
>DWYJ01000085.1 GCA_019118745.1 Candidatus Desulfovibrio gallistercoris | reverse complement strand
GCATTTCTTCACCTCAAGCGTTGGCGGGGTATTGCTACACGGTATGCCAAAAGAAGTGCTTCTTTTCTAGCCGCCGTTCAAATTAGATGCATATCTTTATGGGCAAATATAATTTGACGACACTATCTAGGCCCTACTGCCGCCCATCGGATACCGGAGCACCGCAGGCGAAAACAGAAAAATGAAAACCACCCGTATGCCGGGTGGTTTTTGTTTCACGCTTCGGGTGCTCCACGGCTAGGGCATTCTCAGTTTGCAACGCTGCGCGTTGCAAACCATACGGCCTGTCGTTTCGCGGAAAAACGCGGTTTTTCCGGTCACGTTGGGCCGGGCGGCGCTGTGCTGCCGCCTGACGTGTCATCTTTTCCAAAGATGACATGCTTTCAAACCAAAACAAAAAACAGGCCGGCCGGGACCAACCTGTTTTTCGCGCTTCGGAACAAAAGTTTCCGGGAAAAATCAGAACTGCATCTTGGTCAGTTCCTTGTAAGCTTCAAGCACCTTGCCGCGCACGGCGGTGGTCAGCTTCATGGCCATGCTGGACTTCTGCATGGTGATCATGAGTTCATGCACGTTCTGGTTGCGGCCGGAAGCAAAGGCGTCGATGGCGTTGGCCTTTTCGGTCTGCAACTCGTTCACCCGGTTCAGAGAATCGGAAAGGGTCTCCGCAAAGTCGTTGGTGTGCGCCAGACGGGTGTGCTCCTGCCCCATCATCTTGATGAAGTCGCCCTGCGCCCCGAAGTTTTCAGGACGGTCCACGCTGTCGCGCAGCAGGCTCTGATCCAGCGTCTTGGCAAAAAGGGTCTCCTTGCTGACAGGCATGCCCTGCTGCAGGGAACTTTCCACGGTGCTGAAGTGACGCATGGCGTCCGCATAGGCTCTCATTCCGACAAATTGCGCGCTCATATATGCTCCTTTACTCTCTTATCTTCTCTATGACCGGCCGATTTCCAGAGCCTTGTTGTACATGCCCTTGAGGGCTTCCACCGTGGTCACGTTGGCTTCGAAATTCCGCTGCGTGGTCATCATGTGCGCCATTTCTTCCACGACGTTGATGTCGGGATAGGACACGTAGCCGTCCGCGTTGGCGTCGGGATGACCGGGCTCATACACCTGCTTGAGGGGACGCTTGTCCACGCTGATGGCCATGACGCGCACCCCCTTGAGTTCGCGGTCAAGGGCCGAACGCATGTGGACGGAAAAGGGATCGTCCACATCGGTCGCGACCTGCACCACGGTACGGCGCTGATAGGGGCCGCCCTGAGGCGTACGCGTGGTCTTGACGTTCGCCAGGTTCATGGCGATGGTGTTCATTCGCGTACGATCCGCGGTGAGTGCGGATGCGCTGATGTCAAGTGCGGTCATGAAATCCATAATCATCCATCCTTTACAAGCGCAGGCTTGAAACAGGTTAGGCTGTCTTGGCGTCCTGGATAAGGGTAGACAGGCCTTCGAAATTCTTCTGCATCACCTGGGCAAGCGCCGTATAATGCAGCTGGTTCTTGGCATGCTTGGCCATTTCCTTGTCGAGGTTCACGCGGTCTTCGCCGTGGATCTGACGGGGTTTGAACTGCTTGTCCCATTCGGCTCCGAAGGTCTCGGGAGAAAAGGCCGCCGGCATGTGCCCCGGCGTGGTCGTGCTCATGCGGCCGCGCATATCGAGTCCCAGCGCCTTCTGCAGCTCATTTTCGAACGTCAGTTCGCGCGGCTTGTAGTTGGGCGTATCGATGTTGGCAAGGTTGCTGGCAATGACGTTCTGCCGTTGCAGCTGCATATCCATGACCTTGCCCACAAGGCCGATCTGATCATTGAACAGACTCTTCATGCTTCCCTCCAGCCGAAGACAGGTTTGCCATCTTGTAAGCAAGCCGCATGCCATATGAAAAACAATCAAATATATTCAACATATTAAACAACACAAACAAACCTCGAAGACGGATTCTTGACGTCGGGGAATTGGCGAACCCGGCGGGAAGACATGACAAAACGGCCCCGGAGCGGACGCTCCGGGGCCGTCATTTCTCTGATGCGACGAGCGCGTCAGCTTACTGACGCCTCGCTTGCGGCGCTGCCCTGCCGATATGGCGGACATAATACTGCATGTCGTCCAGCAGGACGCCGTCCTCCACTATGGGCAAGGGGTAATTGTCACGAAAAAAATGCGGCAGCACGAAACAGGGCGCAAAGCCGCCGCCCCTGTAGAAGCCGTCCATGCGGGGGGTGGTCCCCGTGCCCACCAGCAGACTGTCGTACGTCGTGTCCAGCAGGCCGCACAGCCGCATGAGCAGTTGCCGGGCCAGCCCTCTGCGCTGATACGCCGGCGCGGTGACCAGCAGGCGGCATTCGGCGACCCGTCTGCCGCACAGGGCGGGGCATTGCCGTTCGCGCGGGCCGCCCGGCGCAAAGGCGGCCGTCTCGTCGGTAAGGACCGCCAGGCTGACGGGTTCCCGCCGCCGGATAAAGAGACCGTACAGCGTCCCCCGCGTCAACCAGGCGTCGACGTGGGCGGGATTATCGTCCGCCAGACGGAGCAGCGGCAAAAAACGCTCCCGGCGCAGCCGAACGCGACGCAAACGGATATCCGACAGGAACATACAGCCTCCTTTGCGGTAAAAAAACGGACTGGGGGCCACTTTCGCCAGCTTTTCCCCTTTTGTCAAACCGCACGGGCGCTTTGCCTTTGAAAAGGCCTCTCCCAAACGCCACCGGCATGATCGCCGTCACGGAAAAGGAAGCGCATCCGCTGTACAGACATGCACGGCAGGCGCGGGAAGGACCGCCGTGAGGGCGGCCACGACCTCTCCTCCGCCCGCCGGGCGGCCGCCCGTCTTCGGTCTCCAATGCCGGGCATCCACCACGCCGATCCGGCCCCCCCTTCAAGGAGGAACTCCCATGCCCGCACATCGCCCGGGGGCGCTGCTTCCCGTCTGCCTTTTCCTGACGCTGCTCCTGTCCGCCGCGCACTGGTGGCGCGCCGGTCAGGCCGGGGTGGCCCTCGCCTGCCTGCTCTGGTGGGCGGCAAGCTTGCGACGCGCAGCCTGGATGCGGCCGCTGACGGCGCTGCTGCTCCTTTTGCTGGCGGTGGAATGGCTCCTGACGGCCGACCGGTTCATCCAGCTGCGCCACATGCTGCATCAGCCGTGGCTGCGTCTTGCGCTGATCCTGAGCGCAGCGGCCGCCGTGACCCTGCTGACGGCGCTGCTGGTCTGGAGGGGACACGGGCGGCGCTGGTTTTCCCGCCACGCGGAGAGCGCAGGCAGGCAGACGCTCTGCTTTCTGCTCGTGACGGGCCTGCTGCTTCCCCTGCTCAGCGTTGCGCCGCGCGTCCTGCTGCTGGAGCGTTTCCTCCCGGGGCTCGGCCCGCTGCAGATCGTCTGCGCCGCTCTGTGGGGCGCCTGGCTGTGCCGGCGTCTGTCGGACAGGCAGGCTGCGCCGGTCATCCGCCGCCGGGTCTGGCTGCTGTTTTCTCTGGTCTTCTTCGCCCAGTTCGTCCTTGGTCTTGCCGGCCATGCCGCTTTCTCCATGAGTGGCGAACCGCACATCCCCGTGCCGGGAGTCATCATCGGCGGCGCGCTCTACCGTGGGCAGCCGGGCTTCATGGTCGTGCTGTTCGCGCTGTCCGTGCTGGCGGCCGGTGCGGCCTGGTGCAGCCACCTCTGCTACTTCGGTTCCTGGGATCAGCTGGCCGCCTCGCGCACACGCCCGAGGCCCCACCCTCACCCCTTTCGCCTGCGTGCCCTCTCCCTGCTGGTGACCTGCGTCTGCGCGCTGCTGCTGCGCGCGGGAGGCGCGCCCTCCGCTCCGGCCGTGGCGGGCGGTCTGCTGCTGGGCATACTGCTGGTCCCCGCCGCCCTGCTTTTCAGCCGCCGGCGCGGCTATGCCGTCTACTGCACCATGATCTGCCCGCTGGGCATGCTGGCCTGCCTGCTAGGCAAGCTCTCCCCCTGGCGCGTGCGCCGGACGGCGACCTGCGTGCAATGCGGCGCCTGCGCCCGTGTCTGCCGTTACGGAGCGCTGGACCGCCTTTACGAGGGCCGGGAGCCCGGCCCTTCCTGCGTGCTCTGTCGGGACTGCCTCTCCGCCTGTCCCCATGACGGCCTTTGCCTGCGCTGGGCTGGAAAAGGCGGCGACGGCAGGGCCGAACGTGCTTTTGTCGTGCTCCTGTCTGCCCTGCATGCTGTTTTTCTTTTTACGGCAATGGCGTAGGGCCTGTTAACACTATTCGTTACTTGTTTGGGGGGAAAGGGAACCCCTCCAACCCTTTCCCGGCGCGCTTTTACCGGAGAAAGAGTCAGGGACGCGAAGCGCCCTCACCGCAGCGACAAACGGCGTGCGGACAGTTTTCTCTATCTATTGAAATTATTTGTAAAATCTGTTTTGGTAGACCTTGGAGCGCTTTAGCTTTGAAAAAGATAAAACGCGAGGCGGCGGCACGGATCGGGAACGGCAAAAGACGAGCGCGGGCAACGGCCTGTCGCCATCGCCCGCGCCATTTCATGGGACGCTGTCCAAAAGCCGTCACTCCGGCAGCTTACCGCGCGGATACCTGTTCCTGTCCATCCCAGACCTGTTCAGCCTTGGGCAGAACGGGTAGGAGCTTGAGCCAGGGGTTGGTCTGCAACACGGCGGGATCCTGCTGCATCTTGCGGCTGAATTCCAGGATGGGCGGTACGATCTCCTTGATGTCGCCTTCCAGCGCGGGGCTGATGCCGTAACGGGTGGCCTGTTCGGCCAGCGCCACGGCCTTGTTGCTGCATTCCATGGAGGTCATGAGCGTGTCCAGGGTCTTGGCGGGATTGTGGAAGCCCACGCTGTTTTCCGCGGAGACGTAATCCCAGAACAACTGCCCCTTGCGCACCATCTCCCGCGCCTCGGTCATCAGTTCGGCATAGCGGGGGTCCCTTTCTCCGGCGTAGGCGTTGGCCAGGCGGACAGCTTCATGGGCCCGCACCGAGGCTTCCTGGGCCTTGAGCAGCTGGTCAAAGGACTTCTTCTGCGTATAGAGGACGCGCTCGCGCAGATAATCAGCGGTTTTGTCCGCGTGGCACTGACGGCAGGCTCGCAGTTCGGGATCCTTCAAGGGGGAGGTCATCCAGTGACTGGAGACCTTCTTGCCGTCCACGCGCTGGTAGGGCATATGGCAGTCGGCGCAGGCCACCCCGGCCGCCCCGTGCGGGCCATCCTGGAACATCTCGAAATCAGGATGCTGCATCTTGATCATGGGCACGCCCGAAGCCGCGTGCGTCCAGTCGGCAAAGGGCGCGGGCTTGCCGTCCGGCCCCTTGGCGCCATGCCCCTTGTAATACTGATACATATCCTCAGGATTGAAACCCTTATCCCACGGGAAGACCGGACGGCCCGCCGGGCCGTTGTCCTTGTGCGTGAAGTAGTATTCCACGTGACACTGCGCACAGACGAGGGAGCGCTTCTCGTTGCGGCTCAGGGTGCTCCAGTCCTTGCCCGAACGCTTCAGCCAGTCCTTGAGCGGCTCGGAGTAGGGACGCAGCTCCATGGTCTTGGGATCATGGCAGTTGGCGCAGCCTATGGTCTCGTCCATGGCGTTGATGGCTTCCTTGCTGCGGAAGACGTTCACGTCCTTCGACCAGAAGGCATCCCCGTACTCCTTCACCCAGTCCATCATCTTGGGGGTCTTGCAGTTCCAGCAGGTCGCGGGCAGCGTGCCCTTTTCCGCATACCGGTTGATGCGGTCGATATTGACGAAATCGCTGACCGCGTGCGTGTGGCCGCGGGCTTCGTTATATTCGTACATGAACGGATAGCCGAGCCAGAGGTTCTTGAGATACGGCTGGGCGTGCTTCCATCCCTTGGGCAGAGGGTTGACGCCGTCATTCTTGTGGAAGGGCACGGAGCCCTTGTACTCCGTCATCACCTCGCTTTCATTGTTTTTCATGTACGATGCATACTGCAGGGGAAAATCCTTCTCAAAAACGGAAATGCGCGTCTCGTCCTCTTTCAGTGCCGTCGAATAGGTGGGGACCTTCAATGTCGTGTCAACATCATCGCATCCGCTGAACAGCGGCAATCCCAGAGACAACAACATCATGCAGAAGCCGCGAAAAACTCGATTATTCATGGGCCACCGTCCTTACACTGATGGGTTTGCTGCGCATATGGGCCACATTGCGGTGGCAGTCCGTACAGTATGGCTTGGCGTCCATACTTGCCACGTTCGCATTTGTCGCACTATGGCAGGCTATGCAGTTTTCATTGATGATGTCACGAGTCGCAACACTCGGCAGGACAGGCGTGTCCTTGCCCTGCATGTTGGCAAGGACATCCCGCAGGCCCTCCTTTGCCTTGAACGGCAATTTGGCCAGCAGATTGTGGGGCGAATGACACTCGTTGCAGGCCAGTGCGGCATGTGTCGACATCTTGTGCGTTACCGCCGCCTCCTGCATCACGTGGCAGCTGGCGCAGAAGGGACGGGAGTCCGTCACTCGCATCCCGTAGGCCAGTCCTGCCAGAAGCACTCCCCCCGCAAGCAGGCCCCCCAGAAAGATCTTGAGCCATGCACCATTGCAGGGACGTTTCATAACATCCTCCTTCATGCTGAATTCCACACCATAGTCCTCCTCAGACTGTTCTGGACATAGCACACATCCTTTTCGTGATGCAAATCACAAGCAAGATTTTCCCTTTTCATTTCGAGGGAATGTGATCACAGCACAAGATACTGGACAAAACAGAAAAGGCGGGATTTTTTCAGAAGAGATGCGGCGAGAGCCGCCGGCGCACCGGGCACGGCAGCCGTAACGCCCTTCCGGTCACGGCGGGCAGCCTGGTCAGCCGTTCATCCGGGCCTGCGTCACGCCCAGCGCCCGCAGCCGCAGGTAGATCTCGGCGCAGGCCTCGGCGTCCGGACTGGCGTGATGGTATTTGAAAAAGCGGAAGTTTTTCCGAAAGGAAGCGGCAAAAGCCACCAAGGAACTGGCATGGCGGCTTTCAACACACATGCCGGACGGGTAGACTGACAGTCTGGTCAGGCTTTCATCTGGGCCTGCGACACGCCCAGCGCCCGCAGCCGCAGATAGATCTCGGCGCAGGCCTCGGCGTCCGAACCGGCGTGATGGTGCTGGAGCGGGATCTGGAAATGTTCGCAGACGCTGCTCAACCGGTGCGACGGCAACGGCAGGCTGCGCCGCGAGCCCTTGAGGGTGCAGTAAAAGGGCAGACGGGGCCCGTCGATGCCGGCGGCCCGGCAGCAGCCGGCGAGCACCCGCCGGTCAAAGGAGGCATTGTGCGCCACGAACCACTCCGCCCCCTGCTGGAAGGCGGCCATCTGCGGCCAGAGTTCGGCGAAGGTGGGCGCATCCTTGAGCATGGGCCAGGTCAGCCCGTGCACTTCGGTAAAGCGGACAAAGGAGGACGGCGGACGGATGAGCGCATAGAAGCGGTCCACCACCCTGCCGTCTTCCACACGGGCCATGCCCACGGCACAGGCGCTGTCCGCCCCATAGCCGGAGGTCTCGAAATCAAGGGCGATGCCCGCGCCGTCGTTCACTCGCGGCCCTCGGCGGCAGCGGCGGCGGCCTCGTCCAGACGGGCGGCGATATAGGCGCGCATCTCGCCGTCATCTTCATCCAGCGTCAGGCAGCAGGCGTCCGCGCCCATGAGACCGCCCGGCACAAAGTCGCCGCGCTCTTCGGGATCGTTCACCATGTCGGCGTAAAAACAGACGGAGAGCCAGCGGTTTTCCGGGTCGTCGTCCACCACGTCCACCAGCACGAACACTTCCCGCGTCTTCTGCGCCGCGTGCCGGGCGCGCAGGGAATAGCTCACGCCGGGACGGGCCTTGAAGGACAGCGTCACCTGCGCAAGGCCCGCCAAGCGGGCGGCATAGTCTTCAAAGGCCGCGCGGGCCCCCACGGGGTCCGTCCGCCAGCCTGCCAGCATGTCCTGGAATTCCTGAGGCCATGTGATGTCCATCGTCAGCTCCTGCTATTCTTCCTGCCATTGCCACGGCATGGAGTTGAGACCCAGCCCCCAGATGCCCTTGTGGCCCGCCGCTGCCTCCTGTTCCGTCCGGTACCAGCGCGGGCAGAACATGGCCTTGCAGTTCTTCCTGTCCACCCAGGCCAGTCCCGCTTCCAGCAGGGACGAGCTCATGGAGACGCCGTCCACATAGATGAGGGCGCGCTGCCGGCCCTTGTGGTCCTTGAGGGGGGACTGGATGGTCACGCGCGTCCCCGGCTTGAGCATGCGGCGCACCAGCGCCTTGGCGTCCACCGCCATGGGCTGACGGCCGCGGGGCGCGGAGATGCCGTAAAAATAATAGACCTCCGCTTCTCCTTTCCCGTTACGGCTGCGCGTGACGGAAATGCAGTCGCTGTCCTCCACGGCCCGCACGTAGGCCACAAAGGCCTGTGCCGGTTCGGCTGCCAGCAGACAGAGCATGAGCAGCAAGAGTAAACTCCGCATGACGGCGCACATGAGAACCTCCTCGGCACACGCCGGTGCCCTTTCCTTCCAGCATTTTCGCACGCACCGGGCAAGGGCTGCGTGCAGCACGGGGGAACATCTCTCCTTGCCGCCTGGGGGGAGCCGCAACGCCTGGCTCAGGATGACGCCCGACCGAGACCGAGACGGGCCCGTCGGTCGTCATTGGAAAAAATCATGCCCGTGCCACAACGCCTTGTCAAGGCGTCGGCACGGGCACGGGAGGAGGATGAACTCTGCCTGCGGGATCAGTTCCAGACGACGAGCCCGATCTGATAGGCCGCCACGGAGACCACGTAGGCCAGCGCCGTATTGAAGAAGAGGCTGAAGAACAGCCAGCGCCAGCCGCCGGCCTCGCGCTGGATGACCACCAGCGAGACGAAGCAGGGGGAATAGAGCAGCACGAAGAGCATGAGCGAGAGGGCCGTAGCCTTGGACCAGCCGGGCGTGGACTGGAGCAGGGCCTCCAGCGGCTTGGCGTCTTCGGGATCGACGTCGCCGAGGGAGTAGGCCGTGCCCAGCGTGGAGACGACGGCTTCCTTGGCCGCGATGCCCGCCAGCAACGCGATGTCGGTACGCCATTCGAAACCGGCGGGCGCGGTGGCCGGCTCGATGAACTTGCCCAGACGGCCGGCAAAGCTGTGCGCGAGCTCGGCGGCGCCCTTCTCCTCTTCCAGTTTGGTCACCTGCTCTTCCAGGGCGGCGCGGGCGGCGTCGCCTTCGGACAGGGCTTCCATCTGCGTGTTCAGGGCCTCGATGCGGGAATCAAAGGCGGCGGCTTCCTCTTCGGGCAGCTTGGGATAAGTCAGGCCGGCCCAGATGATGATGGAGATGGCCAGGATGACCGTCCCCGCCTTCTTGACGTACATCCACGTGCGCTCCCAGCAGTGCATGAGCACGCTGAAGAGGGTGGGCAGGCGGTAGGGCGGCAACTCCATCACGAAAGGCGTGGCTTCGCCCTTGATGATGGTGGAGCGCAGCAGGCGGGCCACCAGCAGGGCGAAGACCCAGCCGGACAGCATGATGAGCACCATTACCGTGGGGGCCTGGTTGCCGAAGAAGGCGGCCGCCAGCAGCAGGAACACGGGCAGCTTGGCCCCGCAGCTCATATAGGGCAGGGTCAGGAGCGTAGCCAGTTTTTCCTTGGGGCTGCGCAGGGTGCGGGTGGCCATGGCGCCGGGGATGGCGCAGCCGCCCGCGATGCCGCCGGAGATGACGTAGGGCATGACCGATGCCCCGTGCAGGCCGAAGGCGCGGAACACCCTGTCCATCATGTAGGCGATGCGCGCCATGTAGCCGCTGTCTTCCATGAAGGCGATGAGCGCGAACATGATGACGATGAGCGGCGCGAAACTCAGCACGCCCCCCACGCCGCCGATGATGCCGTCCACCACCAGCGACTGGAGGTCGCCTTCAGGGATGATGCTCGCGAAGAGCTCGCCGAGCGCGCCGCAGGCGTCCTCCACCCAGCCCTGCGGATAGGCCCCGATCTCGATGGTGATCTGGAAGACCGCATAGAGCACGGCCAGCATGATGAGCGGGCCGAAAAAGGCGTTGGTCAGCACCCTGTCGAGCTTGTCGGACAGGGCGAGCCTGTCCTTGCCCGCATCCTGCCGGATGACGCCGTCCCGCAGCAGGCCGCGGATGAAGCCGTAGCGGGCGTCGGTGATGTGGGATTCCATGCTCACGCTGTGCCCGGTGCGGATATGATCGGCCACCCGGCGGCAGATGCCTTCCATCTCCTGCGCCGCCGTGGCGTTGGCCGCGCGCAGCTCCTGCCGCAGTTCGGGGTCGCCTTCCATGAGTTTGACGGCGATCCAGCGGGGGGCGTACTTGGGCAGCAGCTTTTCCCGCTCGATGATGGCCTGCATGGCCGTGATGCCTTCGTTGAGGTCCGCGCCGTAGTTGACCTCCAGCACGCGCCGCTCCCCGGCCTGCGCCAGGCGGACGGCCTCGTTCATGGCCTCCTTGAGGCCTTCGCCGTTGCGGGCCACGGTGGAGACCACCGGGATGCCCAGCATGTGCGAGAGGCGGTCGATATCTATATGGATGCCCGCCTTGCGGGCCTCGTCCATCATGTTGCAGGCCAGCACCACGGGCAGGCCCATCTCCAGCATCTGCACGGTGAGCAGCAGATTGCGTTCCAGCGCCGAGGCGTCCACCACGTTGATGACGGCCTGCACCCTGCCGCTGGCCAGCTCCGCGCGAGCGACGATCTCTTCCTGCGAATAGGCCGTCAGGGAGTAGGTGCCCGGCAAGTCCACCAGGGTGACGTTCTCGCTCCCGTGTCTGACCACGCCTTCCTTGCGGTCCACCGTGACGCCGGGATAGTTGCCCACATGCTGGCGTGCCCCGGTATAGGCATTGAACACCGTGGTCTTGCCGCAGTTGGGATTGCCCGCCAGCGCGATGCGCAGCGGCTGCCCGGCCGCGCGCCTCCCTGCCTCGCTGAATTGGATGACAGCACTCATTTCCACTCTCCTCGCTCGCACCTTCTTGCTGTCCGCAGCAAGAATTGAAATTCATTTCCGATCGTGTGATGCGCTATTTGCCGCCGCTTGTCAAGCCCGTTGTGCGGAAAGACAATCACGCAATGACGAAACGCCGCAGGAATGGATCATATGGATGGGGATGCGCCGGGAGCGCGCGTGCTCCAGCGCCTTGCGCCGGGCCTCGTGGGAGACCTTGTTGGTAAAGACGATGATGGCGTCCGGATTGCCGATCTTGTCCGTGAAATTGCGTTCATTGCGGCTGATGCACTTGAGGGTGGCTCCGCCCTCGCGGGCCGCGGCGATGTATTCGGGCTTGAGTCTGTCCATACCGCCGATAAGCGTAACGCACATGGGTCTTCTCCTGAAGCTGCGCCTTTCGGCGCAGGTTTGATGTCCTTTCTGGGAGGAGAATAATTGAAAAAGAATTTCAAAGTCAATAAAAATGTGTGCCGAAAGTAACAGGCCTGCCGCCCTGCAAGGCCCGATGCCGTGGCATGCCCCACCGCCCTTGCCTCCGGCACCTTGCACGAACGCGGGCGTTGCGTAAGCCTGTCTCGCTCTTTTGCGGCCACCTTCACAGCGCACGCCGCCGGATAGCCTGTCGCATCCGCGCAACGCTCGACGGGAAAAGAAAAATCTGCCATGCTGCTGCGATAGCGTTCCCGCCGACACAATACTTCACCTTGTTATTCCCAGTGAGGTACCCCATGCCGATGCTCCGCCTCCTCTTCCTCGCTCTCTGCCTCTGCCTTGTCCCGTGCACGCCGCAAGCTGAAGACTTGTTTATCATTGATCCCGGAATACCAGGCGATGGCGATACGTTGCAGATCATCCCCGTCACCAGCAGCGATCAAAAAATGTCCCCAGCTTATGCACGGGCGGCCGATCTCTATCGGGAGAACGATGCACAAGGAGCGGCGGCCCTGCGCGAACAGGCCCTGAACGGCGACATGGACGCCCTCTTTGCGCTGGCCGCGTTGAGCCGTCTGGCCGAAGCGGAAAAGCGCCCTTCTCCTTTCGGCGCGCCCGCAGCCTTCTGGGAAGACTGGGCCGTGCGTATGCTGGGTGAAAAGGAAGCCTGGTTCCGCATCGGCGCGGCCCTGTTTGAATGCGCCAAGACGGACGGACTTCCCCAAACGACGCTGGAACAGATGGCGACGGACGCCCTGCGCAAGGCAGCCAAACTCAAACATCCCGAAGCCATGTATGCTCTGTCGTTTCTTTGCCCCGTTTATCCTGACAAATCGTTTCAGATGCCGGAGGATCCCGGCTTCATCATCATTCCCCCATACGCCTATACAGATCCGGAAGCTCGTTACTGGGTAAGTGCGGCAGCGGCGCAAGATTCGGCACGCGCCAACTATGTGTTTGGCCTTACCTACGGCGCCGAAACCGATACTGAACAGAAAGCCATTGAAGCGTTTGTCAAAAGCATGCGCCTCGGCATGATGCCTGCCGTAACAGCATTAGAAGCGTATTTGACTCCTTTCCGCAGAAACTTTCATTTTCGTCGCTACGCAAGTTGCAAATCTGCTGTGTACTATAGTATTATTGGAGATAAAATGCGCGGCATATATGATATAGTTGAATATAAATGGGCAGAAGCCATGATACAAGGCAATAACGAAAATTTCCCGGAAGCCTGCCTGACCCAAAAGGAATACGAGAACACCGTGCGCGAGGCGGAACAGGAATTCAAGCGCATCAAGGCCGACATGCTCGCCAGGAAGGAAGCCCACGACGCCCTGTACGCCAAGGCCCAACCGATGTTTGCGGAAATGCGCGCCGCCTTTGCCGCGCAGGCAAAGTAACGGCGCTTCCCTTCCGGTAGAATATCTGCCGGATGCCACCCTGTCCCTTTCCCGGTGAGGTACACCATGCCGATGCTCTGCACTCTCTTGCTCGCCCTCTGCCTCTGCCTCGCGCCGTGCACGCCGCGAGCCGACGGTCTGTTTATCGTGGACGATGATCTGATCACCGGGATCCGTCCCGGCCTTCCCATACGCATCGTGCCCACCACCGACCGCAACCAGCCGGACCCCCGCGTCGACGCACACGCGCCCCTCATCTATCTGGACAGGGATGTGCAAAAGGCGGCGGCCCTGCGCGAGAAGGCCCTGAACGGCGACATGGACGCCCTCCTCCATCTGGCTGTCCTGTCCCGTGTGGGCGAGGAGGAAGGGCAGCCGCCGCTGTTCGGTGCGTCCGCCGCCTTCTGGGAGGACTGGGCCGTACGCATGCTGGGCGGCAGGGAGGCCTGGTTCCGCCTGGCCGTCATCTGCCATGAATTCAAGAAGGGGTCCTGCCTCCTGTCCTATGAGGAATCGGAGGCCAGACCGGCAGGCAAGGCTTCCAGCATCGCCAAGGCCCCGCTGAACCGTCTGACGCTGGTCTATCTGCGCAAGGCCGCCGCCAGCGGCCATGCCGAAGCCATGTATGCCCTGAGCCGCCTGTGCCGGGCCTATCCCGACAAGGATTTCAGGATGCCGAAGGAGCCGGGGTTCCTCATCGTTCCCGACGAAAACCCGGAATCCGACTACTGGCTGGGCGCGGCGGCCGCCGCCGGTTCGGCGCGCGCCTGTTTCGCGCTCTCGCTCTCGGTGCAGAATGAGCGGGACACGCTGGAGCTGCTCAAGAAAAGCATGCGGCTCGGCTTTGCGCACGCTGCGGAGATATTGCAGGAGCTGTACAGGCCTTGCCCTGAAACGGAACCCCTCCCGCCCGACGGCACGGACAAGCCGAACGGCTATGCGCAAATACTCCACCTGAAGCTGCGCGGGCCGACGGGCCCCAACGGCAGCCTCCACCTGAGGACCATAAGAAGCCTGCCCCCCTGCGACAACGGCAAGGAGAGCATCTATTATCAGGCGATCCGGGTGCGCATGTATGGAGAGGACGGGGCCGAAGTCGCCGACACGGCGGAACAGATGATGCGGGGCGGCAATGCGGCCTTCTCCACCGCCTGCCTGACCCGCGAGGAATACGAAGAGGCCATGCGGCGGGCGAAAAAGGCCTTCCAGCGCATCGAGGCCGATCTGCGGGAAAAGAAGCTGGCCCGTGACGCCCTGTACGCCAGGGCCAAACCGATGTTTGCGGAAATGCGCGCCGCCTTTGCCGCGCAGGCAAAGGAAAGGGCCGCTCCTGTCGAAAAGAGCGCAGCGAACTAAGGCCATACGTTGCGCCTGTTCCCATAGGCAGGCCACCCTTTACAGAGCGGGAGTACGCGGGAAGCGTGCCCCGCTCTTTTGCTGCCCCCGTTGCAGCGCACGCCGCCGGATGACCTGCCGCGACCACATGAAACTCGACGGAAAAAGAAAAATCTGCCATGTTGCCACAAATCACGCCCCGCGGACAAAACGCTTTCGGGCATCACCCAGTGAGGTTCACCATGCCGCACCTTCGCCTCTTCTTTTTCGCCCTCTGCCTCTGTCTTGTCCCGTGTCTGCCGCACGCTGAAGACTTATTCATCGTCTACTCCGGAACACCGAGCGCCAACGGTCTGGACAACTTGGAGATCATCCCTGTCACCAGCAGCGGTCAAGACATGTCCCCCACCTATTCCAGGGCCGTTTATTACCATCTGCACGGCACTGCAAAAGGGGCCGCCGACATGCGTGACGAGACCCTGAGAAACGGCGATATAGACGCCTTCTTTGCGATGGCCGCACTGAGCAAGCTGGCCGAAGCGGAAAAGCGCCGGCCCAAATTCGGTGCGCCCGCGGCCTTCTGGGAAGATTGGGCCGTGCGCATCCTGGAGGATGAAAAGGAAGCCTGGTTCCGCATCGGCGCGGCCCTGTTTGAATGCAGCAAGGAGGAAGGGCTTCCCAAAACGAAGCTGCAGCAGATGGCGACGGACGCCCTGCGCAAGGCGGCCAGGCTCGGGCATGTGGAAGCCATGTTTGCTCTGGCGTTTCTTGCTCCTGCGTATCCTGACAAGTCGTTTCAGATGCCGAAGGATCCCGGCTTCACCATCATCCCCCCATACGGTGAGGCAAGCCCGGAAGCCCGTTACTGGATAAGCGCGGCAGCGGCGCATGGTTCGGCACGCGCCAACTATGTTTTTGGTCTTGTCTATGGCAAAAAACCAGAAACTGAACAGCAAGCAATCGAAATGCTTGTCAAAAGCATGCGTCTCGGCATGGCGCCGGCCGCATCGGAACTGGCGGTGCGTTTGACCCCTCTCCATAAAGACTACGCTTTCCCTCGCCATGCAAACTGCCGATCCGGCCTGTACTACGGCATTATTGCCGCTAAAATGTTTGGACTGCATGATCCGATCGAATATGAACGTTTGGCGGAAAACATGATGCAAGGCAATAACGAACATTTCCCGGAAGCCTGCCTGACCCGGAAGGAATACGAGGACGCCATCCGGAAGGCGGAAAAGGAATTCAAGAGCATCGAGGCCGACATGCGTGTACAGGATGATGCCCGTTCCAGACAGTACAGCGGGGCAAAACATAAGGTGCGGGATGTGGAGAGCTACGTTTACCGACAGGCAAGGTGAAGATGCGCTCCCGCAGGGAAAGATCGCCGGATATGTGCCGAACGCCATTCCCCCGTTTGACAGTATCCCCATAGCCCGGTGAGGTACGCCATGCCGATGCTCCGCCCCTCTTGCTCGCCCTCGGCCTCTGTCTTGCACCGTTCACGCCGCGCGCCAAAGGACTGTACGTTTTTGATTCCGGGAAATCGGACGATGACCTGCAATCTTGATTGCAGCTCATCCCTGGCACCAGCCTTGATCGCAACGCCCCCCGTCTACGCTCAGGCAATGAGCATCCAGCGGAATACGGATTCGCAAGGGGCGGGGCCCCTGCCGGGCCCTTCCCTCTTGCGGCGTTCGGTGCTATAGGGGTGCACTTCCCGCGCCGGGGCGCACCGCCCGCCCCCGCCGAACCCCCGACAACGAGGACAGCGTCATGGCAGCACCCTTGCCCAGCATCGTACTGGTGGGCCGCCCCAACGTGGGCAAGTCCACCCTCTTCAACCGTCTGATTCGCAGCAATCGCGCCATCACGCACGACCGGCCCGGCGTCACCCGCGACCGCATGGAAGGGACCGTGCGCCGCAAGGGCCTGCCGGACTTCCAGGTGGTGGATACCGGCGGCATCACGCTGGACGCCCATGCCGCCGTGGCCGAGGGCCCCGAAGGCATCCGCGGCTTCGAGACCGACATCCTGCGTCAGGCCGAGGCCGCCATGCGGGACGCCTGCGCCGTGGCCTTCGTGGTGGACGCGCGCGACGGCCTCCTGCCGCTGGACGAATTTTTGGCCGCCCACGTGCGCCGCATGGGCCTGCCGACCCTCTGCGTGGTCAACAAGGTGGACGGCATCGAGCGCGAGGATGAACAGCTTGCCGAATTCCATGCGCTGGGCTTCCCGGTGCTGGCCGTCTCCGCCGAGCACGGCCACAACATCCGCGCGCTGGTCGAAGAGCTGACCGCCCTGCTGCCCGACGCGGACGGCGGGGAGGAAGACGCGGCGGACGAGGAGGACGCCCCCCTGCGTCTGGCCATGCTGGGCCGCCCCAACGCGGGCAAGTCCTCCCTCATCAACGCCCTTTCCGGCGAAGACCGCATGATCGTCTCCGACGTGGCGGGCACCACGCGGGACAGCGTGGACGTGCGCTTCAGCAAGGACGGCCGCGACTACATCTTCGTGGATACCGCCGGCGTGCGCCGCCGTACGCGCATCACCGACATCGTGGAAAAATATTCGGTCAATGCGGCCATCAAGTCCACCACCAAGGCCGACGTCACCCTGCTGACGCTGGACGCCACCGAACAGGTGAGCCAGCAGGACAAGCGCCTCATGGATCTGCTGGACAACCGCAAGATCCCCTTCATGGTGCTCATCAACAAGTGTGACCTCGTCCCCGCCGGGGCCCTGCGCCAGCTGGAGAAGAACGTGCGGCAGATGCTGGCCTTCTGCGGCCATGTGCCCATCCTGCCCGTGTCCGCCCTGACCGGCAAGGGGCTGGAGAAGATCCTGCCGCTGGCGCGCACCATCCATGAGGAGTGCGGCGTGCGCGTGCCCACCGGGCAGCTCAACCGGGCGATGGAGGATGTGCTGGCCCGCCATCAGCCGCCGGTGGTCAAGCGCGTGCGGGCCAAGTTCTTCTATCTCACCCAGGCGGAGACGCAGCCCCCGACCTTCGTTTTCTTCGTGAGCGACGCCGAGCGGGTGCCGGAAAGCTATGCCCGCTATCTGGAACGCTCCCTGCGCAAGATCTTCGGCATCAGCCATGCGCCCATGCGCATCCGGCTGCGTTCCAGCCACAAGAAGGACAAAAAATAGGGGGATCGCCTCCCGGCGGCCCGTCCGTCGCGGCCGGTCGCGCCCTGTCCGGCTGCGGACGCGACCGACGGGAAAAAACGCCGTCGTGCCGCGCCGGACAAGGGGATTCGTTGACAAGCCCCTGTACTGCGGCTAGGATTGCTGCTCTACTTTGACGCTGCGCCACGGGTATGGCCCGCGGCGTGGTCGTGTGCAACTTTTTTTCGTGAGGAGAAGCACGATGAAAAAAGGCATTTCCTGGCTCGCCGCGGCCCTGCTGACCACGGCGCTCGCGGCCCCGGCGCTGGCGGAAGACACCATCAAGATCGGCGTGCAGGGCGCGCATTCCGGCGACCTCGCCTCCTACGGCGTGCCCAGCCTCAATGCCGCCAAGCTCGTCATTGAGGAAGCCAACGCCAAGGGCGGCATCCTGGGCAAGAAGATCGAACTCGTGGCCCAGGACGACCAGTGCAAGCCCGAACTGGCGACCAACGCCGCCACCAAGCTGATCTCCGACGGCGTGGCCGCGGTCATGGGCCCCATCTGCTCCGGCCCCACCAATGCCGCGCTGCCCATGTTCGAAAGCGCCAAGCTCATCAGCATCTCCCCCACGGCCACCACGCCCGCGCTGACCCTGGAAGGCAAGCACCCCTACTTCCTGCGCACCGTGGCGCATGACAACGCCCAGGCCGAACTGACCAGCGGCTACATCAAGGACGTGATGAAGGCCAAGAAGGTCGCCTACCTGCACGACAACGGCGAATACGGCAAGGGCTTCGCCACCCAGAACCGCAACATCCTTGAAAAGGCCGGCATCGAGACCGTGCTCTTCGAAGCCGTGACCCCCGACGCCGTGGACTTTTCCTCCGTGGTGCGCAAGCTGCGCCGCGCCAAGGCCGACGTGCTCGTCTTTGGCGGCTATCAGCCCACCGCTTCCAAGCTCGTGCAGCAGATGCGCCGCGACCGCGTGGACACGCCCCTCATGGGCCCCGACGGCGTGAAGGATGAGACCTTCCTCAAGATGACCGGCAAGGACAGCGAAGGCGTGCTGGCCTCCTATCCCAAGGACACCAGCTCCCTTGAAATGTACAAGAAGGCCCGCGAAGCCCATGTGAAGCAGTTCGGCACCGAGCCCGGCTTCGGCTTCTACAATGCCTATGCCGCCATGCAGGCCATCCTCAAGGCCATCGAGACCAGCGGCGGCACCGACACCGCCAAGCTGCTCGAAGCCCTCAAGAGCAACGAAGTGGACACCCCGCTGGGCAAGCTCTCCTTCAACAAGAGCGGCGACGCGGCCGGTCTCGGCCTGTCCGTCTATGTGGTCAAGGACGGCAAGTTCGTGGAGACCGACCACACCATCACCCTGCACTAACCGACATCGGCGCACGGGCGCGGAGGCATGGCCTCCGCGCCCTTTTGCCCGTTGCGCCCCGGGCGAACCGCAGCACACAAGAACGGCATGGACGTCCAATACCTCATTGAACTTTTCTTCAGCGGCCTTACCCGCGGCAGCATCTACGCGCTCATTGCCCTGGGCTATACGCTGGTGTACGGCATCATCGAGCTCATCAACTTCGCGCATGGCGAGATCTACATGCTCGGCGCCTTCACGGCCCTGCTGGTGGCCGGGGTGCTGGGCATCATGGGCTTCCCGGCGGGGGGCATCCTCGTGGTGGCCGCGCTGGCCGCCATCATCTGGAGCGCCGCCTACGGCTTCACCCTGGAAAAGGTCGCCTACAAGCCCCTGCGCGGCGCGCCGCGCCTCTCGCCGCTCATTTCCGCCATCGGCATGTCCATCTTCCTCCAGAACTATGTGCTGCTGGCCCAGACCTCCGAGTATCTGCCCTTCCCGCGCCTGCTGCCGGACATGGAATTCCTGGACTACATCGACAACATCATGGGCCCCAGCGACTTCCTCATCCTCGTCTGCAGCATGCTGGCCATGGTCGCCCTGACGCTCTTCATCCGCTACACCAAGATGGGCAAGGCCATGCGCGCCACGGCCCAGAACCGCAAGATGGCCCTGCTGCTGGGCATCAACGCCGACCGCATCATCTCCCTGACCTTCATCGTCGGCTCGGCGCTGGCGGCGCTGGGCGGCGTGCTCATCGCCTCCCACATGGGGCAGGTGAACTTCAGCATCGGTTTCCTGGCGGGCCTCAAGGCCTTCACCGCCGCCGTGCTGGGCGGCATCGGCTCCATCCCCGGCGCCGTGGTGGGCGGTCTGGTGCTCGGCATCGCCGAGAGCTTCACCACCGGCTACCTTTCCGGCAACTATGAAGACGCCCTTGCCTTCGCCCTGCTCATCCTCATCCTCATCTTCCGCCCTGACGGCATCCTCGGCAAGGCAAAGGTACAAAAGGTGTAAGCCATGATGCGTCCTGTCAGCAAAGCCCTCCTTGCCTCCATCTGGTTCATGCTCCTGACCTTCCCGGTCATGGGCATCAAACTCAACACGGTCGAGCAGACCGTGGAATGGCAGTTCGACCGCATCCTCCTGCTGGGCGTGGCCATTTTCTTCCTTTCCCTGCTCTGGAACTGGTGTTTCAGCCGCAAGGGACGCGGCCTGCCCCTCATTGCCCTGCCCTCCGGCCTGGGCGCCAGCCTTGGCCAGCTGTGCAGCCTGCCCCTGCGGGACGGCCGCAGCCGTGCCGTTTCGCTGACCGTGCTGCTGCTCGTCATGCTGATCATGCCGCTGGTGAGCTCCTTCTACCAGACCAACATCATGATCCTGGCCCTGCTCTACGTCATGCTGGCGCTGGGCCTGAACATCGCCGTAGGCATCGCCGGGCAGCTCGTGCTGGGCTATGTGGCCTTCTACGCCGTGGGAGCCTATGCCTACGCCCTGCTCAATCAGTTCTTCGGGCTCGGCTTCTGGGCCTGTCTGCCCGTGGGCGGCCTGCTGGCCGTGCTCTTCGGCCTGGCGCTGGGCTTCCCCGTGCTGCGCCTGCGGGGGGACTATCTGGCCATCGTGACCCTGGGTTTCGGCGAGATCGTCCGCCTCACCCTGCTCAACTGGACCAGCCTCACGGGCGGCTCCGGCGGCATCAAGAACATCCCCGGTCCCAGCTTCTTCGGCACGCAGCTCTCCATCGAGGACAACACCATCTTCATCTACTACCTCGTCCTTCTGGCGGTCATCCTGACCATCGTGGTCATCACCCGCCTGAAGAATTCCCGTGTGGGCCTTGCCCTGCAGGCCCTGCGCGAGGATGAGATCGCCTGCGAGGCCATGGGCATCGATCTGGCGCGGGTCAAACTCTCCGCCTTTGCCCTGAGCTCCTGCTGGGCCGGTTTCGCCGGCGTCATCTTCGCCGCCAAGACCACCTTCATCAATCCGGCCAGCTTCACCTTCATGGAGTCGGCCATGATCCTGTCCATGGTGGTGCTGGGCGGCATGGGCTCCATCGTGGGCGTGGTCATCGCGGCCCTCATCCTCATCCTTGCCCCGGAATACCTGCGCGCCTTCTCTGACTATCGTATGCTCATCTTCGGTGCCATCATGGTCATCATGATGATCTTCCGGCCGCAGGGCCTGGTCACCGGCGAACGCCGCAAATACCGCATCAGCGCCCTCAAGGGAGAGCAGGCATGAACACTTGCGACACGCACGACGCGCAGGCGACCGCCGGCCCCCGTCCGGTCCTCGTCGTCGAGGGTCTTTCCCGCGACTTCGGCGGCCTGCGCGCCCTCAACGATCTGGACGTGACCATCAACGAAGGGGAGATCGTCGCCCTCATCGGCCCCAACGGCGCGGGCAAGACGACCTTCTTCAACTGCGTCACCGGCATCTATACCCCCACCGAGGGGCAGATCTTCCTCTATGACGCCAACGGCAAAAAGCAGCTGCTCAACGGCAAAAAGCCGCACATCATCACCAGCATGGGCATGGCCCGCACCTTCCAGAACATCCGCCTGTTCGGGGACATGACCGTACTGGAGAACGTGATGATCGGCCGCCACTGCCGCACGCATGCCGGCATCTGGGGGGCGCTCACCCGCAACGCCCGTACCCGCCGGGAAGAACAGGAGACCATCGACCGCTCCTATGCCCTGCTGGAGACCGTCAATCTGGCGCACCTCTGGAACGAATCGGCCCGCAACCTCTCCTACGGGGCGCAGCGGCGGCTGGAGATCGCCCGGGCGCTGGCCACGGAACCGCGCATGCTCCTGCTGGACGAACCCGCCGCGGGCATGAACCCGCACGAGACGCAGGAGCTGGAGGCCCTTGTCCGCGATCTGCGCGGCAGGCTCAAGCTCTCCATCCTGCTCATCGAGCACGACATGGGCATGGTCATGTCCCTTTCGGACCGCATCTATGTGATGGAATACGGCTCGCGCATCGCCTACGGCACCCCGGAGGAAGTGCGCAGCAACCCCCGCGTCATTCAGGCCTATCTGGGAGAGAGCGACGATGCTTGAAGTCAAGGGCATTGATACCTTTTACGGCAATATCCAGGCGCTGCGGGACGTTTCCCTGCGCGTGGATGACGGCGAGATCGTCACGCTCATCGGGGCCAACGGCGCGGGCAAGTCCACCACGCTCATGACCATCTGCGGCATCAACCGGCCCCGCAAGGGCGAGATCCTCTGGAACGGCGAGCCCATCCACAACCTGCCGCCCAACGAGATCGTCAAGCTCGGCATCTCGCAGGTGCCGGAAGGCCGCCTCATCTTCCCGGATCTGAGCGTGCGCGAGAACCTCGACCTGGGGGCCTTCCTGCGCAAGGACAAGCAGGGCATCCGCGACGACATGGACTATGTCTTCGACCTCTTCCCCATCCTGGCCCAGCGGCGCAAGCAGGCGGGCGGCACGCTCTCCGGCGGCGAACAGCAGATGCTGGCCATCAGCCGCGCGCTCATGGGACGGCCCAAGCTCCTCCTGCTGGACGAACCCTCCCTGGGCCTTGCGCCCATCATCATCCAGCAGATCTTCAAGATCATCCAGAAGGTCAATGCCGACGGCACCACCGTCTTCCTGGTGGAGCAGAACGCCAATCAGGCCCTGCGCATCGCCCATCGGGGCTACGTCATGGAGAACGGCCGCATCGTCATGAGCGACGCCGCCTCCACCCTGCTGGAAAGCAGCGACATCCGCGCCGCCTATCTCGGCATGTAGCCGCCGCACCATCCGCCTCCATACGGCCCCTGTCATCTGACAGGGGCTTTTTTTTCGCCTTCCGTTCTCCCCCGCTTACGGCCGCCCCGTCCCAAGGCCGGGGCGCAGTCGCAAGATGACAATTTTCCGCTTTTGTTCTAGGCTCTTTGCCCTCAGGGAGGAAAAAATGTTCCGATCACTTACGGCACTGCTGCTTGCGGGCCTGCTCTGCGGTCTGGCCGCGCCTGTCCCGGCCGAGGCCTCGGTCACCCTGCTCATCCCGAGCCAGCCCGGCATCGAGCCCGCCGCGGCCCCAGAGGCTGACGGCAAGGCCGATGCTCCCAGCGGCAAGAACGACGGCAAGAGCGCCCGGCAGGCCGCGTCCGCTCCCACCGCCGCCACGGCGGAGAAAGCGGAAAAGACGGAAAAGCCGGCTGCGGCGGAAAAAACGGAGCGCGACGGCACGTCCGCGCCCAACGCGACCCCCGGCACGCCGCCGGAGACCGCCCCGGCGGCGGAAGGCCGGACTGCCGAAACGCCTGCAGCCGAAACGTCCGTCCCTGAGCCCGCGCCCACGGCCCCCAGCATCGAGCAGGAAGTGGACGTGCTGATGACCCGCATGGACCCTTTCCGGCATCAGGCGGAAGAGATGAGCATGCCGCAGCTCTTTGCCGTGCTGCGCTTCGACGAGCATACCCTGCCGAAGGACGGGGTGATGCAGCCGGAGCGCGTCGACCTGCTGGGCGACGTGGAAGAGGCCCAGTACCTCGACAAAAAGGCCTGGGGCGCCAATGTGGCGCTGGACAAGCCCGGCCTCCACCAGTTCATCATCGAGACGCGCCCGTGGTGGAACGAGGACGCGCAGCGCTACGACCAGCACTATGTCAAAAGCTTCCTGCCGGTCTACGGCGTGGAGGCCGGCTGGGAATACCCCGCGGGCCTGCCGGTGGAGATCGTCCCTCTGAGCCGCCCCTTCGGTCTGAGCAATCCCTGTCTGTTCAGCGGGCGCGTGCTGGCGCACGGCAAGCCCCGTGCCGGGACGCTCGTCCGCGCCCAGCGCATCAATCTGGAAAACTGCCCCGTGCCCAGCCGCTGGCATGAAGACGTCACCGTGCGCACCAACGAGCGCGGCGAGTTCGCGTTGACGCTCAACCGGCCGGGCTGGTGGTGCTGCACCGCCATCATGGACGGCACGCCCCTCAAGGGCCATGACGGCGATCCTCGCCCGCTGCAGATCGGCAGTTCCGTCTGGGTCTATGTGGACGCCGCCGACGGCCTGCGCCCGGCCCAGCCCCAGCCCGCCAAGAAAAAGAACAAGTAAACGTCTTTCGACGGCACGGCGGGAGAGCCCTTCCCCCGGACGAATTTAGATTCAGGCCCTGAACAGACAAAGGGGAAAGCCGCACGCGGTTTTCCCCTTTTTTGCCTTTTGCCCGACGGGCCAAATGCTCATGCCCTCTCCAGCCGTACGACGGCGGCAGGCGGGAGCGGCAGACGCAGCACCTCCGTCAGCGGCAGGGCCAGCGCATGCGCCATGAGGCTGCGGATGACGCCCGCATGGCTTACGAGCAGCAGGCATTCCCCGGAATGGACGGCCCGGAGACGCCGCACCGCCGCCAGCGCCCGCCGCTGCACGTCCTGAAAGCTTTCGCCGCCCGGCGGGGCCACGCGGGCCAGGTCCGCCCCGCGCGCCGCCCATTCCGCCGAAAAATCACGCCGGATATCTTCCTTGCACAGCCCTTCCCAGCGGCCGAGCGCCAGCTCGACCAGCGCCTCGTCCACCAGCGGAGCAAGGACCTCCTCCCCCGCCGCGCGCAAGACGGCCAGCACATGCGACGCGCTCTCCCGGCAGCGGGCAAGGGGCGAACTCACGACCCGCACAGGCAGCCGCTCCGCCCCGTACAGCGCTTGCCGCAGCCGCAGGAAGTCCCGCGCCGCCCGCCGCATCTGTTCCCTGCCCGCCGGATGCAGCGGCACGTCCAACCGTCCGTACAGCCGTCCCCGCACGGCATCCGTCACCGGCCCGTGGCGCATGCCCCAGAGTTCGCCCGTCCGGGCCTCACTTTCCCGCGGCATGCCGCTCCGCTCCCGCATGAGCAGCAGGAGCGCCGTCTGCCAGCGCCTGCCGCGCCACATCCGCGGGGTGGGACGCCTCTCCCCTGTCCGCCAGCGGCCGCAGCGCTTCCGCAAGCGCGGCCTCCATGCGCAGGGCCCGCTCCAGGCGGCCTTCGATGGCCGCACAGGCAGCCGCATCCCCGGCATAGCGTTCCAGCTTGTCCGCAAAACGCCGGGCAACGCTGACCCAGTCGCCGCCGCGGCAATACTTGTCCGCCAGAAAAACGAGCTCCCTTTCCGTCAGCGCTTCAGGAGGGACGGGCGTCATATCCCTGTGCGCGCCCACGATGACCGCCAGCCGCTCCAGTCCGTAACTCCGCAGCAGCCGCTCTCCCGCTGCCTCGTGCTCCGCCTCCCCCTTGCAGACGTCATGCAGCAGCCCGGCCACGCGGCAGCAGACGACATCAGGCACGGCCGCCGCCGCTTCCGCAGCGCGCCGGGCGCGTCCCAGCGCCAGCGCCAGCGCCCCGGCCACCCTGCTCACGGCCCGCGCATGCCGCAGGCCGCGCTCCGGCACGCCCCGCAAGCGCAACAGCTCTTCCGCTTCCGCGACGCTGAGGCCGTCCGTCCCGGCAGCCAGCGTGCGCAGGGCGGCGTAGTCTTCCGGCGTGTCCATGTCCCGCAGCATGAGGGCATCCGCCACGGGCACATAACACAGGGGCAGGCGCGACAGCACGGCCCGCAGGCCGCCCTCCCCGTCCGCCGTCAGGATGGACGGCAGCAGGCCCACCGGCAAAAAGACCGGATGCCCTTCCGTCCCCGCAAAGGTCGGGATGAGCGCCGCACCGGGGGACTCCGCCGCAGCCTCTCGCAAGCAGGCGACGGTGAGCGGGCGCACCAGCGGCACATCCACAGGCTGCAAAAAGACGCCGTCCATGCCCGATGCCGCCGCGACACGCGTTACCTCCGCAAGTCCCGTGCGCACCGAGGAGAACATGCCCTGTTCGGGCTGAGGATTGCGG
The DNA here is from genome assembly GCA_019118745.1 of Candidatus Desulfovibrio gallistercoris. Taxonomy (GTDB): domain Bacteria; phylum Desulfobacterota; class Desulfovibrionia; order Desulfovibrionales; family Desulfovibrionaceae; genus Desulfovibrio; species Desulfovibrio gallistercoris. The sequence goes on along the minus strand of DWYJ01000085.1, from coordinate 28,794 downwards.
ATGCAGCTCCAGCCCAGGCCCGCGCAGGCCGCTTCCACGACTTCGGCATGGAAGCCTGTCACCACCAGACGGCTGTCCGCGCCGGACCAGAGCCGCGCCAGTCGGGACAGGGCATGGTCGCCCGCGTCTTCCGTCAGCGGCAACAGCGCCTTGCAGCGCCCCATGCGGGACGCCTGCCCGGCGGCCAGTATCAGTACGGCATATGGCATATGATCCCTCTCCTTTTCCCAAACAAGACCCCTACGCCCCCCGTCGCGCACTACCGCCCTTGGCCGGAGCTCCGCGTTTGCCGGGGCCGCTGTCGCCCAGCGAACGGAACGGCGGCTGCGGCGTGAACACGGGGGGCCTGCTCGGCGTCAGCGCCCGCTGCACCATCCGGCGGCAGGCTTCCGCCTCCTGCGTGAGCTGCCGGAAGGAGAAGCGCAGTACCTGCCAGCCCGCCAGCACCAGTTCATTCTGGCGGCGGAGCTGCCTGCCGAACTGTTCAGGGTCCATCTCCCGAACGTGGGTGCGGAAGCCGTCCAGCTCAAGGGCGATACGGCGGCCGTCCGTGGTGTTGACGGCAAAGTCGATGCGGTATTTCTCGGCAGCAAGCCGCATCTCGTACTGACCGCAAAAATGATGTTTCCCCACCACCGGCCGCAGTACATCCCGGCAGAAAAGGCGCTCCACCGGGCTGCACCGCACGCGGCCGCACTGCCTGCCGTCGCAGGGCAGCGCCCCGAAACGAGAAATGATGTCCCGCTCGTCCTCCTCGTAGGTGGCGGGCCAGTCGCGCCCGGCTCGTTTCGCCGCAGCCGTTTTGCCCGCCTTGACGCGCCGCCGCCTCGCGTAAAAAAGGCCTCCGCACAGCAGCACCAGCGCACACAGGACAGCGTATTCCATATCCAGCTCCCTTGCCGCCTTTGTTGCCGCAACACGCGGTAAGGCCGCGCCGAAAACGTAGCGCAGGACGGGCGACAACTCCAGCCGGACACCTCCGCCGTCCTCAGCGGACGGGCCCGCCCTTGCGGGGATGCGTCACCTCGATCCCGTTCGGCCCGTGGACGATGCGGCCCAGCACGCGCTGGAGACGGGGCAGCGGACTGCCGCAGGCGCAGGGCGTTTCCGTAAGGACGGCCATGTCCCCGGTGCGGTAGCGGATGAGGGGCAGGGCCTCACGTTGCAGGGTCGTCAGCACGAGCTCGCCGGGCCAGCCGGGCGGCAGGGGTTCGCCGCTCAGGGGATCGACGACTTCGGGCAGCAGATCCAGCGCCTGCCAGTGCAGGCCGTCGCAGGCCGGACATTCCACCGCTCCGGCAAAGGCGCTTTCCGTGGAGCCGTAATGCTCCAGCACCGGGATGCCCCACGCCTGCCGCGCCGCCCTCCGCAGGTCGGGTTCCAGCCAGTCGGCCGCGCAGAGGATGCCGGACACGCCGGGCAAAGCCGACGGGCAACAGCGCAGCAGTCCCCGCAGCTGTTGCGGCAGCAGAAGCAGCACGCAAGCCGCCGCCGCGTCCGGGCCGCACAGGTCGTCTTTTCGCAGGGGAAGGGCCTGCCCTGCCGCGTCCCCGGCCTCAAGCAGCATGGCGGCCAGCCGCTCGTCCGTCGCCACGGCCATGCCCTGCGGCTCAAGGCCCTGTCGCAGCAGATCAGCGATGCCCTGCGGCCGGTGCGCGCCGGGCAGCAGCACCCGCAGCGTCTCGCCGGGCCGGATGAGGAAGCGCATGCCCACGGCGAAAAAATCCCGCGTCCGGGCCAGATCGTGCAGGCTGAAGGCGAGGCGCTTGGGCGTCCCCGTGCTGCCGGAGGTCTGCACCGTCACCATGCGCTCCACGTCGGAGAGCGACACGCAGAGCATGTCCTCCCAACGGCGCAGATCCTCGGCCGTGGTGAAGGGCAGGCGGGCCAGCGCGTCCAGTGAGGACAGCGCCACGTCATGCCCGCTCAGGCGGCGGGCATGGAAGCGGCTGCGCGTGGCGGCGTGGCGAAGCTGGGCCGTGAGCAGCTCCAGCCGCCGCCGGGCAAGGCAGGCGCACAAGTCCTCCGGCGTGCGTGCGCCGCACTGCCGGGCCAGCCAGGCGTCGAGGCCGTGGGCAAAGGGGGCGCTATGGCGCATGCTCACCCTCGCTTTCAGCCTGAGGACTGCCGGTTCGCAGGCGGTCGGGATAGAGCATGCTGCCGTCCACGGCGGTGAGATTTTGCAGACAGAAGGGGATCATGCGCCCATCGGGCCGCATGACGTGGATGCAGCAGCCGCGCACACGCTCCACATCCAGATCGAGGGCATCCTGAAAAGCCATGCAGGAAAGGGTGAAACGCCGTTCCACGCCCGCCCGCGCCAGAAAACGGCTGAAGTCGTCGGCAGCCGCGACGGGAGCGGCCTCAGGCTCCGCGCCGGCCCAGTGCGCGGCCACGAACTGCCGGGAACGGCGCGCCCCTTCGGCGGCTTCCAGCGGCGCCGCCTGCGGCCCTGCCGCCGGACGGGCGGGAGAAGCGGGGCCGCAGCAGGGGGATGCGGCATCGGCGAGCAGGCGCAGGCCGGGCGTGCCGTCCGGGCCCGTCTCGCGGGCATAGACCGCACTGAAGGAACAAAGGGAATGCTCGCAGCCCGGCGGATGGACATGTTCCGGCCGCACCAGTTCAGGGGCCTGCGCGCAGAGGGCCTCCAGCACGCCGAAAAGCGACAGGCGCGGCGCGGTCAGCAGGTCGCCGGGATAACGACCGAAGCGGGAAAACGGTTGCAGATGCAGGCCGCGCACAGCGGGCCCCAGCCGCAGGGCCTGACGCAGCAGATCGCCCAGCCGGGGCAGGTTGGCCTCCGGCATGAGGGTGGCCACCAGCACCACGCCCAGCCCGGCCGCCGCGCAATGCCGCACGGCCGCCGCCTTGCGGGCCATGAGGCTCTCCCCCTGCGGCAGGCTGCCGCGCAGGGGGGCGCAGGCCGCATCATCCGGCCCATCCCATTGCAGATAGACCGAATCCAGCCCGGCCTCACGCAGGCCTACGGCATAGGCGGGGTCGCGCCCCAGCCGCAACCCGTTGCTGTTGACCTGCACCAGCCCGAAGCCCCGCGCGCGCACCGCCCGGATGATGTCCGGCAGATCGTCCCGCTGGGTGGGCTCGCCGCCGGAAAGTTGCACGTTGCAGCCCGGCGAGACCTGCCGCAGACGGTCGAGCCGGCGGAGCAGCGTCGCCATGTCCGGGTCCGGCGGCACGTCCGCCGTGCCCGCCGCGGCATAGCAGACCGGACAAGCCATGTCGCAGCGCAGGGTCACCTCCAGCAAAGCGGTACACGTGTGCTGGGCATGACCGGGGCAGAGGCCGCAGTCAAAGGGGCAGCCCTGGGCCGCTTCCGTCAGGGGCCGGGCCGGATAGGAAGGCGTCTTGGGCCGTTGCCAGTCCTCGAAGGCCGGCAGCCCCTCCGCCTGCCGCAGCACGGGCACGGCAAAGCTGCCGTGCTGGGGACAGGTCTTGCGAAAAAAGACCGTCTCCCCTTCCCGCACATAGGCGGCGTCGATGCGGCGCAGGCAGACGGGGCAGACGCTTTGCGTGCGGTGCAGCGTGCGGGCCGTAACGCTCATGCCTGCCCCGTGTGCGCCATGAGGTCCACATCGTAGGCCTGCACGAGCTCCAGCAGCTTTTCCCAGGCCTCGGCCAGCAGATCCCCGCAACCGGCGGGATCGGGCCGCCCTGCCCCGCCGCTGCCGGTCTCGCCGCGCTCGGCCGCCAGCCCCGCCGCCACCGTATCGCAGGAGCTGCCGCCAAAGGCGGCCGTGCGTTCACGGAACCACTGGGCATAGTCGTTGAGCAGGGCCTCCAGCAGAGGCTGCGCCTCCTCGCCGTCCGCCCCCTTCCCGGCCAGCAGACCAAGGGCGCAGGCCCCGCCGGTCAGCAGGCCGCAGGGGCCGTCCGCATGGCCGATGCCCACGCACAGGCCCTGCATGGCGCGCACCAGTCCGGGATTCTCCTCCCCGCGCGCCTGCAAAAGCAGCAGCAGAAGGAGCTGACTGCAACAATAGCCCTGCCGCACCCACGGCAACAGTTCCAGCATGAGCGGATGCATTCGTTCTCTCCTTAGGCTCAGGACTCATTACTCTTTTGTGAGGGGGAAGAAACCCCTTTGCTTTGCTGTCGATGCCCGTTAGGCGACGCAGGAGCCTTACGGGCATCGACAGCAGAGTGCGACCGAAAGGCGGCCGTAGGCCGTGCCCGTTGCGACGAAGGAAGCTACGGGCATCGACAGCAGAGCGCGACCGAAAGGCGGCCGTAGGCCGTGCCCGTTGCGACGAAGGAAGCTACGGGCATCGACAGCAGAGCGAGGGGTTCCCCTTCCCCCCAAACAAGCAGCGAATACAATCAGCACGCCTTAGGCTCACGCCGTCCGTCGCGCGTTCACGGCCACCCATACACCGTAGCCGGGGCGGCTCGCCGGGCTGCCGGGAGCCGTCGGGCCGGACGCGCAACGCAAGCCAAGCGCATGCAGGCTCGCGCCGTCGCCGTACCAGATGAGCCGCGCCGCCAGTCGGGCCAGTTCACGGCTCTCGTCGGCAAAGGACAGGAGACGAAAACCGGCCTCCCGCAGGAGCCGCTCCCACGTCTCGCGTGAGCGCGCCCCGGCGGCACAGCCGCCGGACACGGCCTCGGCGGGCGTCTCCGGCAGTGTCCCGGCCGCACGGGCCGTGCCGCAGGCTGCCGGGCTTGCGGTCGGACCGCGCCGCATGAGATCGCTGAAGCCCAGCGCCCCGCCGGGCCGCAGCACGCGGGCCGCCTCGGCAAAAAAACTTTCCGGCCGCGGCAGGAGGGAGGCCACGCACTGACAGAGCACCACGTCCGCCCAGCCGTCCGGCAAGGGGATGTGGCGGACATCCGCCGTGCAAAAGAATGGCCGCGCCAGGCCTGCCGCAGCGGAAGGAGGCTGCCGCCAGCCAGGTTGCGGCGTCCTGTCCAGCGCCACGACGGTCTGTCCATCCGCCGCCAGCCGCCACGCCGCCGCGCCCTCGCCGCAGCCCGTGTCCACGACCCGCAACGGCCGCCCGCCGTTCCTCCCTCCGGCCGGCTCCCCACCATCGGCCAGCGCGGCCCGGCAGGCCCGCCAGAGGCGTTCCGTGGCCGCCGCGCCGCCGGGATGCCACTCGCCGCCGCTGACGGCGTGGAACAGGGGATGCGCCCAGGGCTGGTTCGTCATTTGTCTTCCAGCAGGCGTTCCACTTCCAGCATCTTGCCTTCGGCCAGCGTGCGGGGGATCATGGTCAGGCCGCACTGCGGGCAGCGGGGCAGAAAGACGTCAAAGGCGCTTTGCAGGTATTCGGCCTGCACCTTGCCCTGTTCCAGCGCGCAGCCGCAACGGCCGCAGCGCCACGGCCCCCCGTCGGGGGCGTAATTGGGACCCATGCTCATGCCTGACCTCCCTGCCCTTCCTCGCCGCAACAGCCGGCCCCGCCGGACGGGCCGTCGGCCGTCAGGATGCCCGGCACGCGCATGCGGTGGCACCAGGCCGCGTGCAGCACGAAACCCGCCCCGTCCGTCGCCGGGCTGTATTCCGCCCAGAACGTCACCTGTCGCGGCCGCCAGGCACCCAGACGATGCCCGTTGCTCTCATTGACGAAATACGCGCTCTCCCGCTCCACACGGCTGACGGTCTCGCACACGTCTTCCCGCAGGATGTGCCGGGCCTCCATCTCGCGCAGCACCTCCTCCGGGATGTGCAGCGGCAACCAGCCGGCCGTCCGGTCGGGGACAGGCTCGCCGCAGCCGGGATAGCGGCGCACAAGTCGCTCCCGCAGGGCGGCGCGGGCGGCACGGCGGGCCGAAAGTCCGGGCCCCGGACGCGCGGGCTCCGCAGGCCGTCCGGCCAGCTGGGGCAGCAGGTCGAAAAGATGCAGGGACGCCTTGCCTCCGGCCACGAGCCTGTCCCGGCACATGATGCAGGAGGTGAGCGCCGTGTGCGCCAGTTCCTCGCCGCGCCGCACGCTCATGTCCGCCGCAAGTCCCGGCTGCGCGCACCAGACGAGGCCGCCATAGCCGCAACAGGCCGTTTCCCTGCCGCTGCGGGCCGGCTCCTCCAGCGTGGCCCCGGCCTTGCGGGCCAGCGAGCGCACGGCCGCCTGCCACGCGGCGTCATGCCGGGCCGTGCAAGGGTCCTGCACGCTCAGCGTCCCGTGCGCCGGGGCCGCATCCGTCCCCGGCCAGGGCAGCGCGTCGAGCACTTCCCAGAGCGAGAGCGGACGAGCTTCGGGCAGCGCCTCCCGCAACACGCTCAGACAGGACGAACAGGCCGCCAGCAGCCGGGGCCTGCCGCAGGCTTCCCAATGTTCTCGCAGGGCGGCGGTCTGTGCGGCAAAATCCGCTTCCCGCCCGGCCCAGCGCGCCGGGATGCCGCAGCAGCGCAGCAGCAGGCCCACCGGCCCGCGCGCCAGCCCCGGCGCGAACTCGCCTGCTCCGGCCAGCGCCGCACGCAACCAGTCGAACAGGGCTTCCACCTGCTCCCCGCGCGAAGCGGCAAGCTGACAGCCGGGGAAGAACAGCCAGCCCTCCCCCCCTGCGGCATCGTGCGGGGCGGACGTTCCCCCGTCCGCAGGCTGCGCGTCCGGCGGGATGCGGACGGCGCAGGCCTCGCCGCAGGCGGATTCCATGTCCTCCAAGGCGAACTCATGCGCCGAGGCAGGCATATAGCCCCGTTCCACCATGTCCCGTCGGGACGTGAGGCAGAGCTCGGACATGGAAAAATTCTCCGGGCACAGCTCCTCGCACTGCCCGCAGAGCGTACAGCCGTTGATGAGTTCATTGGCCAGGTGCAAGCCCATGACGATGGCGGCATTATTGAACATCTGCCGGGCGTAGACGCGAGGATAGCCCTTGTACTTCTGCAGGAGCAGGCACTGCTTCACGCAGATGAGGCACTGGCACTGCAGGCAGCGCGCCGCCTCCTGCCGGGCTTCCGCCTCACTGTAGGTCTCTGCGGCGGGCTCCACGCGCGGTACGGGCGCGATGCCCTCCAGACGGGTATGCAGCTCGCGCGGGCTTTCCTCACGGGCGGCGGTCAGGGAGACGCCCCCGGCCAGCCGTTCCAGCGATCGGGCCGCCTGCCGCCCTTCCCCGGCCTGCCGGGAGGCTGACGCATAGCTCATGCCCGCAGGCGTGCGGGAAGGACGGCCCGCCACGCAGACCGCGTCCCGCCAGTGCAGAGTGGCGGCGTCCACTTTCGCCGCTTCCGGCGCAAGCCCGGCCGCGGCCCCGGCGTCCACCAGCACGGCCTCCGCCTCGGCGCAGGCCCGCGTCAGGCGCGCGGCATCCAGCGCCGCCGCTTCGAAGCGCACGCCTTTGCGTTCCAGCACCGGCCGCTGCGCGGCCCAGAGGGCGGCCATGTCCGGCACGTGCGGGAAAGCCTCGGCAAGGCCCGCTTCCACGGGCCGGTCATGGACGATGAGCACGCCATAGCCCTTGCCCGCCAGATCCCAGGCAGCCACCAGTCCGGCCAGTCCCGCGCCGAGCACGGCGATGGTCTTGTTCTTGCGCGGCATGGGCAGCGGCCGGGACTGCGGCCCCAGCTCCGCAAGGCAGAAGATCTCCAGCCCGCGCACGTCCAGCGAGCCGCCGAGATCCCGCCGGGCACAGCCCTCCTCGCACGGATGGTCGCACAGACGGCAGAACAGTTCCGGCAGCGGCAGGTGGCGCTCCAGCAGCTTGCGGGCCGCGGCCCATTTGCCCTGCGCGGCCTGCTCCAGAAAGGCCCGCACGTCAAGGTCCAGCGGGCAGTCCCGACGGCAGCGCGGCGGGCTCTCCTGCGTGCAGCGGGCCTCTGCCCGCCGCAGATAGTCCTGATCAAAAACGGTCATATGGCGTTCCCTATGGGGTGACTCGTGCTGGTTACTTTTTGGGGGGAAGGGGAACCCCTCCGCCTGCGCGGGAGGGGTTCCCCTTCCCCCCAAGCCCCCCATCCCTTCCCCAGCGCGCTTTTACCGGGATAAGAGTCAGGGACACGAAGCAACTCCGCCTCCATGGCAAGCTGAGCGCGTGCGGAAAACAGTGTTATACATTGAATTATTTGTAAAATTAATGTTGACAGGCTCTAACAGGCATCGACAGCAGAGCGCGACCGAAAGGCGGCCGTAGGCCGTGCCCGTTGCGACGCAGGAAGCTACGGGCATCGACAGCAGAGCGCGACCGAAAGGCGGCCGTAGGCCGTGCCTGTTAGGCCGTAAGGCCTTACAGGCATCGACAGCAGAGCGAGGGGTTTCCCTTCCCCCGGAAAAACATCGCAGGATGAACCCACCTCGTGGGGGGAGGCGGACCTCCCCCCGTTGCAGGCAGTGTTTACTTGGGCATGGCCGCCAGCACACGCTCAGGGTAGGCGGGCAGATGGGTCACCCGCGCGCCGCAGGCGTTGTAGATGGCGTTGATGATGGCCGGATGCGGGCCGCACAGCGGGATCTCCCCGGTGCCGGACGCGCCGAAGGGGCCGTCGGGACGCGGGGTCTCCACGTAGATGAGCTCGATGTTGTCCGGGATGTCCTTGATGGTGGGGATACCGGCGCCGGCCATGGTGCTGTGCTTCTTGATGTCCTCGTAGTCCTCGGTGAGGGCGAGGCCGATGCCCTGGGCGATGCCGCCGTAGAGCTGACCGTCGGTGATGAGGCGGTTGGCCACCTTGCCGATGTCGGCCACCATGGTCATCTTTTCCACCGTGGTCTTGCCGGTGGCCACTTCCACGGCCACCTCGGCCATGAACAGGCCGTACATGTAGCAGCAGAAGGGCTCGCCCTGACAGTTCTTGCCGCAGTCGCGGGCGGGAGCGGTCCACTTGCCGTCATGGTGCACGGCGCGTCCTTCGGCCTTCATCTCGTCATAGGTGAAGAAGCCGCCGCCGTTGGGCTTGCGCATGGCTTCCACCAGCGACTCGCAGGCCACGCGGATGGCGTTGCCCGTCATCACCTGCGAGCGCGAACCGCCGGCCGGGCCGGAGTTGGGCGTCTTGCTGGTGTCGTTCATGACGAGGCGGATCTTTTCCACGGGCAGGCCGATGGGCCGCAGGGCCTCATGGGCGGTGCACTGCGCGCCGGAGTCCGCGCCCTGACCGTGATCTTCCCAGGTGCTGCCGACCGTCACCGAACCGTCGGGATTGAGTTCCACCCAGGCTTCGGAGGAGTCCGGGCCGTCCAGACCGGCGCCGTAGACGGCAAGGGCCAGACCCACGCCACGCTTGACCTCGGCGGTGGATTCGGCTTTCACGCGGGCCTTGGCGGCTTCATACTTGGGCCGCAGGGCCTTGAACATGGTGGGCAGGTTGATGACTTCGGGCTTCTGGCCGGTGGGCGTGGTGTCGCCTTCCTTGTAGCAGTTGAGCTCGCGCAGGTCGAAGGGGTCCATGCCCAGCTTTTCGGCCAGTTCGTCCATGAGCACTTCGGAGGGGAATTCCGATTCCGGGCCGCCGTAGCCGCGGAAGGCCGCGCCCCAAGCGTGGTTGGTGGCCACGGTGCGGCCGTCGCCGCGGATGTTGGGGATGCCGTAGCCCGCGCCGATGAACTGGGCCCCGCGCAGGGTCAGCAGATCGCCGAATTCGGAGTACGGGCCGTGGTCGCAGGTCCAGTCGGTCTCCATAGCCTTGATCTTGCCGGTCTTCTTGTCGGCGGCCATGCGGACGGTGGTCCAGAAGGGCGAGCGCTTGCCGGTGTACTGCTGCTGTTGCTGATAGTTGTAGCGCAGATGGCAGGGACGGCCCGTGGCCAGCACGGCCACGCCGATAAGGGCTTCCATGGTGGGGCTGAACTTGTAGCCGAAGGTGCCGCCCGTGGTGTTCTGCACGAGCACCAGCTCTTCGGGGAATTTGACGCCCAGGCCGGGGGCGATCATCAGCGCGTGCAGATGCAGGCCGATGGATTTGGAGTGGATGACGAGCTTGCCCTCTTCATTAAGGTAGCCGTAGCCCACGTCCGGCTCGATGTTGAGGTGCGGCTGACGCTGGGTGTAGAAGCTGTCTTCCACCACCACGTTGTTGGGGTCGTCAAAATAGGGTTTGGTGTCCTCGCCCTTTTCGATGTGGGGCTCGTAATAGATGTTGGGCGTGCCGGGGTGGATCTCGATGGCGTCCGGGGCCATGGCTTCGGGCGCGCTCATGTATTCGGGCAGCAGCTCGAGGTCGAACTTCACCTTTTCGGCGGCGGCGCGGGCGTGTTCCTCGGAATCGGCGCAGACGATGGCCAGCGCGTCGCCGTACTGGAACACCTTGGTGTCATTGAGGATGGGGCGGTCCCAGCCGTCGCCCTTGTTGTCGGCGAAGGTGATGAGGCCGGTGATGCGGTTCTTGCCCTTCACGTCCTTGTGGGTCAGCACGCGCACCACGCCGGGCATCTTCTCGGCTTCGGAAGTGTCGATGCCCTTGATGTTGGCATGGGAGACCTTGGCCTGGGCCAGGGCCAGATGGAGCGTTTCCGGCGGCATGTGCACCGCGGCGTCCGCGCCGTATTCGGCAAGGCCCGTCACCTTGGTCACGGCGCTGGGACGCGGCAGGCGCGAACCGAACACCCGGCCGTCGGCAGGCATCTTGAAGGTGATGTCGTCCAGCGTCTTTTCGCCGCGCAGCACGGCGGCGGCGTCCATGACGGCGTCCACCAGCGGGATGTAGCCGGTGCAGCGGCAGACGTTATGGTGTTTCTGGAACCAGTCGCGCACGTCTTCGCGGCTGGGATTGAGGTTGCTGTCCAGCAGGCCCTTGGCCGAGACGATGAAGCCCGGCGTGCAGAAACCGCACTGGGCCGCGCCGTGATACATCCAGGCGACCTGGAGCGGATGCAGATTGTCGGGGGTACCGATGCCTTCCAGCGTGGTGACGGCGGCATTTTCGGGCACGCGGCGCATTTTCACGATGCAGGCGCGCGTCACCTTGCCGTCGAGGATGACCGTACAGGCTCCGCACTGTCCCTGCCCGCAGCCCACCTTGACGCTGGTGAGCTGAAGCTGATTGCGCAGAACATCCACGAGGGTGGCGTCAGGACTGACCATGACCCTGCGGGGAATGCCATTGACCACAAGCGTTTTCGTTTCCATACGCGACTCCATGCGAAACGGCTTGATGATGACCGGCCGGAAGACCCGGCCATTGTATGCGGCAGTCGGGCCTCACGGCCCCTGCCCTGCGGACGGGGCGAACGTCCGCCGCTGCCGGGAGGACTGCCGTCCTCTCCGTCAGCCGCAGGCCTGCCGCGGGGGATGCCCCGCATCTCCCGCACTTCGCCCCGCTCTCACGCCCGCGCCGGGGGCAGTCGTGGCCTTGCGGCCTCCCCGGCGTGCGGCAGCGCATCCGACCCATCCTTTCCCGCGACGGAAAGGGCACGCCCCGGCAAGATGAGGGCCCGGCGGATCGGAAAAACGCTTTGTATGAGCTACGGACCACATTAGCCCATTTCCTCCCAAAGGGAAAGGACTTTCTCCGGCAGCCACGGAGAAATTGACGAAAACCCGCTCCGGTCAGGATATTCTCCCTTGTGGTTCCTCGAAAAAAAGGATACCTTTCCCGCAGTTATATTTGTACAGGGCCTCCCCCCCCTGAAGGCGCTGTGAACTGCATGCTTTTCCAGGCATCCCGTCCCCCCCCTGTGATGTTGGAGTAGTCCCATGCTGGCCACCGCATTTGATGGTCTTGACGACCTGGTCTATATCGCTGATCTGGAAACCTACGATCTGCTCTACGCCAACAGGGCCTGCCGGCAGAGCTTCCATATCCAGGACAGCCCGGCAAGTGTTATGAAGTGTTGCAAGGCTTGAGTCAGCCCTGCGACTTCTGCACCAAGCAAAAATTGCGGGAACACGGCCGCTGGGCCTGGAGCTGTTTCAATCCTCTGCTCCAGCGCCATTTCGATCTCTATGATTCCGTCATCGACTTCCGGGGCCGCAAGGCCCGCCTGGAGATCGCCTACGACGTCACCGACCATGTCGCCGAAAAGCGGCTCATCCTGCACGGCGACATCGAGCAGCTCATCGCCCATTGCGCCCGCCTGCTCAACGACAGCAACGGCAACATGCATACCCTCCTCAATACGACGCTGGAGGAGATCGGCCGTTTTCTTGAGGCGGACCGCTGCTATATCTTTGAACTGCATGGAAGGACGGCCTGCAATACGCACGAGTGGTGCCACAGAGGCGTGTCGTCCCAGCAGAAGAACCTCCAGCATGTGCCGCAGGCAGCCTATGCCCGCTGGCTCGGCCCGCTGCTCAGCGGCAGCAGCGTCTTCCTGCCCGATGTGGAGGACATCGCCCGCATCAGCCCGGTGGAATACGCCTACCTCAAGCCGCAGGGCATCAAGTCCGTCCTGGTGGAGCCGCTGAACGTCTCCGGCGAGCTGTTCGGCTTTCTGGGTGTGGACAACCCCGCGCCGCACCGCGTGCAGGAAACGCGCATCACGCTGGCCTCCATCAGCAAGTTCATGGGCTCCACCATCGAGCGCTTCCGCCTCATCAACACCCTTGAACACCATTCGCATCATGACGCCCTGACCGGCCTGGGCAACCGCCACCTGTTCCGTCAGGAGCTGGAAGCGCTCAGCGGGCCCGGCGCCGCCATCCTGCTGCTTGAAGTGAACGGCCTCAAGAAGATCAACGAGACCTACGGCATGCAGTATGGGGATGAACTGCTTGCCCGCATCGGGGACATGCTGGGCAAACTTGCGGAGACGGGACGCGCCTTCCGGCTCAGCGGCGGCGAGTTCGCCATCCTCTGGAGCAGCATCGACAAGGCCGCCTTCGCCGATACCCAGTAGCGTCTGGAATCCTTCTTTTCCGGTATCCTCGGCTTTTCCGCCGCCGTGGGCGGCTACTGGATGGACGAGGAGGACAGCCCCGGACAGGCCCATACCCGCGCCGAAAAAGAGATGTACCGCCAGAAGCGGGCCCACTACCGGCTGCAGGGTGGCAGCCGCTACCGGGCGGAGATGGACGACATGCTGCACCTTGCCCAGCCGGGCACTCTGGAGCAGATGCTGGATGACGGCAAGGTCATCACCTACTGGCAGCCCAAATACAGTCTGAAGGACGGACGCATCTGCGGGGCCGAGGCCCTCGTGCGCCTGCGGCACGGCGACGATGTGCTGTCGCCGGGGCAGTTCATGCCCCTGCTTGAATCTCTGCACCGCACCTACCTGCTGGATTATTTCGTCTTCGAGGAGGCCTGCCGCTTCCTGCGCCGCAGGTTGGACGATTCGCGGTCCGTGGTGCCCGTCTCCACCAACTTTTCCCGCAACACCTTCGTGATGCCCGACTTCCTCGACAGGCTGGAGACCTTCCGCCACCGCTACAACATCCCGCTCGCCTTGCTGCAGGTGGGGATCACCGAGACCGTGGACGCCGCCGATCAGGCCGTCTTCCAGGACATGGCCCGCAAGCTGCATGCGCACGGCTTCTGCCTGGTCATCGACGACTTCGGCGTGGCGCACGCCAATCTGGCCACCCTGGCGGAAGTGGATTTCAGCGTGCTCAAGCTGGACAAGCGGCTCATCCATTCGCTGGAGAGCAATCCCCGCCTGCTCAAGATCCTGGAGATGCTCATCCTGACCAGCCACTCTCTGCGCATCAATACCGTAGCCGAGGGCGTCGAGCGCCCCGAACAGCTGGCCATCCTCTCCGGCATGGGCTGCCATGAAGTCCAGGGCTTCCTCTTCTCCCGTCCCCTGCCGCTGGAAGAGTTCCAGCAAAAGCTGGACGCCGTGCCCCCGCCCCGCGGCGACGGTGCCCAGAGCTCCGGCAAAAGTTCCTGCGGCTGCCGTTCTTGAAATCCTACAAAAAAAGGGATATTTTACTCGAAGGAGTTTTTTTACACGCCTCCCGCACGGACACGCCGCCCCCCTGTTGTGGAGTCATAAGCAATGCTGGCCAACTTCTTTGACGGGCTCACGGACCTGGTCTACATCGCCGATCTGGAGACGCACGACCTTCTCTACGCCAATGCCGCCTGCCGTCAGCGTTTCAGGATAGCTGATCTGGCGGGGAAAAAGTGCCACAAGGTCTTCCACGGCAGCGATACCCCCTGTGAAAGCTGCGAGCGCCGGCCTGCCCGCCACCGCGAACAGGTCTACCTGCCCCACCTCAATGCGCATTTCAAGATCTACGAGGCCATTGCTCCCTGGCACGGAAGCAAGGCCCGTCTGATCATTGCCCGCGAGACGACCCCGCAGGTGCGTGCACGGCAAATCCTGCGGCGGGAGCGCGGGGTGGAGAGCCTCATCGGCCACTGCTCCCACCTGCTGGCGGAGGATTCCGTCAGCCCGCATACCCTCATCCTCCAGGTGCTGGCGGAGATCGGCCTCTTTCTGGAAGCGGACCGCTGCACCATCTTCGAGATCCGCAAGCAGCAGGCCAGCAATACGCATGAATGGATGCGCGAGGACATCAGTCAGATCCGGGACAGTCAGCTCGACCTTCCCGAATCCGCCTATGCGGACTGGCTGCCCCGCCTGCGAAAGGGGGAGATCCTCCAGCTTGACGGCGTGCGGCTCGGCGTCGGGCAGCATCCCGGCGACGGCGTGCATCTGCGGGACATCGCATCCTTCCTCATCGCGCCGCTCGTGGTCTCGGGCCGCCTTACCGGCTTCCTCGAAGTGGAGAACCCCACCGGCAGCCGCGTGGAAGAGGCCCGGACGGCCCTTGCCGCCATCAGCAAGTTCATGGCCGCCACCATCGAGCGCTTCCACCTGCTCACCACCCTGGAGCAGCATTCGCGCCACGATCCTCTGACCGGCCTGGGCAACCGGCACGCCTTCCAGCATGACGTGCAGCATATCAGCGTCCCCGGCGGGGCCGTCGCGAGCCTTGAGGTGAACGGCCTCAAAAAGATCAACGATGTCCACGGCATCCAGCACGGCGACGAGATGCTGATACGCCTGGCCGGGCTGCTGGCCGACATGGAGACCGGCGCGCATCCCTACCGTCTGAACGGCGGCGAGTTCGCCCTGCTCTGGAACTATGTGGGCAAGGACGTTTTCCACGAGACCCTGCGGCGGATGCAGGTCATCCTGTCGGGCACGCTGGATTTCTCCGCGGCGGTGGGCGGTTACCGGCTCACGGACGGAGAAGCGCCCATGACCGCCTACACCCGCGCCGAAGCGGAGATGTTCGCCAACAAAAAGGCCTTCTACCGCCACCGGGAGAGCGACCGCTACCGGCCGGAAGGCGACCACATCCTGGAGCTGGCCCGCCCCGGCGTGCTGGAACGCATGCTGGCCGAGGGCAACTTCCTGACGTACTGGCAGCCCAAGTTCAAGGTGGCGGACAGGAGCCTTTGCGGCGTCGAGGTGCTCATCCGCCTGCAGAAGGACGGCCGCATCGTCCCGCCGGACCAGTTCATCCCGTTGCTGGAATCCCTGCACCGCTGCCACGTGCTGGATTTCTTCGTCTTTGAGGAGGCCTGCCGCCATCTGCGCGCCTGGATCGACGAGGGACGGGCCGTCGTGCCCGTGGCCACGAATTTCTCGCGCCATACCTTCGTCATGCCGGATTTTCTGGAACAGCTGGAGCGCATCCGTACCCGCTACGCCATCCCTCTGGAGCTCCTGCAGGTGGAGATCACCGAAAGCGCGGACTCGCGGGAGCATGCGAGCGTCCAGGAGATGAGCCGCCGCCTGGCCCACAGCGGTTACCATCTGGCCATAGACGACTTCGGGGTGGCCCACGCCAATCTGGCCACGCTGGCCGAAGTGGACTTTTCCGTGCTCAAGCTGGACAAGCGGCTCATCTCCGCTCTGGAGGACAATCCCCGCCTGCCCAAGCTGCTGCACATGCTCATCCTGGCCAGTCACACCCTGTCCATCACCACCGTAGCCGAGGGTGTGGAGCGCGACCGGCAACTGGATATCCTGGCCGGTCTGGGCTGTCAGGAAGTGCAGGGCTATCTGCTGGCGCACCCGCAGCCCGTGGAGGAATTCCAGCAGCGCCTTTCCCTGGCCGCCACGCCGGAAACGTCCCCCAAGGGGGATTGACGCCACGTTAGGGTTTGTTGACGCCACTTAATGAACTGCGCCTGCCCCGCTCGCCCACGGGTGAACGTTTGCCGTCCGCCTCACCTCAAGGCGGCCCGAAGCGCCATGCCCGTTACGGCGGAGGAACTTGCGGGCCTCGACAACGGCGCAAAAGGCCTTCCCCCCAAAATACGCTGAGAACGCCTCTCTCCGGCCTGACGTTCCCGCACCGGCAGATCCGTCCCCACGCACAGACGGAGTCCCGGATCTCCAGCCGCGCCTACTCCACTTCGGCGGGCATGGCTTCCATGGCTTCCATGACCGTATCACGGGGATGCGTCGAGCAGTAGACGCCCATGTGCGTGGCAAGCCGGGCCATCCATTCCTCGCTGAATACGGTATTGTCCGTGGCGGCGCTCATGTAGCCGTCCACCCACATGAGGATGAGCGGGAGCTGCTCCTCGTTGGCCAGAACGTCCTTGCAGCGGAGCCGCGCCATGTCGATCTCCGCGGCGCGAGCGGTAAAGGGGACGACACACAGGACGGCCAGGACAACGGCAGCGATACGTCTTTTCATGGTGATCTTTCCGTGGGAATGCCGCCTTGCGGGACGGCGTTGCAAACTCGGGCCGCGTGCCGCGTCCGTGTTCCCGCTGGGGCGTCTTGCCTTTGAAAAAGGGAAAACGCGAGGCGGCAGCACAGCGCCGCCCGGCCCAAACCAGGCGGGAGACCGCATTTTTTCCGCAAACGACAGGCCGCAGGAAAATGCTCCAAGGGCAGCCCGCCGCCGGCACGCGCACGCGTCCAGAACCTAGGGGAAGCGGGGGGCGGCTGTCAACGAAGGAGCGACGGACGCCTCTCCCCCTCCTCTTGCCATCATGCCCGGCCTGACGCATACTGCGGCTCCATTCCTTTGCCGGGAGGCTGTATGCTCGATCTTTCCGCCGTCTGGCTGGCCACGCGCCGCGCCACGCCGCTGGTCCACTTCATCACCAACTACGTGACCGTCAACGACTGCGCCAACATCACCATCGCCGCGGGCGGCTCCCCCATCATGGCCGACGATCCCGCCGAAAGCGACGACATCACGCGCCTTTGCGCGGCGCTCGTACTCAATATGGGCACGCCCTGCGCCCGAACGCACGAGGCCATGCTCGCCGCGGGCAAAGCGGCCAACCGGCTCGGACACCCCGTCGTCTTCGATCCCGTGGGGGCCGGGGCTTCCGCCTTCCGCAACCAGCTGGCCCTCGACATCCTCCAGCAGGTCAAGCCCACGGTCATCAAGGGCAACATCTCCGAGATACGCTTCCTGGCCGAAGGCATCGGCTCGGCACGCGGCGTGGACGCCTGCCCCACCGAACTGGTCAGCGAGGAAAAGCTCGCCGAGGCCCTCGCCCTGGCCCGCCGCCTGCAGGCGGCCACCGGGGCGGTCGTCGTCATCAGCGGCCCCATCGACCTCGTGACCGACGGTTCCACGGCCTGGGGGGTCGATAACGGACATGCCCTCATGTCCCGTCTCTCCGGCACCGGCTGCATGTCCGCCGGGGTCATCGCCTGCCATTGCGGGGCCAATCCCGACGCGCCGCTGGCAGCCGCCCTCTGCGGCATGTGCTGCATGGGCATCAGCGGCGAGCTGGCCCACGAACAGCTCGGTGACGGCGCGGGCACGGGCAGTTATCGCATCGCTCTGCATGACGCCATGAGCCGCCTTGACGAGGCCCTGCTCCGGCAACGCTGCCGCGTCCGGCGATTGGCGTAGGGCCTGCGGACGCGGGGCGCACCGCCCTCAGGGCAGGCGGGGCATGTACGGTTGATTTGCCGTATTTGCTGCAATGATCAGTGAAATTCATGTCGACAGGCCGTTGAGCGTTTCGCCTTTGAACGCGACAGAGCGCGAAACGGCTGTACAGCGCCGCCCGGCCCAAAATGTGCGGAAAAGACCGCGTTTTTTTTTCGCGAAACCACAGGCCGCATGGTTTGGAGCGCAACGCGTCTCAAACGGAAAATGCTCTATTGATAGCCCAGAAACAACCGCCCGTCAGGGAGACCATCATGGATCACAAAGTCGTCGTCATCACCACCGGCGGCACCATCGCCATGCTGCATGACGCCGCCACCGGCGGCGCGACCCCAGCCCTCAACGGCAGCGAGCTGGTGGACGGCGTGCGCGGCCTGGGACAGGTCTGCCCGCTGGAAGTCTGCGAATTCTCCAATCTGCCCAGCCCGGCCATGACCCCGGACCGCATGTATGACCTGGCCGCGCTGGTACGCCGCCGCCTTGCCGAGGCGGACGTGGCCGGCGTGGTCATCACCCACGGCACGGATACGCTGGAAGAGACGGCCTATTTCCTCGATCTGGCCGTGGACAGCCCCAAGCCGGTCTGCCTCACGGCCGCCATGCATGCCGAGGACGAGCTGGGCCCGGATGGTCCGCGCAACCTCATGAGCGCCGTGCGTGTGGCCGCATCCCCGCAGGCGCGGGATATGGGCACGCTGGTGGTCATGAACGACCAGATCCACGCCGCGCGCGAAGCCGCCAAGACCCACGCGGCCAATGTGGCCACCTTCCAATCCCCGTGGTGGGGCCCCATCGGCACCGTGGACGACGACCGCCTCATCTTCCGGCGTGCGCCCCTGCACCGGCAGACCCTCTGGCCCGCCAACCTGCACCGCCGCGCCGACCTCATCAAGATCGTCACCGGCGATGACGGCGGTCTCATCGACTTTGCCGTCTCGCGCGGCGCGGAAGGGCTCGTCATCGAAAGCTTCGGACGCGGCAACGTGCCGCCCACCGCCATGCCCGCCCTCCAGCGGGCCATCGCGCGAGGGGTCATCATCGTCAACGCCACCCGTACCGGCGGCCGCGTGCTGGACGTCTACGCCTATGACGGCGGCATGGTGCAGCAGCGCCGCCTCGGCGTCATCATGGGCGGCGAACTGAGCGCCGCCAAGGCCCGCCTCAAACTCATGCTGGCCCTGAACCTCGAGCCCAACGGCGAGGCCCCGCAACGGGACCGCATCGCCCGCTGGTTCGATACGGATTAGGGCCTGTCAACACTATTTATTGCCTGTTTGGGGGGAAGGGAAACCCCTCGCTCTGCTGTCGATGCCTGTAAGGCCTTACGGCCTAACAGGCACGGCCCTGCGGGCCGCCTTTCGGTCGCCGCCGGCGCGGGAGCGGGTTTCCCTTCCCCAGCGCGCTTTTATCAGGGGAGGATACCGAGGACGAGGCAGCCACCCCTTGAGGGCAAGCGGAGTTTATATGAATAAACTACCTTATCTATTGAAATAATATGTAAAATTTGTGTTAACAGGCCCTAGAGCGTTTCACCTTTGAAAAAGGTGAAACGCGAGGCGGCGACACAACGCCGCCCTGCCGGACAAACGTCCTTGCCTGTGCGGCTGCGCACTGCCGCCTTGCCGCTTTCCCGATAAAACGCTTCCTGTCCGCGTCCGCACCGGCGGACGCCGCACCAATGCCAGCGCAACGATACCATTTCGGCGCGGCAACAAGGAAAGGAGGACAGGATGTTGCATCTGCTGTGCAAAATGCGGGGAGGCGGTCAGTCGCCGCCGCGCGCCGCCGGACGGGAGATCCTGCATTCCTGGCTGGGGAGCTGTCTGGCCATTGCGCTCATTGCGCTGCTGGAACGCCACGCCACGGGGAATACGGGCTTTCCACTGCTCATCGGCTCGTTCGGTGCCTCGGCGGTACTGGCCTTCGGCGCGCCGCAGAGCCCGCTGGCCCAGCCCCGCAATCTGGTGGGAGGGCACTTCGTCTCGGCGCTGGCTGGCGTGAGCTGCGGCCTGCTGCCGGCACCGCTCTGGCTCACTGCCGCACTGGCCGTTTCCACGGCCATCGCCTTCATGCATCTGAGCAAGACCCTCCACCCGCCCGGCGGGGCCACGGCGCTCATCGCCGTCACCGGCGGCGAAGGCATACGCCAGCTTGGCTACCTGTATGCCTTCGTCCCCTGTCTGACCGGAGCCTGCCTCATGCTGGGCATCGCCCTGGTGGTGAACAATCTTTCCGCCGCGCGCCGTTACCCCCTTTACTGGTGGTGAGACGGACACGGGGCCCCAACGTCGGCACGGGGCCGGCGGACGCGGCAGCCCTCACATGCCGGCGCCGGCCGCCTGCGCCGCCCCCCAGATGAGGGCGGCCGTCCATAACAGCCCCAGCAGCAGGCTGCCGCCGCCCCACCCCCAGCTCATCCGGCACGCGCAGGCGCTGTCCCCGCTGAAAACTTGCCGCAGCGGTCGCAGGAGCAGGAAGAAGGCGCAAGCGCAGACCAGGACCGCCGCAAGCCGGTGCCCCCAGACCACTGCCGGGCCCGTGCCGGGAAGCGTCAGTTCCGGCAGCATCTCCTGCGCGGTCTGCCCCCCCGGCAGCAGACGGCAGATCTCGCCGCCCTCGCCGCGCCAGGCGGTGACGTCCGTCCCCTGCACGGCTCCCGCCAGACTGGCCCGCATGGGCGGGATCTGGCTGTAGATGACGCGCACATCGCCGTTTTGCGGCGTACCGCCCGCGCCTATGTAGATGATGCCGCCCTGCGCATGCACCACATTGGAGAGCAGGAGCGGACCGCGCCCGGCGCTGCGGTGCGCCTGCGCCGCCTGTCGGTTGAGCTCATCCCGCAAACTGCCGGACACCGTGACCGTGAAGGGTTCTTCGGCAGGCAGAGAAGCCGTGAGCCCGGGCGGCAGACGATAGACGCCGAGACGGACCTCCCCGGCATAGCGGCTCTCGTTCGTCAGACGTACAAGCGTCATATTGGCGAAGCGGCGGCGCGCCTCTTCCGAATGGAAGGCGGAGGAATCCACAGGCTCGGCGACCCAGCGCTGGTGATAGGCGTAATCCTCCGCCTTGCGCGGGCCGTCGGAGGACGCCGCCGCAGGCCGGAGGACTTCGACCCATTGGAAATATTCCACCTCACGCCGGATGCCCAGCGCCTGCACCGAAGAGCCGGTCAAGGAGTCCGTCAGCACCTCCGGCGTCTCCACAAGGCCGCTCAGATGGACGAGCCTGCCGGACGGGACTGGCCCGGAAGAGCCGTCCGCCTCAAGTTCCAGCACCTCCACCGCCGGCCTGTCCGCTTTCCCTTCGGGACGGCCTTCCAGCCGCCACAAAAACCCGGAACAGACCAGCAGCAGGACGAGCCCCAGCCCTGCCCCGGCAAGCGCTTCCATCCGCTTTCCTCTGTCCTTCCCTGCCGTTTCGGCCATATTTGCCGCTCCTTATTCTATTTTCAGTTTGAAACGCTTTACGTTTCACACCATCCGGCCAGGCGTTTCGCGGAAAAAACGCGGTCTTCCCGCTCGGTTTCGGCCGGGCGGCGCAGTGCCGCCGCCTCGCGTTTCCTCTTTTTCAAAGGCAAAACGCTCGAGAAAAGCGCAATCTTTCCACACACGCTCCGCTTGCCTTTTGGGAGCGGGCGAGCCTCGGTCCCCGTATCTTCCTTTGGTAAAAGCGCGCTGGGGAAGGAATGGGAGGCTTGGGGGGAAGGTTTTCGGAAACGCCTTTTCTCGCTTAACTGCGAAAAGGCTAGGCCCTCCCGCGCTGGCGGCGACCGAAAGGCGGCCCGCAGGGCCGTGCCTGTTAGGCCGTAAGGCCTTACAGGCATCGACAGCAGAGCGAGGTGTTCCCCTTCCCCCAAACAAAAAGTGAATAGTATTAACAGGCCTTAGCGGCCGACGCTCCGCTCCACGTGCGCGGTGAGGAAGTCCGCCACGCGTCGCTCACTGTACCAGACTTCTCCGCGGCTGACGAAGCCCACATGCCCGCCGTGGCGGGGCACCTCCAGAAAAAGGTGTGGATTTTCCCGCGCGGCGTCCCAGGGATAACAGGACGGCGCGCAAAAGGGATCGTCCGCGGCCAGCAGCAGGTAGAGGGGGATGTCGATACGGGGCAGCACCGGCAGGGCGCTGCATTCCCGCCAGTAGGTCGCGGCGTCGGCAAAGCCGTGCAGGGGCGCGGTGAAACGTTCGTCGAACTCGTTGAACGTCTGAAAACGTTCCATGCCGTCCAGCGAGGGGAAATCGGGGAAGCGGGCCGCCTTTTCGCGCATCTTGGCCCGCAGGGTGCGCAGGAAATAGTGCATGTAGAGACGGCAGCCCGGTCCGGCCATGACCCTCGCGGCCGCGGGCAGATCGCAGGGCACGGACACCGCCGCCGCGGCGCATACGCAGGGCGAACGGCGAGCCTCGGCCAGATAGCGGCAGATCTGGTTGCCGCCCATGCTGAAACCGGCCAGCAGCACCGGCAGGCCGAAGGTCCCGGCATGGGAGACCACGCAGGCCAGATCGTCCGTTTCGCCCATGTGGTAGAGACGCCGCGTCCGGTTGGGCTCGCCGGAGCAGGAACGCATGTTCCAGGCCAGCACCCGGAAACCGCGCCGCACCAGTTCGGCCGTCAGACCCAGCACATACCGGCGGCGGCTGTGCCCTTCCAGACCGTGCGAGATCACGACGACGCCACGCGCCGCTCCCGCCTGCGCGCCGCCCTCCCGCAGGGGCGGATGGTCGTCCACATCCAGAAAATCGCCGTCCGGCGTCTCAAGGCGTATGCGGCGCACCCGGCCGCGCTGTCCGGCTCCGGGATAGCGCACCCGGCGGCACTTGGCGGCCCAGATGGTATTGACGTGCGCCTGCCGCGCCCAGAAGGGCGGTTCATACCCGCCAGGAAGTATTGGCACCACGGGCCCCCTTGTGTATGGTTGCGCTGCGCCGCTCCCTGCCCGGCAGTCAGGACGCGGCGCGCTCGTGCCGCATGGCGTTTTTTCCTGCCGGCGGGGAACGGGACAGGTCCCCCGCCGCGCCTCCCTCTCCGGACGGGATGTCCGGCAAGCCCACATATCCGCAACAGGTGACCGTATGTCTTGCAAGCCTAGTCCGGCAGCCGAAAGACTGTCAAATGCCGCCGTCCCTCTGCGGACGGACGTCCTTGTGGCGGGAGCCGGTCCGGCCGGTCTCATGTGCGCGCGCGAAGCGGCCGGACGCGGCCTGCGCGTCCTCGTGCTGGAACAGGCCGCCCAGCCGGGGCGCAAGCTGCTGGTGAGCGGCGGCGGCAAGGCCAACTTCACCAATCGTCGCGTGCTGCCGCTGCACTACCGCTGCGGCGATCCCGCTTTCTGCGCGCCCGCGCTCAAGGCCTTTTCTCCGGCGGTCATGGAGCGCCTCGTGGCGGCCTGGGGCCTGCCCGTGGAGGAACGCGAGCACGGCCAGCTCTTCCTGACGGTCCCGGCACGCAACCTCCTGCACTGCCTTATGGAAGACGTCCGGGCGCGCGGCGGCGAGGTGCGCACCCGCTGTGCGGTACAGGCTCTGCGACGCACGGCCGACGGCTTTTGCGTGGAGACGGACGGCGGCCCCTGCCTGGCCCGCGCCGTGGTGCTGGCCGCCGGTTCCCCGGCCTGGCCGCAGGCGGGCGGTTCCCCGGCGGGCTTCCGGCTGGCGCAGTCCTGCGGCCACACGCTCATCCCGCCCTTCCCGGCGCTCACCCCCTTTTTGCTGCCGCCTGACGCGCTCCCCGGCCCGGCGGGAGGCGCCCCCCGGCCAACGGAGCCGCCGCTCTCCTCCGCCCGCCGGGGACTGCCCCCCGCCGCCCGCTCCGCCGGCAAGACGATGCGCCCGGCCATATCGCCGGCCGAAGACGCGCCGCGGACGCTGGCCGGCATCTCCCTGCCGGTACGCATCTCCCTGCCGGAGGCAGATCTCCCGCCGGCGCTGGCCCGCGATCCCGTCTGGCAGGACGATCTGCTCTTCACCCACGAGGGCCTCAGCGGCCCGGCGGCCCTCAAGGCCTCGCTCTTCTGGGAACCGGGCATGTCCGTAGAGGTGGACTTTTTGCCGGGAACGCCCTTCCGTGCGCTGCTGGACGATCCCCAGGGCGGCGGCCGGACGCCGTCTTCCCTGCTGCGGAGGATGCTGCCGCAACGGCTTGCCGAGGCCCTGCTGCCGCCGGAGCTTGCCCGCCGCCGCGCGGCCGAACTGTCCCGCAAGGCGCGGGAAGAGCTCTGCGCCGCCGTGCACGCCCGGCGCTTCCAACCCTCCGGCGTGGCGGACTTCCGCAAGGCCGAGGTCTGCGGCGGCGGCGTGGACGTGCGCGAGGTGGATCCCCGCCGTCTGGAGAGCCGCCTTTTGCCGGGGCTGTTCCTCACCGGCGAGCTGCTGGACGTGACGGGCCTGCTGGGCGGCTACAATCTGCATTGGGCCTGGGCCAGCGGCGTGGCCGCCGGACGGGCCGCCCTGTCCTGAGCGCCCGGCCGGGACGGGATATCCCCGCCGGGGGAGCGGCAATGCAGGCCTTTTCCCCTTGCCGTCCGGGCGGTCTTCGCCTACCATGCGGCATCATCATCAGCAAGGACACCACTATGAATTCCTGCCATCTGATCACCGGCGGCGCCGGTTTCATCGGCTCCTGTCACGTCCTGCGGACGCGGGCCGCCGGTACACCCGTCGTCACGCTGGACAAGCTGACCTATTCAGGCAACCTCGCCAATCTGGCCTCGCTGGCCGGGGATCCCGATCATACCTTCGTCCAGGGCGATATCGGCAACAGCGAGCTGGTGGCCCATCTGCTGCGCACGCACCGTCCCGCCGCGGTCATCAACTTTGCGGCGGAAAGCCATGTGGACCGCTCCATCCTCGATCCCGAAGCCTTCGTGCGCACCAACGTGCTGGGCACCACCGCCCTGCTGCGCTGCGTGCTGGCCTACTGGCGTTCGCTGAAGGAAGAGGAACAACGGCTTTTCCGCTTCCTGCACGTCTCCACGGATGAAGTCTTCGGCAGCCTCGGCCCGGAAGATCCCGCCTTCACCGAGCACACGCCCTACGCGCCCAACAGCCCGTATGCGGCTTCCAAGGCGGCCAGCGACCATCTGGTGCGGGCCTTCCACGAAACGTACGGCCTGCCCGTGCTGCTGACCAACTGTTCCAACAATTACGGGCCGCGCCAGTTCCCCGAGAAGCTCATCCCCCTCCTCATCCGCAATGCTCTGGACCGCGCGCCCCTGCCCATCTACGGCACGGGAGAGAACGTGCGGGACTGGCTGCACGTGGAGGATCATTGCGCTGCCATCGCCCGCGTGCTGGAAGCCGGCACGCCGGGTCGTTCCTACAACATCGGCGGCCGGGCCGAGCGCAACAATCTGGACGTGGTCCGGGCCGTCTGCGCCATACTGGACGAGGAGCGCCCCCACGCCGACGGCCCCTATGCCGACCTCATCACCTTCGTCACGGACCGGCCGGGCCATGACTGGCGCTATGCCATGAACTGCGACCGCATCGAACGGGAACTGGGCTGGCAGCCCCGCCACAGCTTCGACTCCGGCCTGCGCGACACCGTCCGCTGGTACCTCGACAATGCCGAATGGCTCGAAGCCGTGCAGAGCGGCGCTTACCGCCAGTGGCTGGAAACCAACTACGCGAGGCGCTGACATGCAACGCAAGGGTATCATCCTGGCAGGCGGCTCCGGCACGCGCCTGCACCCCATCACGCTGGGCGTCAGCAAGCAGCTCATGCCCGTGTACGACAAACCCATGATCTACTACCCGCTCAGCGTGCTCATGCTGGCGGGCATGCGGGAGATCGCCATCATCTCCACGCCGCAGCATCTGCCCCTCTTCCAGGCCATGCTGGGCGACGGCAGCCAGTGGGGCTGCGCCTTCACCTACATCGTCCAGCCCCATCCCGATGGCCTGGCCCAGGCTTTCCTGCTGGCCGAGGATTTTCTGGCGGGCGGTCCGGCCTGCCTCATCCTGGGCGACAACATCTTTTTCGGACACGGCATGGACAGGCTGCTGGAAACAGCCATGCAGCAGACGAAAGGAGCCACGGTCTTTGCCTATCATGTCAGCGATCCGGCCCGCTACGGCGTGGTGGAATTCGACGAGGAAGGCAACGCCCTGAGCATCGAGGAAAAGCCGGAAGAACCGCGCTCCAACTTTGCCGTGACCGGCTTGTACTTTTATGACGAGCGCATCGTGGAGGTGGCCCGCACCATCCGGCCCTCGGCCCGCGGCGAACTGGAAATAACGGACGTCAACAACCACTACCTGCGCGAAGGGAGCCTGCGCGTGGCCCGCATGGGCCGCGGCATCGCCTGGCTGGACACGGGCACGCACGACTCCCTGCTGGCGGCGGCCAACTTCGTGCAGGCCGTCCAGTGCCGTCAGGGACTCAAGGTCGCCTGCCCCGAAGAGATCGCCTGGCGCAAGGGCTTCATCGACGCCGACCACCTGCGGGATCTGGCCCGACCGCTCTGCAAGTCCGGTTACGGGCAGTATCTGCTGGAACTGGTGGACGCTGTACGCGGCTGGTGACGGGAGAACGATGTGGTGAACGCCGCCTCTTCGGCCCTGCGGCCCGCCGTCTTTCTGGATAGGGACGGCACCCTCAACGCGGATCTCGGCTATGTTTCCCGGCCGGAAGACGTCCGCTGGCTGCCCGGCGTGGCCGCGGCGCTGGCCCGCCTGCGCTGGGCGGACTACCTGCTCATCGTGGTCACCAATCAGTCCGGCATCGCCCGCGGCTACTACGATGTGGCGACCATGCAGGCCCTGCATGACTGGATGAATGCCGAACTGCGTACCCAGGGGGCACATATCGACGCCTTTTACCATTGTCCGCACCATCCGGACATCAGTGGGGCCTGCACCTGCCGCAAGCCTGCTCCCGGCATGTTGCTGCGGGCGGCGGACGACTGGTTCATCGACCTTGAGCGCTCGTGGATGATCGGCGACAAAATGAGCGATATCATCGCCGGACGGGCGGCGGGCTGCACGCCCATCCTGCTCACCACCGACATCGCCCTGCCGGATGAGGAGCCCGCCCTGCTGCGGGCGGCCAGCCTGGGCGAGGCGGCGGACCTGATCCTTTCCAACCGGGCATCCGGCCAAATGAAAAGCTAACCTACGAGAAAAATTATGGAAGTTGAACAGACAAACGTTGCGGACGTACTCCTCATTCGGCCCAAGATCTGGGGGGATCAGCGGGGCTTCTTCGTGGAGACCTGGCAGCAGGAGCGCTATGCCGCGGCCGGCATCAACCTCCCCTTCGTGCAGGACAATCATTCTCGTTCCCGCGGGGGCACCCTGCGTGGCCTGCATTTCCAGCGCCGCCATCCGCAGGGCAAGCTGGTCTCCGTCTCGCTGGGCAGCGTTTTTGACGTGGCCGTGGACATCCGCCCCGATTCCCCGACGTTCGGGCAATGGTTCGGGGCCATCCTCACGGCGGACAATCAGCATCAGCTCTGGGTGCCGCCGGGCATGGCCCACGGCTTCCTCGTATTGAGCGAGACCGCGCATTTCCACTACAAATGCACGGATTTCTACCACCCTGAGGACGAGGGTTCCCTGCGCTGGGATGACCCGGATATCGGCATCGTCTGGCCGGATTCCCCGGCGCGCATCCTTTCCGACAAGGACAAGGCCGCCCCCGGCTGGCGCGAGGTGCGGGAGGCCCTGCTGCGTGAAAAGGCCTGACGCTCTCCCCTATCCCCACAACCGTCAAGCCTGACGGCAGGAGCATGAAACGCCATGTACGAAACTCCGCTGCGCCGCGTCGCCGCCATCCACGACCTTTCCGGATTTGGCCGCGTCTCGCTGACCGCGGCCATCCCCATCCTCAACAATATGGGCATCCAGACCTGCCCTCTGCCCACGGCGGTGCTCTCCACCCAGACCGGCGGCATGACAGGCTTCACCTTCCATGACCTGACCGGTGAGATGCATCCCATCCTCGATCACTGGCAGCGCCTGCAACTGACGTTCGACTGCGTGTACTCCGGCTTTCTCGGCAATCTGGATCAGGTGGAGATCGCCGAACGCTGCGTACGAGACTTCCTCAAGCCTTCCGGTTTTGCGCTGGTGGATCCCGTGCTGGCGGACAACGGCGTGCTCCTGCCCACCCAGACCATGGATATGGTGCGCGCCATGCGCCGCCTCATCAGCTGTGCCCACATCGTGACGCCCAACCTCACCGAGGCCGCCCTGCTGCTGGATGAACCCTACGATCCCGGCCTTTCCCCGGAGGCGCTCAAGCGCCAGCTCGTCCGTCTGTCGGACATGGGGCCGCGTCAGGTCGTCATCACCAGCGCGCCCGCCTACCGGGACGGCTATTGCGCCTCCGTGGCCTACGACCGCACGGAAGGCCGTTTCTGGATGGTCAGCAGCCGCTGGATCGACGCCTTCTATCCCGGTACGGGCGACGTCTTCGCCAGCGTCCTTGTCGGGGCCCTGCTCCAGGGCGACAGCCTGCCCCTTGCGGTGGAGCGCGCCGTGCGCTTCGTGACGCGCGGCATCAGCGTCACCCTCACGCAGAACACCGTCAATACCGAGGGCATCCTGCTGGAACAAGTGCTCTCCACTCTGGGGGATCGGGAAGGCCTCGGCCAGTTTACGGAATTCTAGATCCAGTACCGGTCTCTCCCCGTTCATTGGCGGATACGAAAAAACATGCCGGAGAAAGGTCTTATCCTTTCCCCGGCATATTTTTTTCAGCGTCTTTTGTCTCACGGCACTATCGAACCGACGAGGCGGCGCAGCCTCCTGGCCCGAACCAGGCGGAAAACCGTGTTTTTTCCGCGAAACGGGAGGGCGCAGGCTTTGGAAGGCAACGCGTTTCACACTGAAAATGCGCCAAGTTACCCAACCAGTCCAAACTCCGTTTGCTTTTGGGGCGGAGTTGCCTCGCCTTCCCTCTTTTCCCCCCAAACAGACAGCAAATAGTGCCGGCAGCACCTAGGGTCAGGACTCATTATTTCCATACGCTTCAAAAAAGAGTAGGTATGGAGACGGAGGTTACCATGTCTACTCTTTTTTATCTTTCATCTGCTCAAATGGATACCATCCGCCCTTTCTTTCCTCGCTC